>CALUPL010000001.1 GCA_944322635.1 uncultured Mailhella sp.
CATAGAGAAGCGGGTACACCCGATCCCATTCCGAACTCGGAAGTTAAGCGCTTCATCGCCCATGATACTGCGCATTTTTACGTGGGAAAGTAGGCCGATGCCAAGGTTATCTTTGGAAAGGCTCCTGTTCAGGAGCCTTTCGTCATTTAAGGGCCGCTCCTTCGAGCGGCCCTTTTGCGTTTAATCTTTCTCTTCGTTTTTGGGAGAAAGTCGTCCTGCGTTTCTCTCCCGCTTCGGCTTTCTGCTTCGAAGATTTTTTCCGGGTATGCTTTCAGCGTTTGCCGGCAGGGGAGAGCTGCTTTTATTGTTGAGCAACTTTTTCCCAGTGAAAATGCTTCGACTGTTTTTTCTGATGAGAAACGGGGAGACTGCCGAGAAGGCGGGAACTTCTCTTGCGCACGGGGCTTGTTGCGCAGCCTGTGTTTTTTGAATAATGTCGTTTGTTCCTGAATCTTTTATCGAATTTTCCATTCGCTATGATTGTTTTTCAGGAAGATTGATCGACAAGTAAGTCGGAAATTTTTAGTGAGGAATCTATGAACGTTGTTTCTTCCGTCGCCGAGGTTCGGGCACAGGTAAAAGAATGGCGTCGCCTTGGATTGAGCGTCGGCCTTGTGCCCACAATGGGATATCTTCATGAGGGGCACAAGAGCCTCATTGTCCGCGCGGTTGCTGAAAATGACCGTGTGGTGGTCAGCGATTTTGTCAATCCCATTCAGTTCGGGCCGAGTGAAGATCTGGAGAGCTATCCCCGTGATATTGAAGCCGACGCCCGTTTGTGCGAGTCCGCTGGAGCTCATCTTGTGTTTCTTCCCCGTCCGGAAGACATGTATGCGCCCGATTTCTGCACGTATGTCGATATGAGAGGACTGACTGAGGGGCTTTGCGGAAAGACCCGGCCCACGCATTTTCGCGGAGTGTGCACAGTGGTGAGCAAGCTTTTTCACATCGTGACTCCGGATAGGGCGTATTTCGGACAGAAAGACGCCCAGCAGCTTGCCGTCATACGTCGCATGGTGAGAGATTTGAACTTCGACATTACGATTGTCGGCTGTCCCATTGTCCGAGAGAAAGACGGTCTGGCTAAAAGTTCCCGCAATACCTATCTGAATGCCGAAGAGCGCAAGGCGGCGGTTGTGCTGAGCCGGGCCGTGGAACTTGGAAGAAGCATGATGGAAAAGGGAGAGAGAAGCGCTTCCGTGGTGCTTTCCGCCATGAAGGGACTCATAGAGAAAGAGCCTCTTGCCCGCATAGACTATGTGGAAATGGTGGATGCCGTTTCCATGCAGCCTGTGACGCAGGCCGACGGCGCCGTTTTGTGCGCCATGGCCGTGTATGTGGGGAAAACCAGACTTATCGACAACTTTATTTTTGAAGGCTAGAGAATGCTTCTTACGGTGCTGAAAGGAAAAATTCATAGAGCTGTCGTGACGCAGGCCGAGCTTGATTATGTGGGAAGCATCACCATTGACGAGCAGCTCATGGAAACGGCCGGGATTCAGGAATATGAACGGGTTCAGGTCGTTGATGTGGAAAACGGGCATCGCCTTGAAACGTATGCCATTGCAGGAGAGCGTGACAGCGGCGTGGTATGCCTGAATGGGGCGGCCGCCCGTCTGGTTCAGCCGGGAGACAGAGTCGTCATCATGTCCTATGCTCTCATGATGCCTGAAGAAGCTCATGCCTCCCGTCCGAAGGTCGTATTCGTGGACTCCCGCAATCATGTCGTTCGTGTAACCAACTACGAGAGGCACGGCAGACTGGCGGATATGTAGCTTTTCTGCACGAAATGGACGGATATCGCCGGGAAGCGGGTTGACCGCTTCCCGGCATGAGGTGACGCATGTTTTTTTTCAGACGACTCAGCTCCGTTCTGGCTGGTCACATAGGCATCATCATCCTGATCTGTTCCGTCATTGCGTGGAAGTTCCCTTTCTTGTTTGCCTGGACAGTGCCGCATACTTCGGCATTTCTTGCCGTCATCATGTTCGGCATGGGGCTTACCATAGAAACGGAGGACTTTCGGGCGGTGTTTTCCCGTCCCCTTGCTCTTCTGGCGGGTTGTGCGGCTCAGTTTACTGTCATGCCGCTGCTTGCCTTCGTTCTGGCCAGGCTTTTTTCTCTTCCTGCCGATCTGGCGCTCGGTGTCATTCTTGTGGGATGTGCTCCCGGCGGAACGGCGAGCAATGTCATTACCTATCTTGCACGGGGGGATGTGGCGCTTTCCGTGGGAATGACGGCGCTTTCCACACTTGTTGCTCCGGTCATGACGCCGCTTCTCGTGTACGCTCTTGCCGGAAGCTGGGTGAAAGTATCCTTTGCGGCCATGATGATTTCCGTCATGAAAATCGTACTTGTGCCTGTTGTGGCCGGTCTGTTTCTGCGTCATGCACTGAGAAAAGCCGTGTGCGCCGTTGCGGATTTTTGTCCGCTTTTGTCGGTGATCGGCATTGTGCTCATTGTCGGAGGCATTATTGCCGTCAATGCGGACAACATGGCCGAGAGTGGTCTGCTGGTGCTTTTTCTGGTATTTCTGCATAATGGAGCAGGACTTCTTATAGGACTCGGCACAGCCTCCCTGCTGAGGCTGAATGTTTCCGGCAGAACGGCCGTTTCCATAGAAGTGGGCATGCAGAACAGCGGACTGGCCGTGGCTTTGGCAACGGCCAATTTTGCCGCCAACCCGCTGGCTGCGCTGCCCGGTGCCATTTTCAGCGCATGGCAGAACATTTCCGGAGCCATTTTCGCAGGCTGGAGGCGAAGGCTGACGGAAAAACAGGAGCAGACGGCTGATGAGTCCCGGACTTATCAGCTGCAAAAGGATGGAATATGCGCGGAGCGTTCAGACAGGCCGACCGCGAGGCGTTGATCACGCTGGGGCTCTATGTCTTTTTTTTCGTATGGTGGACGGTATTTGCCTTCGGACTCGGTTCCGGCGATCCCGATGAGTACAGCTATGTGTTCGGCCTTCCGGCGTGGTTTTTCTACAGCTGCGTGCTGGGATACCCGGTCATGAGCCTTCTTCTCTGGATAGTTGTGCGGCGTTTTTTTGCCGACATTCCGTTGGATGAGAAAAAGAAAAACGATGAAGAGGAGAAGAAGGCATGAACGTCGCACTGGTTCCTCTTGTCGGCTATCTTCTGCTTACTCTTCTTCTGGCCATGTGGGCCCAGCGTCAGGCTGGAAAGGGAGCGGGGAACAGCTTTATTGAAGAATACTTCATTGGCGGGCGCACCATGGGCGGCTTTGTGCTGGCCATGACCATCATTGCCAGCTATACCAGCGCAAGCAGCTTTGTGGGCGGACCGGGCGTGGCCTACAAGCTTGGGCTGGGCTGGGTGCTCCTTGCCATGATTCAGGTTCCTACAACCTTTCTTACTCTTGGAGTGCTCGGCAAGCGTTTTGCCATTCTCGGACGGCGCATTCACGCCGTTACCATTACGGATTTTCTTTATGCGAGATATCGCAGCGACGCCATAGTCATTTTGTGTTCCGTGGCCGTGCTCGTCTTTTTTGCGGCGTCCATGGTGGCTCAGTTCATTGGCGGCGCGCGGGTGTTTCAGGCTGTCACGGGCTATCCGTATGAAGTCGGACTTGCTCTGTTCGGCATTACCGTCGTCGTCTATACGGCCGTGGGCGGATTCCGCGCCGTGGCCGTCACCGACGCGTTGCAGGGCGTGGTCATGCTGATTGCCTCCGTGGTCATACTCTTTGCCGTCGTTCGTGCAGGCGGCGGTATGGAGCAGTGCATACAAACTTTGAAAGGCATTGATCCCGGCCTGATTACTCCTTCCGGCCCGGACGGCAGCATTCCTGCCCCCATGCTGTTTTCCTTCTGGATTCTGGTGGGACTCGGCATTCTCGGTCTTCCTCAGACCACGCAGCGGTGTTTCGGCTACAAAGATTCACGTTCCATGCATGACGCCATGATCATGGGCACGCTCATCATAGGATTTCTGCTGCTGTTCATGCATCTTTCGGGAGTGCTCGGGCGTGCCGTCATGCCGGGACTTACTTCCGGAGACCTCATCATTCCGTCGCTTATTCTTGAGCTTCTGCCGCCGTTCTGGGCCGGCGTTTTTGTTGCCGGACCTCTGGCGGCCATCATGTCCACCGTGGACACCATGCTTCTTCTTGTTTCGGCGTCCATCATCAAGGATTTGTATATCCGCTACAGACTCAGAAATGACACTTCAACCATTTCGGCGGGAAAAATAGGACGAATGAGTTTTTGCTGCACGCTTGCCGTGGGCGTGCTGGTGTTTATCGCCTCCTTTGATCCGCCGGATCTTCTGGTATGGATAAATCTGTTTGCCTTCGGCGGGCTGGAAGCTGTGTTCCTCTGGCCCATCGTGCTTGGAATGTACTGGAAGCGGGCCAACGCTGCCGGAGCTCTTTGTTCCATGACTGCCGGCGTGGCAGCCTTTGTGCTGCTTTCCGTGTTCAAGGTCCCGCTGGGAGGTGTTCACGCCATAGTTCCCACCTGCGTGATTTCTCTTTTCGCCTTCTGGCTGGGAAACAGATTCGGCAGGGCCGTTCCCGATGAGGTGATGCGTCTTTTCTGGAAAGATTAGTGTCCTGTGTGCAGGATGCAATGAGGGGAGACTCCGCAGCTGCGGAGTCTCCCCTTTCTGTCTTTGTCATCAGAAAATGTTTTTTTGATGATGCAGGGAACGGTGAAAGATACAAAAATAATTTGTAGGTAAAAACATAAGCTGCAAAAATATTTGTTGGACTTTATTTCACAAATTATGCATTGCTTAGCAGATTATACATGCTTGAATCGGAGGAATCGATGAGTATAGACTTTCGGGTAAGGCCGCCCGTTCCCAGTTATAAGAAGGCAGAGTTTTACAATAATATTGAAGACGTGTCGCAACGTGCAGCCCGTTTCGGCATGCACATTTCCCCCTGTGCCCGCACCTTTTCCATGGAAGATCTCATAGAGGAAATGGACAGCTGCCAGGTAACACAGGCCGTTGTTCCCATTCGGAAAGGATGCGGAGGAAACAACGAAGATTTGCTGGACCTGTTTGAACGCTGGCCCGGACGTTTCATTGGTCTTGCAGGCATTGCCCCGCTCATGGGCATGGATGAGGCCATGGAGGAGCTGGAACGGTACGTGATCAATGGTCCCTGTGCGGGTATTGCTCTGGAACCGGCCTTTGATCCTGAGCATTGGAAAGTGGACGATGCCCGTGTGTTTCCCCTGTACGAGCGCTGTCAGGAAGCAGGCGTGCCCGTGGTATTCACGTACGGGGGGATTTTCACGCCGGGGCTTGAATACTACACGCCTCTGGCCATCGACAAAGTTGCCGGAACTTTTCCGAAAATGCGCATGGCCCTCAGCCACGGCGGATGGCCCTTTGTAACGGAAGTATGCGAAATTGCATTCAATCGTGGCAATGTTTATATTGCTCCGGATATGTACATGATCAATGCTCCCGGCAGTGGCGACTACATTGCGGCGGCCAACGGACTGCTCTACGACAGAATGATATTTGCATCCGCGGCGCCGATCATTTCCATGGCGGATGCGGCAAGACACTGCCGCAGCTGCGGAGTGAGGGAGGACAGACTTCCTTTTCTCATGGAGGAAAACGCCAGACGTTTTCTCGGACTGTAGTTTTTCCCCCGGAAGCGTCTGCATGGAGCAGAAAGGGGATGGAACATGAGACTGGAACAGCTTTCTTCGTTTCTTGAGCTTGCCCGACACAGTTCTCTGGCCAGTGCCAGCAGAAGCCTGCACATGACGCAGCAGGCGCTGAGCGCATCCATAAAGAACATGGAAGCGGAACTCGGTGTGACGCTGCTTCGGCGCTCGGCGCGCGGGGTTGCCCTCACTGCGGAAGGCAGGCAGCTTCTGGCCTTTGCGGCGGATGTCATGCCGAAGTACAGGGAACTGACGAGCAGCTTTGGCTCCGCCAGCGACGGGTGCCTTCGGGGCACGTTGCGCGTGTATGTGAACACGGCGTTCTATCTGGCAAGACTGTTCAGCATCGTGGAGCGCTACTGCGCACGCTATCCCCGCGTGCAGGTGGTGACGTCAACGCTCAATGCCGACGGCATCCGCGAACGGATGCTGAGTCCCGTGGAACAGGACACCTGCAACATCGGCATTCTCAATGTGCCCAACACGCCGGACGGCATTCCCGATCCTTCTTTTCTGGCAGACGGCAGACTTACGTTTCATCCCCTGGAAAGCGGCGGCTATCATGCCTGCGTGGGGCAGACGCATCCTCTTGCAAGGCGCCGCTCCGTATCTTTGCGGAGACTTATCCGGGAGCCCATCATAGGAGGGGCCGCCGATGAAATGTGCAATACTCCTCTGTATTATCTGCTTTCTCCCTACGGCAGGCCCAACATCGTGCTTGCCACAACGTCACTCAATCTTTGGAGTCACTCCATAGTCAACAATGTGGGCATCGGCTTTCTGCATGACATTTTTCTGGATGGAGCTGAACCGTTCAGAACGTATCTTCAGGGAATAACCACCATAGACATACAGGAAAGCATGACAGCCGTGACGGGCTATCTTCTGAACGGAGAGCCCGGAGATATTATTAAATCGTTCATTTCGTTTCTTCCGGGAGGAAACGAAAAGGAGACATGATCGTGCAATCAACAGCAGTCAAATCCAGAGACAGCTACTGGATTCATACCCTCATATATTTTCTGCTCACCTTCGGCTTCCGCTACGTTCCCTTTGACGGCATTTCTCCCTTCGGAATGTCCATCATGGGCGTGTTCATAGGTCTGCTTTACGGGTGGACCTTCATAGGGTTCATCTGGCCCAGCATGATGAGCATTTTTGCCCTGGGCCTGTGCGGCTTTTTTAAAACGCCTCAGGATGCCTTTGCCAGTGCATTCAGCAATCATCTGGTCATATTCATGCTGCTCGTGCTGGTGTTTACGTCCTTCTGCGAAAAGAGCGGCATCAACAAGAAGATGTCGTGCTGGTTTTTGAGCCGCAGATGTCTGGTGGGACGGCCCTGGACGTTCACGCTCATGGTGCTCATCGGCTCTTTTGTGGTGAGCTTTCTTGTGGACGGCAACGCCGTGGTCTTTCTTGTCTGGAACCTGCTCTACAGCATTTTTGAGGAAACAGGCTACAAGAAGGGCGAACGATATCCCGCCTTTCTCTGTGCCGGCGTGGCCATCACCGCAGTGCTTTCCTTCGGCTGCAAGCCCTGGTGCAACGTATGCATTCTGGCCATCGGCGCTCTGGAATCATCTTCCAAGGGCGCACTGACCCTGGACTATCTTACCTTCATGGCCGTGACCATTCCGCTCTGTCTGCTGTTCGTGGTTGCCTACTTCCTTGTCATGAAGTACGTGTTCCGCCCGGATGTGAGCAAGCTCATGAATCTTTCCGATGAATATTTGGAAAGCATGCGTCGGGAACTCAGGCTGAACACGAGGGAAAAGGTGGCTGCGGTGGCGCTTGTGGTGTTTATGGCGCTTATGCTCATTCCCAACCTCATGCTGGGCAATTCCGGAGCGCTCGGCATACTCGGCAGGTTCAATTTTCTTTCGGCCGTGGCCGTGGTGCTCATTGCCCTTTGCGTCATGCGTCTGGAAGGGCGTCCCATTCTGGATTTCGACGTCTGTGCGCGTAACGGCATACACTGGAATGTGTTCTGGATTACGGCGGCGGCCATTCCCGTTTCCGCGGCCGTGAGCAGTGATGCGGCAGGCATTACCGCATGGCTTGCTTCCGTCATGAATTCAAGCCTGGAGGGCACCAGCGTCGTCGCCTTTCTCATTCTGTTCTCTCTCATCATCAACGTGGCTACGCAGTTCACGCACAACGTAAGCCTTGTGCTCATTGCCGTGCCCATCGGTTATCAGGTAAGTCAGATGCTCGGCCTCAATCCCGTGGCGCTCACGGTGCTCGTCATCATTGCGGCGGCCTGCGCCTATGCCACTCCTGCGGCGTCCACCTGCGCAGCCATCATGTTTTCCAACGTGGAATGGATAGGTGTAAGAAATGCCTTCAAGGCAGGTTCGTTTGCCGTGCTGGCCGGACTTGTGTTCCTGTTCGTGTTCGGTTTTCCCGTCATCGGCATGGTGTACGGTTTCGGAATGTAGCTTGAACATGGGGGAAAAAGAGCTTCACCGGACAGGCCGTCCGGCGAAGACTTTTTCCGTTTTCGCAGAATGTTTTCAAGGATGGTGTGATGATGAAGATTTTCGACATGCGTATCCGTCCGCCTTTCGGCACTATTTGTGAGGGGATGTTCAACAATCCCGGAAGGGAGCTTTTTGAGCCGGAGTCCTTTGCCCGCCGCTTCGGCATGACCATCGGCGAATCGGCCAGGCAGAAGTCCATGGATTTGTTCATAAAGGAAATGGATGAGGCCGGAATTTGTGCCGGAGCTGTGCTGATACGCCGTTCCACGGGCATGGACAACGAGGATCTTGAAAAGCTGAATGCTCTCTGGCCGGGGCGTTTTGTCGGTGTGGCCGGCATAGATCCCCATGATCCCGATGCACTTGCCGAAATCGACCGCTATGTGGTGAACGGCGTGGCGCGGGCGGTTCTTGTGGAGCCCGGTTTTTGCCGGCCGGCGCTTCGGGCCGACGAAAGAGTCATTTATCCCGTTTACGAAAAGTGCCAGGCCGAGAATATTCCCGTGTACATTTCGTTTGGCGGCTTTGTGGCCCCGGACCTCAGCTATACCGATCCCATGATCATCGAACGCGTGGCTTTGGATTTTCCCAGGCTGAAGCTGGTGATAGCCCACGGCGGCTGGCCGAATGTGGGCGGCATATGCCATGTGGCCTTTGAGCGAGAAGGCGTGTATCTTGCTCCGGATCTCTATACCATGAACGTTCCCGGCAACAGGGACTATCTGGATGCGGCAAACTACCTTATTCCCGAAAAGTTTCTTTTCGGCTCGGCGTATCCCTGCGTGGACATGAGACAGGCCGTGGCCTACTACATGCGCTGGGGACTGCGCCCCGAGGTCATGGAAGGCGTCATGTACGGCAATGCCGCACGCCTTCTCGATCTGGAAAAATAGTGATTTTCAGGGGTATGACAAAGCCGGCTCTCCAGGACGGAGAACCGGCTTTTGTTTTTTCGAAGGAGGGTCAGGCTCTTCTGATGTCTTCGATGAGTTTCATGACGGCTTCTTCCGACGTGGCCCAGCTGGTACAGAAGCGCACGGCACTGTGTGTTTCGTCCGTTTTCTGCCAGAAGCTGAATGAATAGTTTTCCTCGAGTTTTCGGAGGGCCTCGTCGGGCACTATGGGAAACTGCTGATTGGTGAAGGAGTTGTGGAGCAGCGGCCAGCCCTTTTCCAGAAAGGCGCGGCGCAGCCGCATGGCAAGCTCATCCGCCTGCTTTGCGATGCGCAGGTACAAATCATCCTGAAAAAGCGCCAGAAACTGCAGTCCGAGGAGCCTGCCCTTGGCCAGCATGGCTCCGCGCTGCTTCATGAGATAGCGAAAGTCTTTTCTGAGGGCAGGGGAGGAGAGCACCACGGCCTCGCCGAACAGAGCACCCACCTTTGTTCCGCCTATGCTGAAGGCATCGCAGAGCGCGGCGTAATCGGCAAGGGTAAGATCGTTTGCCCCGGACATGAGACCGTAGCCCATGCGGGCGCCGTCCACGAACAGAGGCAAAGAGAGTTCCCGGCAGGTGAGGCTGATGCTTTCAAGCTCGGCCTTCGAATACAGGGTACCGAACTCCGTAGGCGAGGAAAGGTACACCATGCCGGGCTGTACCATGTGCTCGTGGGATTCGTCGGCATAGTGAGCGGCGTACGCTTCTCGTATCTGTTCGGCGGTGATTTTCCCTTCATGGGCGGGCAGGGCCAGAACCTTGTGGCCCGTGGCCTCCACGGCGCCGGTTTCATGCACGTTGATGTGGCCGTTGTCGGCGCAGAGCACGCCCTGCCACGGACGAAGAGCCGCTTCGATGACGACGAAGTTCGTCTGTGTGCCGCCCACAAGAAACTGCACGTCGGCTTCGGGAGCGCCGCAGGCCCTGCGGATGAGCTCCCGGGCTTTTTCGCTGTAGTCATCCTCACCGTAGCCGGGCGACTGTTCAAGGTTGGTTTTCGTGAGCAGGTCCAGAATGCGCGGATGTGCGCCTTCCTCATAGTCGGATTCAAAACGAATCATGAACATCATCTCCTGTTTTCCAGTCGCTTCCAGCGGCAGATGATCCTTTCGGCAATGTGGCAGATTTCATAGATGGCAAGGCCGAGCAGACTCATGGACAGAATGCCGCAGAACATTTCGAGTTGATCCCCCCGTCCCCAGGCGTCCATGATGAGAAAGCCGAGTCCGCTTTGCGTGGCAAAGGATTCCGCCATGAACAGCACGGCCACGGCCGTACCGCTGCTTACCTTGAGGGCCGTCATCGCGCTCGGCAGGGCAGCGGGCACGAGAACGTGGCGGACAAGCTGGGAGGGGGTGCCTCCGAGCGTGCGGAAGGCATCGAGATAGCGCGCGTCGAGCTGACGTATGCCGTCTCTGGTGACCACGAGAATCTGATATCCTGTGGTCAGGGCGATAATGAGAATCTTGGAGAGGTCGCCGAGTCCGAACAGCGTGAGAAATACGGGCAGCAGAACGATCTTCGGCAAGGGATAGGTGAGAAAGACCATGGGCGAAACATAGCGGTCAATGCGCCTGCGGTAGCCGAGCAGAATGCCCAGAGGGAAGGCAACAGCAAGGGCCAGAACCATGGCGGCGATTACGCGCACGGCACTGCTGACTATGTGCCCGCGCATGACGGTGTCCTGAAGGGACAGCGTCCAGGCTTCAAGAACTTCCATGGGGGCGGGCAGCAGATAGGGGCCGAGCGCCCATGCGCCGATCTGCCAGAACAGAAGAAGGGCAAGAAAGGCCACGACGTATCGGAAGAGAATGTCGAGAATCTTCACGAATTCGTTTCCTCCTCCGGCGCCGGACTTGCGGGTTCTTCCAGTGCTTCATGCACCCTGCGCATGAGGGCGAAGCTCTCATCGCTGTTGCGGAGCGCGGCGTTACCGAAACAGGGGTTTTCCAGCCATAGTTTCCGGGTGGCTGGTCGGCCTCCGATCACCATGATATGGCGGCCGAGAAATACCGCTTCCGCCACGTTGTGCGTTACCAGCATGAAGCTCATGCGGCGCCGCTGCCATGCCTGGAGAAGGAGGTTCTGAAGATGTTCACGGGTAATGGCGTCGAGTGCGGCAAAGGGTTCGTCCATGAGCAGCAGATCAGGACGGGAAATGAGGGCTCGGCCTATGGCCACGCGCTGACGCTGGCCTCCGGAAAGCTGCACGGGAAAGCGTTGTTCAAGGCCTTCCAGTCCGAGTTCCTTGAGCATGGAGGAAACGGCCGCAAAGCGCTCACTGCGGCCGACGCCCCTCAGCTGAAGAGGCAGTGCCAGATTGTCCCGTACGGTTTTCCATGGAAAAAGGCCGTAGTCCTGCAGAATGAAGGCCGTTTTCCAGTGTTCGGGCATTTCGGTTCTGCCGGAACTTGCCGAAGCAAGTCCGGCAATGATGGCCAGAAGCGTACTCTTTCCGCAGCCCGAGGGACCTATGATGGCCAGAGAGGAGCCTTCGGGCAGGGAAAAGGAGACGTTTGAAAGAACATCGTTTTTTCCGAACTTTTTGCTCAGAGCCTCAACGCGCAGCCTGTTTTCGCTCATTTCACATCCTGAAAGACGATGTCGGCAAGGGGAGGAACACCTTTTTTCAGCAGCCTGTTTTTCTGCATCCAGTCGGCGTAGTGCCGTATGTCTTCTTCCGAGGGAAGGCCGAGCGGCGTGAGAGGTTCCTCGAAGCGGAGCATGGCATAGTTCGGTGCAGCCTTGTCGGAGAGAAGACCGAGTCTCTGCATCATGTTTTTATAGGAATCAGGATCTGCGTTGATTTTTTCCGCTTCTTCTCCGAGTGCGGCACGGAAGCGCCGGATTCGGTCGGCAAAGGCGTCGTCGTTCTTTTCGGGCTTTTTCAGCGCTATGACGGCCAGCGGCAGGGAAAGCTTTCTGTCATCGAGAATGACGCGGGCACCCTGTCCTTCCACAAGGGAGAGCAGAGGTTCGGGCAGAAGCGCGGAGTCGATGCGGCCGGAAAGCAGCATCTGAAGGCGTACGGGAATCTGGCGTATGTCCCGTTTGTCCAGAGAGTCGGCTGCGCCTTCCGTTTCCAGCAGGGAATCCAGCACGAAGTCCACAATGGTGGCGCGCCCTATGGAGCAGGTTTTGCCTTTGAGGTCGTCAAGCGTTTTTGCCGGGGAATCCGGCCGGACGGCCAGTCCGAAGAACCGGGCATGAGGTGTGGAGTGGGAGGTCGTGGCCACGATGACCTGCGGTGCACCGTTTTCATTCTGCATGAGCACGTTGATGATGTCGCCGAAATGGCCGTCCAGAGAACCCGCGCGCATGGCGGCTCCAAGTTCCAGCGCGCTCTGGAAGGGGATGATTTCCACGTTGAGACCGTGGGCGGCAAAGACGCCGTCTTCTTTTGCGGCGTGGAGAATGAGGGAGTCTGCCGCGGGCAGAGAGCCTATTTTCAGAGAATCGGCAGCCTGAGCGAAGGAAGGGCAGATGAGAAAACAGAGCAGAAGAAGAGGGAGGAGGGCGTGTCTGAAGATGGGCATGGCGGATCTCTTGAGGGTATGGGAAGGAAGAGTGTTTCAGTTTGCTGCAGAGGAGAAGAGGGCGTTCTGCAGAAAGCCTTCGGCGAAATCAACGGCATCAACGGTGAGGGATTCGCAGGCATGGGGAGGGTCGGAAGGCCGGAAGCCTCCGGGTCTGAGATCCCGGCAGAGCAGAGAGCCGAAACGTGTCGTAAAGGCTTCGGCAAAGCGGAAGCAGAGTTTTTCTATGTCCTTGTCCGATTTTCCTGCTGCGGCTGCCGCAATGCCGATGAACATGAGAGCCCCTTCCACAAGACCGCACTGGGCGCGGAAGCGGCCTGCCCCGTGCATTCCCGTAGCAGCCTGAAGTGTCTGCGGTTCTATGAAAATGTCGAACCGTTCGCCGAGACAGGCAAGCATGGTTCTTGCGCAGTTGAAATTGCGGTTCCAGTAGAGGTCATGGACGCGCTGCGTGGTAGAGGTCATGGGGCCTTCCTTTGCGTGGCGGATTCAGGTGCGGGGCTGTGTGCATCTGAGAATACGGCGTTTTCAGTTTTTTCCCCGGCCTGATGAAAAGGCGCGGTGGAGCGGTTTTCCAGCAGGTGATGGGAAAATTCCATGCGGGTTATGTTGTTGGGAGCACTGTCGCCGGTCATGCGTCCGTAGAGAATGTTGAAGGCGTTTCTGCCTTTTTCCTCAATGTGATGCTCCACGGAAGTGAGGCCGACGTTCCAGAACCGGGAGACGGAAAGGTTGTCGAAGCCGCATACGCTGTAGTCTTCCGGCACTTTCAGGCCGCTTTCCTCAAGTGCGTCGAGCACGCCGTAGGCCACAAAATCGTTGACGGCAACAATGCCGGAAATGCCGTCGTTGCGTTTCAGGCATTCCATGGTGAGTTCGTAGCCCGTGCGGTGTTCGATGCCTATGTCGTTCAGTTCTTCGAGCGGTGTGATTTCTCTCGTGAAAAGCTGTACGGAGGTGTCCGGCTCCTGAGAATAGACGGCACGAATGCCGTCGAGTCTGCGCATGCGTATGGCGTTGGCGTTGTTGAGCGTGGTGGAAATGAAGGCAATGTGCCTGTGTCCGAGGCCGAGCATATGACGGCCCACAAGCATGCCGGCGCTGTAATTGTCGAGTTCCACCGTGTCCACGTTGAGGCTGGTGTTCCTGTCTCCTATGACCACCACGGGAATGCTGCGGTTGACCTTTTCCACAATGTCCACGCTCTGGGGCATCATGGTGAAGACCAGGCCGGATACGCCCATTTCCAGTGCCATGTCGAGGATTTCCTTTTCCTTGTCGGCATCTCTGTAGGTGGTGAAGATGAGCGTGGAGGTCCCGTGCTGTTCGGCAGATTGCTGTATGGCCTGAACCATGTTGGCATAGTAGGCGTTGCCCACGTTGGGACTGACGATGAGTACGAGCTTTCTTGCGGACAGCGGCCGGCTTCTGCGGCGTACCGGGGCGCGGTATCCCAAGACTTCCGCCGTATGTCGGACGTTCTGCACGGTATCGGAAGAGAAGGACACGTCGGGGCGTCCGCTGAGTATCATGGAGGCGGTGCTCAACGACACACCGGCCTCTCTGCTCACATCTTCCAGGGTGATTTTTTTCTTCGTCGTCATGGTCGATTCTCCACGAGAAAGCTAACGGCAAGGGGGATTTTCGTCAAACGAAGGGAGGAACAGAAGATGGTTAAAATTTTAATAACAAATTATAGTAGATGAAATATATCGAATTAAAAATAGTAAATTTTTAATTTCGCCAAAAAATATAACTTCCCTTGATTAATTGCTATAATGGCCGTAGTGTACGAACTGTCGAACGTGACGAATGAGAATTTCATTAAAATTTTAATAGAAAATATTCCGAAAATTCAATTAAAATTTTAATGAAATTCTCTCAAGGCACGGGAAGTTTTCCCTCAACCTTCATCAGGAGCTTTACTATGAGCGCGCCCAGCAAAAAAGAAATCCGCAAGGTGGTACTGGCCAGCCTTCTCGGGGCTACCATTGAATGGTATGACTTCTTCCTGTACGGCGTTGTTGCGGGCATAGTCTTCAACAAGCTGTACTTTCCCACGGAAGATCCCTTCATCGGTACTCTTCTTGCCTACAGCACCTTTGCCATAGGCTATCTGGCCCGCCCCTTCGGCGGATTCGTCTTCGGTCACTTCGGCGACAGACTGGGCCGCAAGAGCATGCTCGTGCTCACCATGCTCATCATGGGCATTGCCACCATTGGTATCGGCCTTGTGCCCACCTATGCTCAGATAGGCATTGCCGCGCCCATACTTCTGCAGACTTTCCGTCTCTGCCAGGGCCTCGGCCTCGGCGGCGAATGGGGCGGCGCCGTGCTCATGACCTATGAATATGCCAGCAAGAAGGAACGCGCCTTCTACGCCAGCATTCCGCAGATGGGACTGGCTACCGGTCTGTGCCTGTCTTCCGGCGTGGTGGCCCTTCTCTCCTGGGGCCTCACCGACGAGCAGTTCCTTGCCTGGGGATGGCGTCTGGCCTTCCTGGTGAGCGTCATTCTCGTTTGCGTCGCTCTCTACGTCCGCATGCACATCCTTGAAACTCCCGACTTCCAGAAGGCTCAGGAAAAGGCCAGTCAGGAAAAGGCCAAGAAGACTCTGCCCATCGTGAAGGTCTGCAGGGAACATCCCGGCAACATTGCTCTCGGCATAGGCGCCCGCTGGATCGACGGTGTGTTCTTCAACGTTCTGGCGGTGTTCGTCATCACCTATCTCGTGCAGTATGTGAACGTGCCGCGCACCGAAGCTCTGTCCATGGTCATGGTCTCCGCCCTTGTCATGTGCCCCTTCATTCTCATTGCCGGGCATCTTGCCGACCGTTACGGCCGCGGCCTCGTGTACGGCGTGGCCAGCGTGCTCTGCGGTCTGTCCATCTTCCCTTCCTTCTGGCTCATGGGGGCGAGTGACGGCAATCTGTTCATGATCGGTCTTGCCATCATTGTGCCGATCAGTGTGTTCTATGCCGGCGTGTTCGGGCCTGAAGCCGCGCTGTTCTCCGATCTGTTCCCCGCCGACGTGCGCTACACCGGCATTTCCATCGTGTATCAGTTCCCCGGATTCCTCGTGGCCGGCATTGTTCCCGGTCTCTGCACCTACTTCATCAAGGTCGCCGACGGCGATCCCATCTATGTGTGCCTCTATACCATGCTCGCAGCTGCAACCAGCGCCGTTTCGGCCTTCATCGTGCAGCGCAAGCATAACGCCGCCGTCCGTCGTCTCGGCGACGACGTGGAACACGTGTAGCTTCACAGAATTCCGGCATCGGCCCATTCATCAGGCATCCGTTTCCCGACTCTTCCGCGTCTGGCCTGTCTTCCGGTTCTGCGAACCGGCCGGAGGCCGCCTGATTCATGAAGGCGCTATCCGCTACGCTTTACGCTCGTTGTCCGACGTTCATGTCGTCCGTCTCCGGGTGACGGAAGGGAAACATATCTGACTCGGACGCGGGAGGGATTCCCCCTCCCGCAAGGAAAGATCATGCGCATACTTCAGATTTCAGATTTTCATCTTCGCGGCGACGGCAGGCTTTCGTTTCGTGTCGTGGACACCCCGAAATGTCTTGAGGCCGCGGCAAAGCACATTTTCGGGCTTGTTCAGAAGCCGGACATGATGGTCATTACCGGCGATCTTGCCGACAGCGGGGACGAGCACGCCTACAGAATGCTGTACGAAGCCCTTTCCCCTCTGAACATTCCCATCTATGCCGTTCCCGGCAATCATGACCGGCGCGACAGAATGCGTTCCATACTCAAGGGCTGGTGTCCGGAAAACGAGGCCACCGCTCCCTGGCTGTGCTATGCCGTGGAAGAGAACGAGGTTCGTTTTCTCATGATGGACAGCATGAGCCCCGGCTCTCATTCCGGTCATCTGCCGGAGCCTTGTGCCGCATGGCTGGAAAAGGAGCTGGCGCGTCGCCCGGGCGTACCCACGCTGCTCTTCATGCACCATCCGCCCTTCGTCACGGGCATGGGGGCCATGGACGAACCTTATGAGAATGTTGATCGTCTGCGCGGCATTCTGGAAAAGGCTCCCTGGGTTCGCCTGTGCTGCGGACATATGCACCGTCCCATCTTCACGCAGTGGGCCGGAGTGATGGCTCTGACCGCTCCTGCCGCCTCCATGCAGATAGACCTCGATCTTTCTCCGGAAGGCGGCGATACCTTCGTGATGGAGGCTCCCGGCTATCTGCTCCACGACTGGCGCAACGGCGCGTGGAATACTCACGTCTGTCAGATCTACGGAACTCCGACCTATGCCGGTCCGTACCGTTTTCTCGATTCCGTGAACCCTACGGAAGAATAATGCTGCCCCGCACGACGTTCTGAAAGTCCCCGCATCGGGACGCCGTGCAGTAAATGTCAGGGCTCCCCTGTCCCTGTCATTCCTCCTCGGAAAAGGCCGCCGCTTCATTTGAAGCGGCGGCCTTTTCTTTGCCTGTGCGCGGGAACCTCGGGAGAAACCGAAGTGCCGATTCGGATTTTCAAAAGTCAGTCCGAAAAAGCCTGATGTCGGTACTCTTTCTGCAGGAAAGAGCACTTCCCATGCGGATAGCATGCATGGTTACGGTATAACTTTCGGCAACAAGGCGGAAAGACGCCGTTTTTCTTTTGTTATGCCGGGCGGAAGAAAAATCGTTTCCTCTCAGGGTGTTTTTTCCGTCAGCGGCAGAGGCCGTTTTCCACAGCCGTGTTCCACGGGCGGCAGTGGCCGAGTTCGCAGGCGTGCTTCAGATCGCTGCAGGCGTCGGAGGTGCGACCCTCCAGGAAGGCGCCGGCAGAGCGATATACGTAGATGAGAGGCTCTTTGGGATTGATTTTTTCCGCGTAGGCGAAGTCACGTCGTGCTCCCTCTGGCTGATGCTGCTTGAGGCATATGAGCCCGCGTGTGGCATAGGCTTCCGCCGTGGGAGAGAGGCGTATGGCGCGTGTGGCGTCGTCGAAGGCCTCGTTGAAGTAACCGAGATCGCTCAGAGCAAGGCTGCGCATGAGGTACGGAGCGGGATCCAGCGGATCGGCGGCTACGGCCTTGTCCAGAAGCTCGGCGGCCCTTTCCGGATTTGTGCATTCTCCGGAAGCCGTCCAGTACTCCATGGCTTCGGCAAGATAGGCCTGAGCTTCGGGAGAGACGCCGTAGGTGGCTTTCCGTTCTGGCTGACGACCTGCTTCGACGGCGGGAGTCGTTTTTCCCCCGTCGTTGGCGAAGGGAAGGGAGAAAGGCATCTTGCCGCAGCCTGCGAGCATGAGAAGGGAAAGGACGCAGAGCGCGATGTTTTTCATGATTTCTCCTGCTGAGTCTGCCTGAACGGAGCCGTGGAGCGGCGTTCCAGCAGACGATGGGTATATTCCATGCGTGTGATGTCGCTCACGGCGTTGCCGCCGCAGATGCGTTCATAGAGAATGTCGAAGGCATTGCGGCCCCGGGCTTCGGTCTGCTGCTCCACGGTGGTGAGCCCGACGCGCGAGATGCGGGAAGAGAAAAGATTGTTGAAGCCGCAGACGCTGTAATCTTCGGGAACCCGAAAGCCTTTTGCCGCAATGGCGTCAAGCACGCCGTAGGCAATGAAGTCGTTGACGGCCACGAAACCGGAAATGCGACTTTTTCTTTTCAGGCATTCCAGGGTGAGCTCATAGCCTATTCTTTGTTCCAGGTCTATGCTGTTGAGCTCTTCCTGAGGGGTGTAATCTCTCGTGAACACCTGAACGGAACAGCCGGGACGCTCGGCATAGATGTCCTTCACTCCTTGAAGACGACGCAGGCGTATGGCGTTGGTGGCGTTCATCATGGCGGAGATGAACGCGATGTGCCGGTGGCCGAGTCCGAGCATATGACGACCGATGATGACCCCGGCGCTGTAGTTGTCGAGTTCCACGGTATCGACCTTGGGACTGGAGTTTTTGTCGCCCATGACCACAATGGGAATCTTGGCGTTGACTTTTTCCACCTTGCGCAGGCTTTGAGGGGTAAGAGTGAAAACCATGCCTGCGGCGCCGAGGGCAAGGGCCATGTCCAGCACCTCTTCCTCCTTTCGCGCTTCCCGGTAGGTGGTGAAGATGAGCGTGGAGAAATTGTGTTCCTCGGCAGCCTGCTGAATGGACTGCACAAGCCCGGAATAGTAGGCATTGGCTATGTTCGGCGTGACGATGAAAACCACGTTTCTGCCCGGAAGCCTTCCTTTGGCGAGACGTGACGGTGCGCGGTATCCGAGTTCCTTGGCTGCCTGTCGTACTTTCTGTACCGTTTCCGGCGCAAAGGACACGTCGGCCCGGGCGTTGAGAATCATGGAGACGGAACTCAGAGACACGCCTGCGAGTCGGCTCACATCTTCCAGAGTCACTTTTTTCTTGGTAATCACAACGGTTCTCCAGAAATGGAAGGCTAACGACATGCCCGGATTTCGTCAATCGGAACGAAGAGGCAGAGCGGAGAACCGGCATGGGCCGACATAAAAAATACCCCGCGTCTTCGGAAAGAAGAACGCGGGGCGGATGGAGAGTGATATGTTCTGCGGGGTTAAGATGCAGAGAAGGGGTTAGAGCTTAAGGCCCAGCTCCGTACCCTGAGCCATGGATTCTCTGGCGTCTCCGATGCGGCGGCAGTCGCCTATGACATAGGTAGGTACGCCGAAATCGCACTCCTGAAGCGATTTGTCGGGTACGGTACCTATGGCCAGCACGAGAGCATCTGCATCGATGGGGAACACGGAGCCGCCGTGAGCGACTTCCACCTGATGGCTCGTCACGCGGAAAAGTGAGGATGAAGGAAAGAGACGGATTTTTGCTTCGGCCATTCTTCGGAACAGAACGGCCCGAATGCGGGCTATGAGTCCTCTGCCTATTTCGTTCATTTCCACGAGGGAGACTTCATGCCCCTCTTCGGCCAGCTTGAGGGCGCATTCCATTCCGATGTACCGGCCGCCGACCACGACGGCACTTTTGCCCGGAACTTCTGCGCCGCGCAGCACGTCCATGCCGAATTGTACGGCGACGTGTTCCCCCTTGGGAGAAGAGAGCATGTCCACGCCCTTCAGGGCTCTGGGAGAGGCCCCCGTGGCAAGAACCACGGCATTCGGGCGGTCGGCGAGAACGCCGTTTTTGTCCGGGGCGGAATGCAGGCGCACGTCCACTCCCGCCTGTTTCATGCGACGGACAAGCGTGGCGGTGACGGTTCGGAACAGCGCCTTTTCCCTGCCTGCCGAGGCCGCCAGCCACTGACCGCCGAGCTCTCCCGTCTTTTCATGCAGAATGACGTGATGGCCGCGTTCCGCCAGCGTGGCTGCCGCAGACATGCCGGCAATGCCGCCGCCGACAACGGTGATCTTTTTGGGCTCTTCGGCGGGTCGGACGACGAACGATTTTTCCACCATGAGAGCAGGGTTTACGGTGCAGCACATGCCGCGGTCGGCCAGATGCGGTTTGTTTGCCCATGTCTGGCAGTTGTTGCAGCGTATGCAGCGGCGTATGGAGTCTTCCCTGCCGGTGCGTACCTTGTCCACATAGTCGGGATCGGCCAGAAGCGGCCGGTTGATGCCTATGAAGTCCGCCGTGCCGTCCGCAAGGAGCTTTTCCGCAAGAGCGGGATCGTGAATGCCGCAGTTGGCGATGAGCGTGACGGAGGGCAGCGCCCGGCGCACGGCCGCAAGTGCGTCCATGAGTGGGAATCCGGGCACGACATAGGGAGGACAGTCAACCCAGAGGCTTTCCTGTCCGCCGCCCGCGATCAGGAAGGCATCCACGCCGGCTTCTGCCATGAGCGCGATCTGTTCAATGCCTTCCTCAAGGCTGAGTCCGCCTTCAAGGTATTCCTGTATGGGCAGACGCATGATGACGGGATAGTCGTCGCGGGTCTGTTCCCGGATGGCATTCATGATCATGATGGGGTAGCGCACGCGGTTTGCCGGACTGCCGCCGAATTCGTCGGTACGCCGGTTGCTCCATGGAGAGAGAAACTGCGAAATGTACTTGCCCGCTCCTCCGTGCAGGGAAAAGCCCTCGAATCCGGCTTCGAACAGTCGGCGTCCGGCGGAGGCATAGCACTCCAGATAGTGCATCATTTCCTGACGGGTGATTTCTCTGGGGCGCTTCATGTTCCAGCTGCCCGTCACGGGAGAGGGCGCCACTTCAATGCCCGCCAGTCTGGAGCCGGAGCCTCCGAGCTGGAGGAAGGCGCGGGAACCGCCTTCCTTGATGGCAGAAGCGAGGGCGGAAAGCTTTTCGATATAGCGGTCGTCCCACAGTGCCAGTCCTCTGGCCAGCTTGACGGCGGGCCAGGCGAAGGTCTGCTGGGCTATGACGAGGCCGGGGCCCTTGCCGTCGTGGCTGCGGGCCTTGTGAAAGTCGATGAGTTCCTGCGTGACGTAGCCGTCGGCGTCGCCGCCGCGCGTTTGCACAGGCGTCTGCACGAAGCGGTTCGGTACTTCGACGTTGCCGATCCGCCCGGGCTGAAAGAGTTTTTCGTATGTCATGACCGCTCTCCTAGAGCTGTCTGCCCATGTCGGCGCCGTCACGCATGGCGTAGAGTGCGTCGCCTATGCGCTTGCAGTCGCCTATGAGGTGGTAGGAGAAGCCCGCCTGCTCCAGTTCGGAGGCAAGGCCGTTGACCGGCCGCGTACCCACGGCCAGTACTATGGTGTCGGCCTTCAGGCTCAGCATGCTGTTGAGGTGGGCGATGTCCACACCATAGTCCATGAAGCGGAGCACGGGAGAATTGGGGAAGAGGAATACGTCGTTTTCCACCATCTCGTTCCGATAGATTCCCAGAATTCTCGGATTGGTACCGTGACCTATTTCCACGGCATCCACCACGGAGACGTGATGTCCTTCCTTGGCCAGCTTCACCGCACATTCCATGCCGATGTACCGACCGCCGATGACGACCACGCGATGTCCCGTTTCGGCGCGGTCCATGATGACGTCGTTGCCCTGTACGACGTTGGGACCTCCTGCGGGAACTTCGAGAGGCAGAAACTTCGGCTTGGCGCCGGTGGCGATGACGATGTCGTCGGGGTCGAGGGCGGCTATGGATTCCACGCTGGCCTCATGATTCAGGCGTACGTCCACGCCGGCCTTTTCGAGTTCGCGCTTCAGCCAGGGGATGAGCGTTTTTTCCTCGTTCTTGTGGGGCGCATGGGAGGCGACGATCCACTGGCCTCCGAGTTCGGCATCCTTTTCCAGAAGCGTGACCTTATGGCCTCGTCCGGCAAGCACGCGGGAGCATTCCATGCCGGCGAGACCTCCGCCGACCACGACGATATGCTTCGGAGAGGTCGAGGGAGTCAGCGTGTCGTAGGAAGGTTCGCGCAGCAGTTCCGGGTTGACCGTGCAGCTGACTCTGGGGGGCTGTATTTCTTCACGGTCGTTGAAGGTGAAGCAGTTCAGGCAGCCTATGCAGCGGCGTATGGAGGCGTAGTCGCCCTTGGAGGCCTTTTCCAGCCAGCGCACGTCGGTGAGAAGCGGACGGCCCAGGCAGACGAAGTCGGCCTTGCCTTCTTCCAGAGTTTTTTCCGCCAGCGCCGGTTCGCCGAGCTTCGACATGGCAATGACGGGAATGTCGCAGATTTTTTTGACGGCCTCCGTGGTGTCCAGCATGTTGCCCTGGGGCATGAAGTAGGAGCAGGAGATGTTCCAGATGCGTTCCTGCGTGCCGGTTGAAGGCTGTACGGCGTCCACGAGGGGCGATATCAGCCTGACTATGGCCAGACCTTCTTCCCTGTCGATGCCGCCGGGCACGAGGTCGTTCACCGTGAGGCGTACGGAAAGCGGGTAATCCTCCCCGGCCTTCTTTTTCATGTTGGCAATGACTTCACGCAGAAAGCGGGTGCGGTTTTCCGTGCTGCCGCCGTAAATGTCCGTTCTGTGATTGCTGTAGGGAGAAAGGAACATGGACAGAAGCTTGCCCGTGCAGGCATGGATTTCCACAATGTCTATGCCTGCCTCGCGGGCGCGGCGGGCGGCGTCGCCGAACCATTCCACACGCTGCTGAATCTCTTCGATGCTCAGCTCTCTGGGAATGATGGGTTCGTAGCCGAAGCGCATGGCCGTGGGGCCGGTATTGGCCGACACGCTGCCTTCGATGCGGGTACCGCGTGCGCCTATCTGTATCATGACCTTGGCGCCTGCCTCATGAGCACGGCGGGCGGCGTCGGCAAGGGGAGGAATGAAGTCGTCGCTTTCCAGGGAAATGGTTTTGCCGTGAGGAACGCCGGGATTCTGCCAGGCGTAGGCTCCGGGCAGGCTGACTAGGCCCACGCCGTGCTTTGCGCGTTCAACGAAGCTGGTCACGGCTTCGGGGGACATATGTCCGTGTCCGTCGGTCGAGCGCAGGTCCATGGCCGAGAAGATGATGCGGTTTTTCAGTTCCAGATGGCCGATACGACCGGGTTCCAGAAGTTTTTCAATGGATTTCATGGAAGTGCTCCTTGACTCGACTAGTAGAACAGATCTTCCAGCCAGAGAGGCACGGGCATGGGCGACTGGAAGATGACGGTGAACACAAGGTAGATGACCACGGTGAAGATGACGGCAAAGACGGTTTCCTTGAGAAGGGCCTTGCCGTTCACTTCATAGCCCTGCCAGCGGCGGATGATCATGGAGTTGACGATGACGTAGGGCACGGTGGCGGGATAGAATCCTACGAGTCCCATGAGGGGCAGGTAGAGAATCATGATGGCGCCGATGACGAGAAGCTTCTTCCAGGGGATGAGCTTCAGCGGGGAGGTGTTGCGGCCGCTGTAAACCTTGCTGAAGAAGATGCACTGAATCATGCCTATCACGCAGCACACCATGATGACGCAGAACGTGATGGTGGGCATGATGCGGCTCTTTTCAGGAAATGCCGTGGTCATGGAAAGAAACACGGCTGCGCCGATGAAAAGAAGAATGAAGAGGGCAAGGTCGGTACCGCGTTCTCCGCTCCATGCCGCAGGCAGGCATTCGCCGGGAAATTCCTGGGATTCCCTGCACGTTCTTGCATGGCGGATGGAGCTGACGATGACGTACAGCAGATACGCGGCAAGCATGGCGAGCATGGCCATGGCGATGGGACGGGTTTCAAAGTAGGGAATGAGGCCGCCCATGGCCGGAGATATGTTCAGGGCTTCGATGAGGGAGGATTCCATGGTGGGGGCAAGGAATGCGCCGAGGACTATGGCCCCCATGTTGAAGCCGAGCCGGCTCAGCACATAGGAAATGATGCCGAGCACGATGAAGAAATCGATGTCGAAATCAAGGGTGCGCACCACGTAGGCGCCTATGCAGCACACGGCGATGACCGAGGGGAAGAGGCGGGTGGCGGGAACCTTGAGAATGTTGGCGAAGGAACTGATGGTGAAGGCGCCGACGAGAAGCTGAACGAGGGAGCAGAGGAACACGGCCATGATGAGCAGATAGACGAGGTCGGCTTCCTTGATGAGGAAGTTGGGACCGGGGGTCATGCCGTGCAGGAAAATGGCGCCCATGTACAGGGCTGCGGCGGGGGAGCCGGGAATGCCCAGGGAGAGAACGGGGATGAGGGAGCCGCCCACGAGGGCGTTGTTGGAGGATTCGGGGGCGGCTATGCCTGCCATGTAGCCCTTGCCGAATTCTTCGGGATGCTTGTCCGCCTTTTTGGCGGCCGCGTAGGAAGCCATGCTGGCCACGGCCGCGCCCACGCCGGGAATGATGCCGATGATGACGCCGATGATGCCGGAACGAAGAATGTTGCCGGGCTGTTCACGGTAGCAGCGGCCCAGGTATTTCCGGAACATATGAAGGTTGCCGCGTATGCCGTGGTCTTCGAGCTTGACCGAGCTGGTATCGGGCTTGGGACCGAGAGCCACGTCGAGCATCTGGGGAATGGCGAACATGGCGAGCAGTCCGGCGATGAGAGGGAGGCCGCCTATGAGAATGGGAATGTTGAAGTCGAAACGGGAGAAACCGGAAACGCCGTCTGCCCCCACAAAGGTGAACATGAGGCCGAGTCCCACTGAAATGATGCCCTTGAGACGATTGCCCTTGGTAACCACGCCCACGAGCAGAAGGCCTACGGCCGCCATGACGAACACTTCACCGGCACCGAACTTGAGCACGAAGTTGCCGAGTATGGGCATGAAGAGCAGCATCATGAGGCCGCCGATGAGGCCGCCGCTGAAGGAAGCTATGTTGGAAATGAGCAGGGCGTCGCGGGCCTTGCCCTGCAGGGCCATGGAGTGACCGTCAAAGGCCGTGATGACGGCTGCTGCCGTGCCGGGCGTGTTGATGAGAATGGCGGATATGGAGCCGCCGTATTCCGCACCGAGATAGATGCCCGTGAGCGCCACGAAGGCCGTTGAAGGTTCCATGCCGTAGGTCATGGGCAAAACGAGAACAAGACCCGTGGCCGCACCGAAGCCGGGCAGACAGCCCACGATGATTCCGAAGGGAACCGAGATGAGCATGGCAAGGATGTTGATGGGGCTGAGGCATGTCAGGATGCCCTGGACGATCAGCTCGAACATGTTTTTCTCCCTGAAAACATATAGGAAAGAAACGGGAAGGTTCGAACCTTCCCGTTTCCGGTTTTGTGATGAATTATTCAGCTTCGCGCAGCATCGGTTCGACGGACGCTATCTGCTTGCGGTAGTTGGCGATTTCTTCTTCGCACTTCTTCCAGTCGTACACGGCGCAGTCGTAGGTGCTGGTGGCCTTGAGGAAGTCCTTCAGGAAGGCTTCGTTGTGCACGAGGGTGGCCAGGCGTTCACGCAGGAAGTCGATGACCTTCTTGGGAGCCTTCTTGCTTACGAAGACGTAGTTGGAGTTGGTGGAGCCGTACACGTTGTTCACGCCGCATTCGATGAAGGTGGGAACGTCGGGAGCGAGACGTTCCTGGGTGGCGCTGGCCAGAGCGGTGAGCTTGCCTTCATAGGTGGTGACCCACATGTAGGAGGAAAGCACCACGTCCACCTGGCCGCCGAGTATGGCTGCAAACATCTTGCCGCCGCTTTCAAAAGGCACGCGGGTCATCTTGAGACCGGTGTTCTTTTCCAGAAGCAGGTAGGTGAGGTGGTTGCCGGAGTACATGCCCACGGTGCCCACGGTAAGCTTGCCGGGATTGGCCTTGGCATAGTTGAACACGTCCTGCGCCGTTTTGAAGCGGCTGTCGTCGGAACGCACGATAAGGAAGTCGGGACGGTAGGTAAGACCGAGTACGGGAACGAGATCGTCGGTCTTGTAGGCCGTCTTCATGAACATTTCCTGAAGCAGGATGTGAGGCTGATTGTAGAAAAGCAGGCTGTAGCCGTCGGGTCTCTTGGTGGCGAAGTAGTTGGCGCCTACGATGCCCGCGGAACCGGCCTTGTATTCGGTGATGACGTCGGTGCCGAGCACTTCCTTCATGTAGGGAATGGCCGGACGCAGGATGAGGTCGGCACCGGTTCCCGCGCCGAAGGCGCAGACTATGGAAATGGGTTTCGAGGGATAGTCGGCGGCGCTTGCGGCACCGGGGACACAGAGGGCAAGAGCGGCCAGAGCGGCGCACATGACTTTGCCGAGGCGGGAAAGACGATTCATGAAAATTCCTCCTGGGGGTGTAGAGAAAGCGATCAGCGCTGATTTCTCCAGCTGGTCGTTACTGTTCCATCGTCGTTTCGGGTGACGTCAAGCATTTTGTCTGCCAGAAGCGGGTTGGTGAATGTATAGTCGGAGCGTTTGTGATTGCCGCGGCTTTCCTTGCGTTCCAGGGCGGAGCGCATGATGCATTCTGCGCAGTCGAACAGGTCGAGCACTTCCGCCGCGCGCATGAGGGTGTGGGAACAGGTGGCCTTCAGATTTTCCGCCGTTTCCCGGCGGAGCTGTGCCAGATAGGTGAGTCCCGCCTTCAGCAGAGATTCCGAACGTACCTTGTAGGGGCCCACATTGGCGTAGTCGCTCATGATCTGGGTGAGGGCGATGTTCGCTTCCTGCCAGTCCGCGCCGTTTTCTCTTTCCATGAAGGAGGAAAGCAGCTCCATCTTTGCCTTGATGGCGGGGTTTTCGGCAAGATCGCAGTCGGTCATTTCAGGAATGTCGCGGGCGGCGGCCTGTCCGGCACGCCAGCCGAGCCATGCGGCAAGGCCGAGACCGCAGCCGGCATTGCCCACCATGTCGCCGGCGGCATAGAGGCCGGGAACGGTGGTGAGCCCGTCCTTGTTCACGTCGAGTCCGCGCCCGTGGAGAATGGGTTCGAAGCGGGTAAACTCCACGGCGTGCTTCGCCGGATCTATGCCCTTGTCGTCCATGTAGGCTATGAGGGCGGAAAGTCCTTCGTCGAACATGGCCTTTCTCATGTAGGCCAGCGTTTCCGGGGTGTTCTGAGAGCAGTCGAGGTAGGCGGGGCCGCGGCCGTTCTGCATGACGTCGATGAAGGCGGAGTTCCAGATGTCGGAGGTCACGTCGCCGTATTCGGGATCAGGCTTGGTGACGAAGGGACCGAGAGGCTTGCCGTCGGGATAGCGGTACACGCCTATCCAGGTGGCCTTGCCGGCTCTCTGAAGATACTTGGTTCCGGCATGAGTGTAGGGAATTTCCATGTTCACCATGCTTGCGCCTATGCGCCAGCCGAGGGCCTGACCGCCGGCGTTGTTGGGGCAGTGGGCGGTATTGAACATGTAGTTGGGCGTGGATCCGTTGAGATAGAGGCGGTGGGTGAGTCCCGTGGAGAGAACGACGTTGGGGGCCTTGACCAGAACGAAGGAGGGCGTGGGGGTGCTGGCGTCAATGGCAAGAGCTCCGCACACGCGGCCGTTTTCCTTGGCCAGCTCCACTACGGGGTGATGATTGAGAATGGTGACGCCGTGCTTCTTCATCTGTTCCACGAGCACGCTTTTCTGCTTGCGGCCGTCGAATTTCAGAAAGGCGCGGGGCTTGCCGGGAAGCGCGTGTCCCTGGAAGTTCCAGCGGCCGAGAGGACGCATATTGATGCCCCACTCCTCCCATTTCTTTACGATGTCGAAGCTTTCCAGAAGATGCAGGCGCATGATTTCCCTGTCTTTGGCCTGACCGATGAGGCTGCCCATGACGGCATCGAGCACGGGTTCCACGTCGTCGCCGTGAACTTCGGGAATGTAGCAGCTGAAATGGTCATTGCCCGTGGCACCGGATCCGGAACGTTTCACGTTGCATTTTTCGAGCACGACCACACGCTTGGCTCCGGCTTCCGCTGCCGCAATGGCGGCCATGGGGCCGCCTATGCCTCCGCCGACGATGACGACATCGGCTTCAATAGTCTTGGAAACGGGGATCATTATTTGGCCTCCTGGGGTTTGAGCTCGTCGGCATTGACATGAAGAAGGGTGAAGGCGAGGGGAATGCGGAGCGTTATGGCCCCCTTTGGGCAGTCGATTACGCAGGAGTCGCAGTGCCAGCACTCCTCGGGAAACCTGACCTGGGGAACCTTGTCCACCGCGCGGTCGAAAACGAATATATTGGAATTACAGATGTCGGCGCAGGTGCCGCAGCCCACGCACTTCTTTCTGTCGATAATGGGAGGCATGTCATTCTCCTTGAAAAAAACATGTGGTTAACAGGAAAGCCGGAATGGCGGGCGTCCCCTCTTCCTGCGTGGGGGCGTTTCGCTTTTTTTGAAGCAAGAAGCGTGCCAAAAAAATTGTGTTTTTTTTTACAAAGTTAGCGGAGAGGCTTTGTTTTTTGTGTTGAGCGTTTTTTGAATAAAAATTATAAAAACGCTAAGCGAAAAAATAAGAGGATGGGCATGGAAAAAAAGACGCTTTTCGAATCGGAAACGGTGGCGCTGTCGCTTCAGGTCATGTACCGCATGGGCGGACTCAGAAATGCCCTTTTATATCTTCTGGATACCATAAAGCCCGTGATGCCCGTATCCAGAATAAACACGCTTTTTGCCTACAGTGACGCTTCCACCATCATCAGCATGGCGGACACCAGTGCCGTCAGCGTTTCCAACAAATACCGGGGAACAAGCTTTTCCAAGCCGCTGCTTTTAAGTGACAGAATGAACGAGCCTCTCGTCGTAAGGGATCTCACGCCCTACCAGAGCGATCCCGGCGTACTCAACGAGCCGTCCTGGCGTGACATGCCGTATCTTCATTTCCGTTCGCTTCTGCGTCTGCCGCTTTTCGTGAGCAGCGGGAATACGTTCCTCATCAATTTCTGGTCGGATGAGAGGGACGGGTTTGAAATAGCCGACGCCGTTTCTCTGCGGGAACTTCTTGAGCCTCTCGTGGAAGAGCTTCGGGGAAACTTTTCGGACATCACGCTGGAGGGGACTCGCCCCGCCATGCAGGCGCTGACCGGCACGGAAAAGCTGGCGCTCTGCCCCGGAATGATGAAGGTGCGGCAGATGGTGGAAAGCGTGGCCCGGTGCGACAGCACGGTGCTCGTGCTCGGTGAGACGGGGTCGGGCAAGGAAGCCGTAGCCGACGCCGTTCACCAGCTTTCAGCCAGGCATTCGCGTCCCATCATCAAGGTGAACTGCGGGGCCATTCCGCGCGAACTTATAGACAGTGAGCTGTTCGGCCACGAAAAAGGGGCCTTTACCGGGGCTTCCAGTTCCCGCCCCGGTTATTTTGAGATGGCGGACGGAGGCACGCTGTTTCTGGACGAGGTGGGGGAAATGCCGCCGGATTCTCAGGTGCGTCTGCTTCGCGTGCTGGATTCCGGCATGGTACGCCGCGTGGGCGGTACAAGGATATTCCATGTGGATGTGCGCATAGTGGCCGCTACGCAGGACGATTTGCCCCGAAAGGTCATGGACGGGCGGTTCCGTCGGGATTTGTGGTATCGGCTTTCGGTGTTTCCCATACGCGTACCGCCGCTTCGGGAAAGACTCGGCGACATTCCCGTACTTGTCCGGCACTTCGTGCAGACCAAGGCGCACAAGCTGGGACTGACCACGCTGCCGGACATACCGGAAGAGGAACTGCAGGCCCTCATTCATCACAAGTGGCAGGGAAACGTGCGGGAGCTTGAGCACGTGGTGGAGCGCTCTCTCATCATGAGCCGTATGGAAAGCGAAGGCTGCAGACTGCATTTTGACCTTACGGACCTTCAGGAGTGTGAATCGACCCGGCCCGGAGTGAACGACGGAGAGTCGCCGAGGCTGCGCGCCCCGGGGGAATGGCCTACGCTTAGGGAAGTGGAGGAACGCTATATCCGGGAGGTACTGGCCCATTGCGGCGGCAAGCTCACGGGTACGGATTCCGCCACCGGTCTGCTGGATATTCACTACACCACGCTGCGTGCCCGGATGCGCCGCATGGGGCTTCTGGAAAATGAGGAAGGCTCCGGTTCCGGGGAGGAATCAGAGCCTTCGTCAACAGGACGGAAGAGAGGGGAGGTCTCGTAAATTTACGGTGTAGTCAGGACTAGGTTCAGGACTCATTAAATATAAAAGATGACAATGGCAGCGAGACAAATAGCCGAAAAGAACGTGTGGGCACAACGGTCATAACGCATGGCTATTCTGCGCCAATCCTTGAGTCGGCCGAACA
>CALUPL010000002.1 GCA_944322635.1 uncultured Mailhella sp.
AGCCTGAACAACTCCGTCTTATCGAAAAGGTGTTTTTTTAGGTATAACCATTTTGTGTTCCACCCGCTTAGCGGGTGGTTTTCTGTTTCGGTCGCTTCCGCTCCCTCAACTGCCTAAAGGCCTTAACGAAAAGGGCCGACACCGTTCAAAGCTGTGCCGGCCCTTTTTTCTGCTCAAAAATCTGCCTACACCGCCGCGTTGATGAGCAGATTGTCGCGGTGGATGACTTCGGGATAGTGGGCGTCGCCGAGGACGGCGGCCACTTCCACTCGACGCAGGCCCTTGATGCGCTCAAGTTCCTCCGAAGAGTAGTTGGTGAGTCCCACGCCTATGTGATGCTCCCCGCACGCGACGCGCACGAGAGCGCCCGGCTCGAAGGTGCCTTCCACGGCCGTCACTCCGCCGGGAAGCAGGCTTCCGCCCTTTTGCTCCAGCGCGCGGGCCGCGCCTTCGTCCACCACAACAGTGCCTTGAGGCTCGGACTGATAGGCCATCCAGTACTTGCGGCGCGACACGGCCTGCTCGGCCGGGCATATCCATGTGCCCACGTGCTCCCCGGCAAAAGCCTGATCGAGAATGTCGGGACGCCGCCCCGGCAGAATGAGCGTAGGCACGCCAAGCTGCGCCGCACGCCGTGCGGCCATGAGCTTGGACCGCATTCCTCCGGTTCCCACGCTGGTCTTGGCTCCGCAAAGAGACTCAATATCCAGTGCGGCAATGTCTTCTATGCTGTCGAGGTAGGGAATGACCTCTCCGGGAGCGGCGCTTTCAGGATTGGCCGCAAGCACGCCGGCCGCACTTGTAAGATTGATGTAAAGATCACCTTCCACAAGATTGAGAAGAAGACTCGCAAGCTGATCGTTGTCGCCGAACTTCAGTTCCTGCACGGCCACGGTGTCGTTTTCGTTGACAATGGGCACGACTCCCCAGTCGAGCAGGTTCATGAAGGTGTTGCGGGCGTTGAGAAAGCGGGTGCGACTGCGCAGATCGTCTCTCGTAAGCAGCACCTGGGCGCACAAAAGGCCCTGAGAGGCAAAAGCGTGTTCGTATTCACGCATGAGACAGCCCTGCCCTATGGCGGCCAGAGCCTGCTTGCCGGAAAGCCCCACCACACTGCGTCCGCGGTCGGGAAGTGCCGTCCTTCCGGCCGCCACGGCACCGGAACTGACCAGGCATACACGCCTGCCCTGACGGGCAAGACGGGCCAGCTGTTCCACAAGATTATACAGCACGGAAAGATGCAGACCATCAGCCGTGGTAAGGACGGCACTGCCCACCTTCACCACAAGGGTATGCGCCGTGGCCAGAGTGTGTTCACGGGTATCCATCATTCACGCGTCCATATCACTTCAATGTCGGGGAATTCCTCATCCACCACCACTTCTTCCTGATAGTGAACAAAGGGATCATTGAAGTCCAGTTCGTCGCGCAGTTTCCACATTCGTTCCACAAGCTCTTCAAGGCCTATGTTCTCGCGGGCGGAAATGAACACGATGTCGCGCCCATCGGCCTTCGCTCGGGCCTTCACGGCCTCAAGCTCCTCGGGCGTGCGCAAATCTATCTTGTTGACGACCTCTATCTGACGACGCAGCGCAAGTTCAGGGTCAAAGCGGGCCAGCTCATCGTTGATGAGGTCAAAGCCCTCCCAGGGATTCTCCGACTCCAGATTCACGTCCTCGATGCTGAGAATGTGCACAAGAAAACGCGTGCGTTCCACATGACGCAGAAAACGGTCGCCGAGCCCCTGTCCGGCGTGCGCGCCCTCGATAAGACCGGGAATGTCGGCAATGATCATGCGTCTGTCGGGATCGCAGTCGTCGATAAGCACGCCGAGATTGGGGGTCAGCGTGGTAAAGGGATAGTCCGCAATCTTGGGACGGGCCGCAGACACGCGCGACAGGAAGGTTGACTTGCCGGCATTGGGCAGACCAAGAAGACCGGCATCGGCCAGAATCTTCAGTTCCAGCCGGAAGGTGCGCTCCTCGCCGGGCTCTCCCTTCTGCGCGAAACGCGGTGCTCGCATGGTGGAGGACTTGAAATGCTCGTTGCCCTTGCCGCCGCGGCCGCCCGCCGCTAGCAGCACCAGCTTGTCGGGGTCGGAAATGTCGGCAAAGAGCACTTCTCCCTCGCCGGTGCGCTCATAGAGCTGCGTTCCGGCGGGAAGCTCGATGATGAGATCCTCGCCCTTGTGACCGTCGCACTGGCTGCCCATGCCCCCCTGACCGTTGGGAGCCTCGTAAATGCGCTTCAGGCGGAAGTCGTACAGGCTGTACAGTCTGGTGGAGGCGCGGGCATACACGTTGCCGCCGTCGCCCCCGTTGCCGCCGTCGGGACCGCCCTTGGCCACAAACTTTTCACGGCGGAAGGAGACGCAGCCGTTGCCTCCCTTGCCGGCCTTTACCTGAATGGTGGCTTCATCCACAAATTTCATATGATTTCCTCACGACTGGAACGTGTTCCGCCTTGTTGAATGAAAAACATTCTCTCCGCCCCGCCGGCCCCGATGACTTCACTTTTCCGGAAGTACAAACAATCCCGGCAAAAGCAGAAAATGCTCACAACACCAGATAAACTCGAAAAAAACGGCACACGCCGGATTCAGAGAGGGGGATGCCGCCGGGCAAGCCGCCGGACATGGCGGAAAGGCCTGCTTCCCCGAAAAGACACAAAGGGCGAGAAGAGCCATGGCCCTTCTCGCCCCAACAAATCATGCCGAAAGCGCAATTACGCCGCGGCTTCCGCGGGCACGATGCTCACGCGCTTGTGCACGCGACGCTTGCGGAGGAACTTTTCGAACTTCACAACGCCGTCGCACTTGGCGAAAAGGGTGTAGTCGCGGCCCATGCCGACGTTGGCGCCGGGATAGACCACAGTGCCGAGCTGACGAACGATGATGTTGCCGGCAAGAACATGCTGGCCGCCGAAGCGCTTCACGCCTCTGCGCTGACCTTCACTGTCACGACCGTTGCGGGAGCTGCCGCCT
>CALUPL010000003.1 GCA_944322635.1 uncultured Mailhella sp.
GACAGCCTGCAGGTTGGGGTTGAAGCGACGCTTGGTCTTGATATTGGAATGGCTCACAAGGTTGCCCACCTGAGCTTTCTTGCCGCAGATTTCACACTGTTTACCCATGGTATATCCTCCATAAAAAGCCCGTGTGGGGCGGAATGCTGCTGAAATTCGATACCTTTTGTATCGTAAGGACTGCTAGCAATAGCCTGAATTTAAAAAAAAGGCAAGTGGAAACGGCCGCAACTTCCGGGTCGGAACGCCCGTGCGGGCGGAACTGTCCTGTTGATGTCCGCCATGCACGTTCTGAACCGCCTGAATTTTCAGAACATTAAAAACTCTCCAAAAAATTTGGCGGCAGCCTTCGGACGCAGGCGCTTTCCCCCGATCCGCATTTCTCCGAACAAAAGTTTTCGGAAGGAGGAGGGGGGAGCGGGGGAAGGAGAAAAGCCCTTTTTCAAAAGGGGTTCCCCGTTCCCCCGCCCATCCTAGTCTTCAAAAAAGATAGGAGGAATGTCGGCAAGCGTGGCGACCATGACGGCCTTGATGGTATGTTTGCGGTTTTCGGCTTCGTCGAAGACTATGGAGTTTGCGGATTCGAAGACTTCTTCCGTCACTTCCAGAGCGTCAAGGCCGAACTTCTGATAGATGGATTCGCCCACGGCGGTTTCGCGGTTGTGGTAGGCGGGCAGGCAATGCATGAACTTGCAGTCGGGGTTGCCGGTGAGTTCCATGACGCGGGCGTTCACCTGATAGGGCAGAAGCAGCTCGATGCGTTCCTTCCACACTTCGTCGGGTTCGCCCATGGACACCCACACGTCGGTGTAGATGAAGTCGCAGCCCTTCACGCCTTCGGCCACGTTGTCGGTACGTATGATTTCAGCGCCGGACTTTTCAGCCTCGGCGAGGCACATGTTGTAGATTTCGTCGCTGGTCTGGAGCGAGGCGGGAGCTACGGAGCGGAACTTCATGCCCATTTTCGCCGCGCCCATCATAAGGGAATTGCCCATGTTGTAGCGGGCGTCGCCGAGGTAGGCGAAGGTTATTTCGTGAAGCGGCTTGTCGCTGTGCTCCATCATGGTAAGAAAGTCGGCCAGAATCTGGGTGGGATGGGCTTCGTTGGTGAGTCCGTTCCACACCGGCACGGGGGAGAATTCGGCCAGCTTTTCCACGATTTCCTGTCCGTAGCCGCGGTATTCAATGCCGTCGTACATGCGGGAGAGCACACGGGCGGTATCGGCCATGGATTCCTTTTTGCCTATCTGCGAGCCGTCGGAAAGGTAGGTGGCGTGCGCCCCCTGATCGTACAGGGAGGTTTCAAAGGCGCAGCGCGTGCGGGTGGAGGTTTTTTCAAACACCAGCGCCACGTTTTTTCCCTTGAGGAACTGCGGTTCCTTGCCGTCCCTGCGGAGTTTCTTGAGGCGGGCGGCGAGGCGGAGCAGGTAGGCGAGTTCTTCCCTGCTGAAGTCCGCGATTTTCAGAAAGTCACGATTTTTGAGGTTGGTCATGGGAGGCTCCTTGAGGGCTGGCATCAGAAGTGCAGCATCATGCCGACTTCGTCGCATTTATAGAACTTGGGGCATTTGCTGCATTCGGCCCATACTACGGGGGAAAGGGTATCCCGGTCCACGGCGGAAAAGCCGAGAGAAGAGAAGAATCCCGGGGCCAGAGTGAAGGTGAACACATGGGCTGCGCCGAGATTGCGGGCGTCTTCGATGAGATCCTGCACGAGCAGCCTTCCTATGCCCTTCCGCTGAAGCTGAGGATGCACGGCTACGGAACGCACCTCGGCAAGGTCTTCCCACAGAACATGCAGGCCGCCGCAGGCAAGAACGATTTCCCTGCCGTTCAGCATGGCGGTGATGACCCGGTAGTCCTGAATGTTCTGATAAAGGTAGAGCGGACCTCGGGCCAGCATGATGCGTGCGGAGGCGAATTCGTTGATGAGATTGGACATGCCGTCCACGTCCTGTATTCTGGCCTTGCGGCTTGCAAGATTTTCCGGAAGCGACAGGCCGCTGATGTCGGGCAGCATGGACTGTTCGCCGGAAACGGCTGCCTGAGGAGCGGAAGCGAAACGATGCATGGGGATCCCCCTCTGAAAATAAGATGAGTCAGAAAAAATAGCTCCGTTCGGCCGCGTTTGGCAAGGGTTTGAGGGGGACGGAGGTGTTTTTTCCAGAGAACGCATCAACAGAAAGCATTTGCACGCCGGACGGGATTCTGCTATGCTCACTCCCGCTCTTGTGATTTTTTAAACACGGTGGCAGAATTCTCCCGACGCCGGACGGAAAGGCTGATCCGTCCGCATGATTCGGCGTCCTTTTGCGAGACATTCACCGAAAGTCCCGACCATCCGGGCAAAGGAAAGGAATTATGAAAAAGGTAAGAGTTGCTATCAACGGCTTCGGCCGTATCGGTCGTCAGGTCTTCCGTGCCATGTACGGCAAGTATGCCGACAGCGCTGAAATCGTCGCCATCAATGACCTGATGGACGCCAATACCAATTTCCATCTGCTTCAGCACGACACCTCCTACGGTCCTTCCGCCTTCACCTGCGAAGTCGCTCCCGAAAAGACCTCCGTGGGCGGCGTGGACTGCACCATGGTCAAGGTCGGCGACTGGAACGTGGCCTGCCTTGCCGAACGCGATCCCAACAATCTGCCCTGGAAGGATCTGGAAGTGGACGTGGTGGTGGAATCCACCGGTATTTTCCGCAGCGCTCCTCAGGCGGCCGTGCACCTGGAACGCGGCGCCAAGAAGGTCATCATTTCCGCTCCCGCCAAGCAGCCCGATCTCACCGTGGTCATGGGCGTGAACCAGGACATGTATGATCCCGCCAAGCACAACATTCTGTCCAACGCCTCCTGCACCACCAACTGCCTCGCTCCCGTGGCCAAGGTCATGCATCAGGAATTCGGCCTCAAGCTCGGCAGCATGGTCACCGTGCATTCCTACACCAACGACCAGCGCATTCTCGATCTGCCCCACAAGGATCTTCGTCGTGCCCGCGCTGCCGCTCTGAACATCATTCCCACCAGCACCGGCGCCGCCAAGGCCGTGGCCGAAGTCATTCCCGCCCTCAAGGGTCGTTTCTCCGGCTATGCCCTGCGCGTGCCCACCCCCACCGTGTCCATCGTGGACTTCACCGCCATTCTTGAAAAGTCCACCGACGCCGAAACCCTGGTGAACGCCTTCCGCGCCGCTTCCGAAACCTACCTCAAGGGCATTCTCGGCGTGAACGATCTTCCCCTCGTTTCCATGGACTTCAAGGGTGATTCCCGTTCCTCCATCGTGGAATCCGAATACTGCACCGTGCAGGAAGGCAACCTTGCCAAGGTGGTGAGCTGGTACGACAACGAATGGGCGTACTCCGTCCGCGTGACCGACCTCATCCACTACATGCAGAGCAAGGGCCTCTAAGCCTTTTCTCCGCGGCAGCGGAATAACGGATTCGCGCCGCAAGGCGCACCGGCAAACAGACAGGCCGCCGCTCCGAAAAGGGGCGGCGGCTTTTTGCGGACTCTTGCCTAGAAGAAACGCTCGAGGCATACTGCGGACATGAAATTTTTTCCCAGTCAGTTTTCTCTGTTGAGCCAGGGGAAGGGAGTGCGAAGAAACTTCGGTTACTTCTTCCGCGTCATCCTCATCCTTACCGTGTTCGTGGCCGTGTTCAGCGTCATGTTCCATTACATCATGGAATATGAAGGTCGCGATTACTCCTGGATAACCGGTCTGTACTGGACGCTGACCGTCATGTCCACGCTGGGTTTCGGCGACATCACCTTCAATTCCGATCTCGGCAGGGCCTTTTCCATCGTGGTGCTGCTTACGGGCATTGTGGGCCTGCTTATCGTGCTGCCGTCATCGTTCATCCAGTTCGTTTATACGCCTTGGCTGGAGGCGCAGAAGAAAAAGGAAGTGCAGCACAGTCTTCCCGCATCGGCCCGCAATCACGTCATCATCGTGGGCGTGAGTCCCGTGGCCCGCAACCTTGCGCAGGTGCTTGCCCGTTACGGCTTCCACAGCGTTCTTCTGTGCGCCAATACCCAGCAGGCTCTGGATCTCATGGATCTCGGCCTGCACGCCGTGGTCGGCGATTACGACGACGTGGAGGTGTACAGGGGGCTTCATGCCCAGAACGCCAGACTTGTGGTGGCGCTCGACACCGACGTGCGCAACATCAACGTGGCCTTCACCCTTCGTGAGCTGGACAAAAACGTGCCCATGGTGTCCCGCGCGGAAAAGGATGAGTCCATAGATATTCTCAAGCTTGCCGGCTGCTCGTCGGTTTTTCAGTTCCGAAAGTCTCTGGGGCGTTCCCTCACCCGCCGCGTCATCACCGACAAGCTCAGCGTAAGCCCTCTCGTGACCTTCGGTCCTCTGGTCATCGCCGAGGCTCCGGTGAAACAGACCTCCCTTCCCGGCATGACGCTCAAGGAGAGCAACCTGCGCGGCAGAACGGGCGTCAACGTGGTGGGGCTCTGGGATCACGGGGTGTTCGAGCATCCCGGTCCGGACACCGTTCTGGCGGAGCACAAGGTGCTGGTCATGGCCGGATCGAAGGAGCAGATGGCCGCCTTCTCCCGTGAGCTTGCACGGGAAAGGCCGGAAGAAAAAAAGTCTGCGGTACGCACTCCGGTACTCGTCATAGGCGGAGGACGCGTGGGAACGGCCGCCGCCATGGCGCTCAAGGATCGCGGACTCGACGTGGTGGTCGTGGATCGTTCCAACATCGCTTCACGCATACCGGGCATTCGTGTGCAGGTGGGCGACGCCTCCGATCCGTTCACGCTGGAACAGGCAGGCATCAAGACCTCGCCTTCCATTCTCATCACCACGCACGACGACGACACCAACATTTATCTTACCATCTACTGCCGCCGTCTGCGTCCTGATGTTCAGATCATCACGCGCACCAATCTCGACCGCAACGTGCACGTGCTGCACATGGCCGGGGCCGATCTCGTGCTTTCGCTGGCTTCCATGGTTTCGAGCCAGATCATCAATCTGCTGGAGCCGGGCAGGGTGTTCATGCTCAATGAGGGGCTGAACATCTTCCGTGCCGTGGCGGGCGACGGACTGGCGGGTAAAAATCTCGTGAACAGCGGCATACGCAAGAATCTGCGCTGCAACGTGGTGGCCGTAAAAACGGCAGGGGGCGAGATGCTGGTGAATCCCGATCCCATGCGGGAGTTTCAGGCGGCGGACGAGCTTTTTCTTATCGGCGATGCCGCTTCGGAAACGGCCTACTATGAGGCATACTGGCCGGACCGGGGACACGCGAACAGGGAGTGCGACCCTACCTGCGGCGATGAGACCAGGCATGAACCGGGGCAGGGCTGGTTTTCCTGAGGGCTGTTTTTCAAAAAGCATGAGCGGCAGAAAAAATTTTCGAAAAGGAAGGCTCCTTGAGGTCAAGCGAAGAGCCGCTGCAGGAAAATTCTTTCGAACATACGGATTTAACTGCGCATGATGCTTAAGAAAAAAACGTTTGCGCATGCTGCGGCTCCGGGGCGGAGAAAAACGAAAATTTTTCAAAAAAAACTTGACTGCCGGGGCCTGTGAAGCTACAAATAGACCTCGCCCATGTTATGGGCAGTTCCCTGGACGGCAGGGAAGGGCAGATGGAATCTGTCCTGCTGTACTCTGAGCATTCGATCAGGGTTTTGACATTTGCAGGCGTCGCACATGCCTAAGATGTCAGACCGCAGCAATCCGATATTTGCGGATTGCAAGGTTTTCCGGTGTATGGGCAATCCATGTGCCGGGTGTGTGTTGGCTCCTGCGGGACCACCTGTTTGACGGAAAGCAACTTTCCGGACAGGCCGGGTTGGCGACCAGGATCGGCTAGTATGGACTTTTTGCAGGGCTCGAGCGGTTGCCATTGGTTCCGTTCTTCTCTTTATCCCCCGCATACATATCCATGAGCCGAACGACTTTGATGCTTTTTCAAAGGCGTTTTTGGTCGTTGCCTGACTTTAGGTGTAGGAACGAAGGGCACTTCTTCACGCAAGGTGAGCGTAAGAGTGTCTCATGAAATGACCGGCTCCTTGCCCGGTCAGCCGCCCTTTCGGCGGTGGATTCTCCGGCTGAAATACTCCGACAGGGATCAGCCGGAGCGGGTTTGCCAGAAAATGGAGATTCGCAATGACGACAGTTGGCAGTGATCGTATCCGTATCAAGCTTAAGGCTTACGATTACCGCATCCTGGACAAG
>CALUPL010000004.1 GCA_944322635.1 uncultured Mailhella sp.
CGCACCATGGCGCCGCCCTTGCCGGGCTTGAAGTGCTGGAATTCAACGATTTCGTAGGGAGTGCCGTCGATCTCGATCTTCAGGCCGCGGCGAAAGTCAGTAGTGGAATACATGATGCCTCCAGGCAAAAATATGATATTTTTTGTAAAAAATTCAAGGCCGGACAAAAAGCATCCCGCCCTGCTCTCCCGGGAGGAGCAAAGGCTCCGTCCTGCGGAGCGCCTGCGGAATGTTTGCCTTTTCTGCCCAAGCAGGCTAATCTCGGCTCTTTCCGCAAAGCAAGATATATTGTCCGATAGAGGCTCACTTTGTCAACTCGGGAGCAGCGCCATGACCGACCCATCCACCGAAAAAAACAGATGTTCCGAACCCGTTCTGGAACTTCTGGCCACGCTCTATACGCTTGAGCAGCTGGAAGACGCCTCGCACGACATGCCGCAGATAGCTCTTGCCGGCCGCTCCAACGTGGGCAAGTCGTCGCTCATCAACGCCCTTGCCCGCAGAAAGAAGCTCGCCAAGGTAAGTTCCGAACCGGGGAAAACCCGCTCGGTGAACCTCTTTCTGGTCAGACCCGACGGATTCTGTCTCACCGACCTGCCCGGTTACGGTTACGCCCGACGCGGCCATGAAGAACGCAGAAACTGGGCGACCCTCATTCAGAAATACCTGGAAGAGACCGAAAGTCTGCGCGCTCTCGCTCTTCTCATCGACTGCCGCATTCCCGTGCAGCAGTCCGACCGCATGATGGCCGAATTTGCGAAGTCCCGGAAAATTCCGGTCATTGCCGTACTCACCAAGGCCGACAAGTGCACGCTCAAGGAGCGCTCCTCCCAGCAGAAAACCTGGGAGGCCATACTCGGAGGTCAGAAACCCGTCGTGGTTTCCGCCGTCACGAAGCTCGGCCTGGACGAACTGTGGAAACGCCTGCGCGAAGCCGGAGCGCCCGACGACACCTCTTCCCCTTCCGACGAAAACGACGTTCCCGCCGCAGACTGATCACGCCATGCTCGACATATCCATTCTCAACGAGGCTCAGAAAGAAGCCGTTACCGCGCCGGAAGGTCCCATGCTCGTCATTGCCGGCGCAGGTTCCGGCAAGACGCGTACCATCGTCTATCGTCTGGCATGGCTGGCCGAGCACGGACTCGATCCGCATGCCATGCTGCTGCTCACCTTTACGCGCAAGGCCTCGCAGGAAATGCTGCACAGGGCCGCCAATCTTCTGGATCATCAGCTGCTCGGCGTACAGGGCGGAACCTTTCACAGCTTTGCGTTTTCCGTTCTGCGGCGCTTCACCCCGGACTGGACGGGCGGCACGCTCACGGTCATGGACACGGCGGACAGCACCGCCGCCATACAGACCTGCAAGGAAAATCTGAAAATAGGCAAGGGAGACCGGAGCTTTCCGCGCACCCAGGCAGTACTCGGGCTGCTCAGCAAGGCGCGCAACAAGGAAATGGAGCTTGAAGAAGTGCTCCGTCGTGAAGCGCAGCATCTTCTGCCGCACGCCTCGGATCTGGTGGAACTGGGGGAAGCCTACCGCAAATACAAGCGCGAACACGCGCTTCTGGACTACGACGATCTGCTCTTTGAGCTTGAGCAGCTCTTCATAGACAAGCCCGACATTCTTCAAGCGCAGAAAATGCGCTTTTCCCAGATCATGGTGGACGAATACCAGGACACCAACAAGGTTCAGGCGCGCCTTGTGCGCATGCTGGCCGGGGAAGAGGGCAACATCATGGCCGTGGGCGACGACGCACAGTCCATCTATGCCTTTCGCGGCGCCACGGTGCACAACATTCTCGACTTTCCCAAACTGTTTCACAACACGCGCATCATCCGGCTGGAAGAAAACTACCGCTCCGTACAGCCCGTTCTCGACATTGCCAACAACCTTCTCGCCAACACGACAGAAGGCTACCGTAAGCATCTGTTCTCCCGCCGCCCCCTGCCTTCGGAAGCCGCCGTCACGCTGTACCGACCGCTCAGCGACATCACCCAGGCACAGCTTGCGGCGCGAAGAATAGAAGAGCTGCTTTCCACGGTTCCGGCCCGGGAAATAGCCGTTCTCTTCCGTTCCGGCTACCAGTCCTATCATCTGGAAATCGAGCTCAACAAGCGCGGCATAGGCTTCCGCAAGTACGGCGGCCTCCGCTACGCCGAAGCCGCTCACGTGAAGGACGTCATGGCCTTCGCGCGCCTTGTGAACAACCCTCTGGATCTCCCCTCCTTCGACCGCATTGCCGCGCTCTCCCGCGGCATAGGGCCGAAAACCTCGCGCAAGCTCTTTGCCCTTGCCGGAGGCGGCGACGAGGACGCACTCAAAAAGGCCTGCTCCCGCTGGCCGGACTTTCTGGAAAACATGCAGCTCATTGCCGATCTGCGCATGAAAAATCCTCGTCCCGAAGAAGCGATAGGCCGCATACTGGAGCACTATCGTCCAAAAATGGAAGAACTCTTCCCCGACGACTGGCCCCGCCGCCTTCAGGGACTTGAAGAGATGTCCACCATCGCCTCTTCGTACGAGGATCTTCAGCTCTTCATTGCCGACATTTCTCTGGACAGTCCCGAAGAAGCCCCGGAAGACGAAGACGCAGACCGGAAAATCACGCTTTCCACCGTTCATTCCGCCAAAGGCCTGGAATGGTCGGCCGTGCTCATCATCGACCTTGTGGAAGACCGCTTTCCCTCCCGTCACGCTCTGGTGCGCCCCGAGGACTTCGAGGAGGAACGCAGACTCATGTATGTGGCGTGCACGCGCGCCAAGGATACTCTCGATCTCTTCGTGCCGCTCAGCCTCTACAGCCGAAGCTCCGGAGGACAGGAACCGGCGTCGCCGAGCCCCTTCGTACGCGAACTGCCCTCGGACATTCTGGATGAAATTTATGAAAACTACGGCGGCGTTCTCACGAAACGCCGCATAAAGGAAGCCCCGCAGCCCTCGCCTTCCTTCGGCGGGTCCTTTACGCAGAATCATCGACGTTCCTGGCACTGGAATGACGACGGGGAAGAGGAAAAGCCCACCTTCCGCAGCCGCCGAAAGAAGCAAGAAGACGACGACTGGCCGCCGCGCGACCGGGATTTCGACGCGTCTCCCCGCTCTCGCGAAGACGCCGACGACGCCTATATGGCCGCCGTGCGCGACGCCCTGAAAAGCGGCCGGTCACCGGACGAGGATCCGGACAAAAAGCCCGCCAGAAAAAAACTCGGCTTCTGCCGCCACCGCCTTTTCGGGCGCGGCAAGATAGTGGAGGAGATTCCTCCGGACAAATACCGGGTCAATTTCCCGGGACTCGGCCTGAAAATCATACTCGCCGATTACCTCACTCTGGAGTAGGGCATGAAAATCGCCAGCGAAGACGACATTCTGGGGCTTCTGAGCCGCTTTTTCCCCGTAGAGCACCCCGCGCTTCTGCTCGGTCGCGGTGACGACTGCGCCGTGCTGAAGAGCCAGGGACCTGTGGCCGTGACCACCGACATCTTCGCCGAAGACACTCACTTTCGCAGACGATATTTCACGCCCTTCGACATCGGCTTCAAATCCCTGGCCGTCAACGTGAGCGATGTCGGAGCCAGCGGAGCCAGCCCTTCCGGACTTTCCGTGGGCCTTACGCTCACGGGAAACGAGGACGAGGCGTGGATTTCAGACTTCTGCGAGGGCATGAAGGCCGTATGTGACAAGTATGCTCTGGCGCTTTCAGGCGGAGACCTCACGCGCTCCTCGCTTCTCAACATCTGCGTGACCGCCTGGGGAACGCTGCCGGATGCACTTCCCCGAGGACTGCGCCGCGGCGTTGCGAAAGAGGGCGACATCATCTTTCTCGCCGGTTCCGTGGGGCTTGCGCGCCTCGGCCTCACGCTTCTCGAATCTGCGGAGACTCCCGAAGACGTCAGACAGGTGAAGGCCGACTGGCCCAAAGCCTGTGCGGCCCATCTCAGGCCTGAGGCTCTGGCCTTCGACGGCATGGCCCTGGCCCGTTTTGCCGTGGAACACGACGCCGGGGACCGCATGGGACTCATGGACGTTTCCGACGGGCTCGCCCGGGATCTGCCGCGTCTTCTGGCGAGCCGCATCACGGGATTCGGCGCAGACATTTCCCTTGCCGAGAATGCGCTTCATCCCGAAATTCTGCGTCATGCCGAAAAAACGGGCGCGGATGCTCCTGCCTTCGCCTTTGAAGGCGGAGAGGACTACGCCCTTGCCGGAACCTGTCCGGAAAAGTTGTGGCCTTCGCTTTCCCGCGCTCTCAAAGCCCCCACTCTCGTTCTCGGACAGGTAAAAAAAGGAGAGATCACGCTTAACGGAAAAAAGCCCGTCTCGCCGGGATTCGACCATTTTTCCCGCTGAGCTAAAACACGTCTTCATACAGGCTTCACACTGACCCTCTATCGTAAGCCGGTCAGTCAAATCACAGCGTACGCCGGACGAGCCGGCCAGAAAAGTGAGGAACACATGGAAAAGACCGTGAATGCCACCAAGCACATCGCTCTCATTGCCCACGACAACATGAAGGAAAGTCTCATCGAGTGGTGCGCAGAACACAGTCAGATTCTCGCCCGGCATTTTCTCTGCGGCACCGGAACAACGGCGCATCTCATCAATGAAAAAACGGGGCTTCCCGTCACGCCATACCTGAGCGGTCCGCTCGGCGGCGACCAGCAGATCGGCGCCAAGGTGGCCGAAGGTCACATCGACATCATCATCTTCTTCTCCGATCCGCTCACCGCGCAGCCCCACGATCCCGACGTAAAGGCACTTCTGCGCATCGCGCAGGTTTACGACATTCCCATTGCCAACAACCGCGCCACGGCAAACTACATCATCACCTCGCCGCTTTTCAGCGAAAGCTATACCTATACGCCCCACATTCATTTCCCGCAGAGAAGCAAATAACATCAGCCTCGGACGGACACGGCCTGAAACGCAGAAACTGCACTTCTGCGTCATCTTCCGGAAAAGGCACGAAAAATCCCCGCCTTCTTCCGTAAAGGCGGGGATTTTTCGCCGTACTCATGCAACGGTATGAAAACACCGGCCAAAACATGACGCCTCAGCGGGCGTTCGTTCGCCTTTCCAGCTCCTCAAGCAGCTTCTTGAGAGCCTTTCCTCTGTGACTTCTGGCCATTTTCTCCTCGCGTGAAAGCTCCGCGCCCGTGCGCCCGCTTGCAGGATCGATAAAAAGCGGGTCGTACCCGAAGCCGTTGCCGCCGGAAGGCCTTTGCGCAATGCTGCCCTCCCACGCACCGCTCACCACAATGTCTTCCGGTCTGTCCCGCCACGAAGAAGGGTACACCAGAACCATGCAGCAGCGAAAACGCGCAGTGCGTCTTTCGGCGGGCACGCCTTCAAGTTCGGCAAGAAGCTTTCTGTTGTTGCGCTCATCCGTACTCTCGCCCTCCACTTCCGGCCAGTCGCGGCTGTAGCGCGCGGAATACACTCCCGGCGCGCCGTCGAGCGCATCCACCTCTATGCCGGAATCGTCGGCTACCGCCGGAACAAGCAGAGCTTCCGCCACGGCGCGGGCCTTGATGAGGGCGTTTTCCTCAAAGGTGGAACCTGTTTCCGCCACCTCGGGAAAATCCTCGGGCAGACTTCTCACGTCAAAGCCGAAACGGGCCAGGGGTTCGCGAAGTTCACTCACCTTGCCCTGATTGCGGGTGGCGAGAATAAGCGTCTGGGGACGTATCATGGGGGTCTCCTTGCCGAAAGGCTGTTTTCATGGCAAAAAGGGATATCTCAGGCCACTGCTGTTGACAAGTCCAGGCCTGCTCGAAGGTAGTATGCTCCGTATTTATTCCCAAAGTCTTGGCTGCCCGAAAACCCGTGTGGACACCGAACGTCTGCTGGGTTCCCTGGGCCCCGTTCTTACCGTGGACACGCCTGAAGAGGCTGACCTTGTCTTCATCAACACCTGCGCCTTCATTGCCCCGGCCGTGCAGGAATCCGTGCAGACCATCCTTCAGATGATAGCTGATCTCGGCGACCTGCCGAAGGGCAAACGGCCGTTTCTCGCCGTGGCGGGCTGCCTGCCGGGCCGCTACGGCATTGCCGACCTCAAGTCCGAGCTGCCGGAAGTGGATCTGTGGCTCCACACCGACGACATAGACAGCTGGGCCGATCAGCTCGTGCGCGCCCTCGGCCTTGAAATTCCCGCCCCCGGACGGCTTCTCAGCACAGGCCCTTCCTACGCCTGGCTCAAGATAGGCGAAGGCTGCCGACACAACTGCTCCTTCTGCGCCATTCCCTCCATACGCGGCAAATATGCCTCCGAAAATGCCGACAAGCTGGTGACGGAAGCCTCGGCCCTCGTGAACGACGGCGTGAAGGAACTTATCGTCGTGGCACAGGACGTGACCGCCTACGGTACGGATTTCGGCAAGGATCCGCGCTTTCTTCTGGAAAGGCTCCTTTCCCTCGAAGGACTGGAACGCCTTCGCCTGCTCTATCTTTATCCGGGCGGTCTCACCCGTGACCTGCTCCGCTTTCTCAAGGAAGCCGGTAAGCCCTTTGTTCCGTATTTCGACATGCCTCTTCAGCATGCTCACCCGGACATTCTCAGCCGCATGGGGCGCCCCTTTGCCGGAAATCCCCAGGAAGCGGTGGACCGCATACGCGAATTTTTCCCCGAAGCCGCCCTGCGCACGACCATGATGGTGGGATTCCCCGGGGAAACCGACGAACATTTCCGTACACTCATGAATTTTGTGGAAAGAAACCGCTTCCACCACATGGGCGTGTTCGCCTTCCAGCCTGAAGAGGGCACCGCGGCCGCGGTCATGCCCGATCAGATCGACGATGACGTCAAGGAAGCCAGGAAGGACGAACTCATGGAACTTCAGCGCGGCATCAGCGAGGACATTCTCGCCGGATACGCCGGCCGACGCATGGAAGTGCTGGTCGATGAAAGTTCCGATGAATGGCCCGGTCTTCATACCGGACGCACATGGTTCCAGGCTCCCGACGTGGACGGTCTGACCTATGTGAGCGGTCCTGGTGTGGAAAACGGCGCCATGGTGGAAGCCGACATCGTGGAGACCAGGGAGTACGATCTTGTCGCCCTGGCCTGAAACAGAGGATCAGCATGCGCAAAATACTGCTCTTTCTTTTCTGCTCTCTTCTGCTCGCCTCCTGTGTCGCCTCCTCGGTAACGACCGACGGCATCAGCGGCGCCTGGGTGGACGAGCAGGAACGGCTCTACTATCTGGATGAGGACGGCTCCCTGGGCATTCCCGATCAGACGGCCCTTTCCGGTGTGAGCTGGAATCTGACAAACGGCGTTCTCACCCTTGCCACCATGGACAGTCCCGGCGGCAAGGTCAGAGAACAGAAGCTCGTGCTCAAGCAGGCCGGCTCAGGCAGGCTTGAATTCACCGACGCCGAAGGAAACGCCGTCACATGGAAAAAAAGCCGGGCCAAGGTAGGCAGGCTGAACGGCACGCTTTTCTACCGCGAACGCATGGCCCTTCCGCCTGAGGTCATCGTAAGCGTGCAGCTCTATCCGCTGCATTCCCCCATGCCCGTGGCAAACTCCATAGTGCCCGCTTCCGGCAGCGGCCGGATAGACTTCCGAGTGTACTATCTGGAACAGACCGTTCCCTCCGAAGTCAGACTTGCCGCCGCCATTCTGCACAGCGGGGAAACGCTTTTTTCCACCCAGACCGATGAAGTCATTTCCCTCCCCTCCTCGCCGAACGTCATGCTCTACCGCACCATGCCCGGCGAACATCAGCTTCCCCCTCTCGACACTCCCGCAAGCTACAAGGGAACGCTGAAAAGTGCCGGCAAGGATGTTTCCGTGCACCTGTACCTTGAAAACGGCGGTCTTGCCCTGCTCACCCAGGACGGGGACCGCAACCAGTACATGGGAACATGGATGGAAAAAGACAGAAACCGCACCATAGAAATCACGCGAGGCGCGCTCAAACCCGTCACCGCCACGCGCGAGGCCGGAGGCAATCTGCTTCTGCACGGTCTGTCCTCTCAGCCCGTGGAGCTCAGAAAAGCCGATATTTCCTGGCCTTCCAAGGGATTTCTGCTTGAAGGAGAGCTCAGGCGGCAGAACGGACGACCCGTGTTTTCCGAATGCAATTCCCAGCGTGACATTCCCATTCAGCCTTCCGGCAAAGGCTACGATCAGCTCAGCCACATTCTTCAGGCAAACGGCAACTCCTCCGTCGTGCTGGAAGGACGCCTTCAGGACGGACACCTGGAAGCCTCCAATGTCTTTCTCGTCCAGAAAGGCGGCGTCTGCTCCACGGAAAACTACGCGTCCGCACCGCTTCAGCAGACCTACTGGCGTCTCCGGGAACTCAACGGAAAACCGATAGAACTTTTCCCCGACCAGCCGGAACCCCATCTCATTCTGCGCGACAACGGACAGGCTTCCGGTTCCGACGGCTGCAACAACTTCTTCATGGACTGGAAACGCAAAGACGAGGCCCTGGCCTTTTCCGACGGCGGCTCCACCCTGCGCATATGCCCGCAGGGACAGGAACAGGCCCGCGACATCCACACCATGTTCTCCAAAGTGGACGAGTGGAACATCAACGGCTCCATGCTGGAGCTGCGCTCGAAAAACAGCATAGTAGCCGTATTCGAAGCCGTGGACATGTAACATTCTAAAAATACATAAAAAAGCCGGAGAACAGCATAATCGGTTCTCCGGCTTTTTCGTATATTCAGCAAGGGCGCTCACGGGATATTCGAGCCGAAAGCGTCCCGAACTTCGTTTCCACTCCGCTCAAATCCGTTTGATGCGGGGCCGTATCACAGAGCAGAAACGTTATCTTCCGCCGACACGGTTTACAGGATTGGCAGGCACACGCCCTTCAAGAACATCCACGATGTTCCTTGCCGCCGTCATTTCAATGGCCACTCTCACCTTGTCCACGGCAGAGCCGAGATGAGGCGTGAAAAGAGTATTCAGCTCCGGAGAAAGCAGCGGCGGATAAATGCGCTCGGGACGCCCCTCGAGTGCCCAGTCCTCAAAAGAGAAAACATCGGCGGCATACCCCGCAAGATGCCCCCGCTCCAGCGCTTCCGCCACGGCGGTCTCATCTACGCATGATCCCCGCCCGGCATTCACCAGAAACGCTCCTTTCTTCATGAGCGCCATGCGTTCGGCATTCAGCAGATACCGGGTCTGAACGGTCAGCGGCGTCAGCACAAGAACGACGTCCGACCGCTCCAGAAGTTCGTGCAGAGCACAGCCCTCCACTCCGAACGCACGGGCCTCAGCCAGAGCCTTTTCCGAAACGTCAAAACCAAGCAGGCGGGCATTCCATGCCTGCAGTCTCCGGGCCACGGCCTGTCCCAGACGTCCCAGACCTATAATGCCAACCACGGAACCCGACACTCCCGTACCGAACAGTACCGGACGCCAGCCCTGAAACTCACTGCGGACACGCCTGTCACCGGCCTTCACGTTCCGGCTCAGTCCGAGCATAAGTGCAATGGTCAGTTCCGCGGTAGGTTCGGTAAGAAGGTCGGGTACGTACGTCAGCCACACCCCATGACGGGTAGCGGCTTCCACGTCATAATTGTCATATCCCTTCAACGCCGCCCCTATGACCTTCAGACGGGCAGCCCCGGCAAGAAGTTTTTCATCCACCTTGTCGGGCATGAAGGTCATGGCCGCATCAACATCTGCCACACGCCTGCAGAACTCTTCATGCGAAAGACTCTCGCAGCTCCGGTTCAGGTCAAGCTCGCAGTATCTTCCAAGATACTCCTCAACCTCGGCATGAATGCGACACGTGACCAGACAACGGGGTTTTCCGTTCATGAAACCTTTCTCCGTATTCTTGAACCGAGGCCATCCACCAGCGTCACCATGACGAGAAT
>CALUPL010000005.1 GCA_944322635.1 uncultured Mailhella sp.
GCATGACTTCCATGAACTGAGGCCCGTGAAACATGAGCGTCTTGATGGGCCGCTTGTCCGAAGAGCCCTGCCCCTCGATGCGGTTGTAGGTGCCGTCTTCGTTCTTTTCAAACACCACGCCCCAGGACTCGAGTTCCTTCACTCTGTCACCTATGGTGTCGAAGTGCTTTTTGAGCCAGTCCTGATCGTTGATGAAGAAGCCTTCTTCCACGGCCTTGCCGTACCACAGATCAAAAGAATCCTCTTCCTTGAGGTAGGCCTTGAACGAACCGGCGCCGAAAGTGCCGCAGCCGCTCTTGCCGACATAACCCTTGTCGAGCAGAATGACGTCGGCTCCGTTTTCCGCTGCCTTGACGGCCGCAAACGTTCCGGCAGGGCCGCCGCCTACGACGGCAACATCACATTGCAGTGTTTTCATGCTGTTCTCCATGCTGAAGGGGCCTGTATTTTTCCGGACGACAGTTCCGGAGGTTTCCGATTAATTTTGTCATACGTAACGTAACGGTCGAAGACAACAAGATTCTTTTTTTTTTGTTCTGCTCGATTCTTCTCTGAAAATCTGCATTGACAGATATCCGGAGAAGTGTGCAGATATTGAGAAGAAAGGCACAGACTCGGTTGTTGCCCGATGGCTTCATCGACCGGATTTTTCTGAAGAAAGAGGAATCGAGCGCAGGGGACGCCCTGGACGCGGAGGCATATATGCCCAGATACGGAATTACGGATATCGAGAATTTTGCGGAGAAAATTCGTTTTTCCCTGCTGGTGCTTTCTCCGCGTGTACTGGTGGAGAAGGTGCTTGACGGTGGAGGACAGCTGACCATTACCACGGTCAACGCATGGAGGGCCGGCCAGAATCTTCCGAGTTACTCCAAGCTGAGGCAGTTCTGTCGGGCCGCCAATATCGAGCCGGTAGATTTTCATTTGAGCATGGACGAGTTCATGCGCCGCATCTGCGACGCCAACGGCATTTCCGAGGAAGATCGGAAAGTCTATGCCTCAAGGTTTCACGCGCCTCAGTGCGCAGGGTTGCGTTTCAAGACGCCGGAACGTCTTACGGCGGCCGACGGCGTACGTCTTTTTGACCGGCTGAAGGGCGGTTATCTCGTCTATAATCTCGTGTTGAACAATCTCGGCTTCGTGCACACGTCTCTCATACGGTTCGACAGCCTGGATCATCCGTACATCATGGCCCGCTGCTGGTCCATGCAGGAAGACAGACTGACCGTATATGAGGGACAGCTGTTCGCCACGCGCAACAGTCTCATGCTCATTCTGGAGGCGCAGGAGGGCAGTCAGGAGGATTTCGTCACCATGCTGCTGTGCAAGCCCATGGAGAACAGTTCCGGAGTTTCCTGGCTGAACGGCATTGTTCTTGCCTCGGCGGAGGACCGCATCGTTTATCCTGCCGCAGCCCGGGTATATATGGAACGTCTGTCCGAAGAGGATGCGGGATGCGACATCATGGAGCTTCTGCGTCGTCCCGTACCGGAATGGTGCATGGATTTTCTCTGCAACAGGATAAGCGGGGACGACGGCGATACCGTGCTGGAAAGCCGTATTCTGACGCGTTCGAGCGTCGCTAGGGCCAGGGCCGGCAAGTAGTTTTTTCTCAGTCTGCTTCCGGCGTCTTTCTTGTTTTTTGCCGCAGACCCGGCAGACGACGAAAATTGCAGCTTCCGGTTCAACGATAAAACGGGGGAAGCATCCGTTTGACGGAACTCCGCGGCATCTGAAAAAAAAGGGCATGACGATGCCGGGGAACGCATCGTCATGCCGGTCGTATCTGGAAGGCTCAGGGCGGGGACTGCCCGGAGACTCCCTCGTCTGTCATGTTCTGGCGGAAGGATGACAGAACTCGGATGCTCTGAAACAGGCCACCATGTGACCGGGACGTATTTCTTCCATGGGAGGCAGTGCCGTTTCGCACACGGGAAGGCGATGGGGACACCGCGTGCACAGCGGGCAGCCCGTGGGAGGATTGAGCGGACTCGGCAGATCGCCCTGAAGAATGAGTCTGCGTTTTCCTTTCTGATCCGGATCTATTCTTGGAATGGCGCTGAAGAGAGCCTGGGTGTACGGATGAACGGTGTAGTCGAACAGCTCCGTGGTTTCGGCAAGTTCGACGATGTGACCGAGGTACATGACGGCGACTCTGTCGCTGAGATGCCGCACCACGGACAGATCGTGGGATATGAACAGATAGGAGATGCCGAGTTCCTGCTGAAGCTTGAGAAGAAGATTCAGAATCTGGGAACGGATGGAAACGTCCAGTGCCGAAACGGGTTCGTCGCAGACGATGAGTTTGGGCTGCATGGCCAGTGCTCGTGCAATGACGATGCGCTGCCGCTGTCCGCCGGAAAACTGATTGGGCAGTCTGTCGGCATAGGATCTGTGCAGTCCCACCATGTCCAGCAGGTCGGCCACGCGACCGGGAATTTTTTCCTGGGGCGTGCCTGCGGCGCGAAGCGGCTCGGCTATGCTTTCTCCGATGCACATTTTGGGATTGAGGGAGGCGAAGGGATCCTGAAACACGATCTGCATTTGTCGCCTGACCACGCGGCGGCCTTCCTCATCGTCGGATTCCAGAGGACGTCCTTCAAAATAGAGTTCTCCGGCCGTAGGTTTCAGCATGCCCAGAAGGGCATATCCCGTCGTTGACTTGCCGCATCCGGATTCACCCACAAGTGAGAAGGTTTCGCCCTTGCGGATGGAAAAGCTGATATCGTCCACGGCCTTGACCCAGGCGCGGGGGCGGCCTGTGAGGCTTCTGTTGACGGGAAAATGAACCTTGAGGTGGCGTACTTCTATCAGCGGCTGGCTTTCGGGCACGGTAGGGGATTGAACGATCATAACAGCTCCGTTTTGTTCACATGCCAGCAGGCAACCTTGTGGGAACGGCCGTCAAGGGGCAGCTCCTCCAGCGGAGGGGCGGCCTTTCGGCAGTCGTCGGAGGCAAAAGGACAGCGTGGATGAAAACGGCATCCTTCCGCCCAGTCCCGGATGTCGGGAACCGTTCCCGCAATGGTGCGCAGAACCGTTTTGGGGGGCGTGGATATGCCGGGAATGCTCTCCAGAAGCAGTCTTGTATAGGGATGTCTCGGAGCTGTGAACAGCGTGCGGGCGTCGGCCAGTTCCACGATGCGTCCCGCATACATGACGGCCACTCTGTCCGCCGTTTCGGCTACAACTCCCATGTCGTGGGTGATGAGCAGAAGCGCGGTGTCTCTCTCTCGCATGAGATCGCGCATGAGGTCCAGAATCTGGGCCTGAATGGTGACGTCGAGGGCCGTGGTGGGTTCATCTGCTATGAGGAGCGTCGGGTTGCCCACCAGCGCAAGAGCGATCATCACGCGCTGACAGATGCCTCCCGAGAGTTCGAAGGGAAACTGATTGAACCGGACGGCGGGATCGGGAATGCCGACCTTGCTCAGCATGTCCAGGGCTCTGGCTCTGGCTTCCGCCTCCGGCACTCCGTGCACGGTGAGCACTTCCGTAATCTGTGCGCCGACTGGCATGAGCGGATTGAGCGAGGTGAACGGCTCCTGAAAGATCATGCTCATGCGGTTGCCGCGGAGATGATTGTAGGAATCTTCGTCGAGACCGGCGAGCTGCTGCCCCTGAAGAATGATGCTTGACCCCTGTGCCAGCGAGGCCACGTGGGGAAGCAGCCCCATGACTGCCAGAGAGGACAGGCTTTTGCCGCAGCCGGATTCGCCGACCAGCGCCAGAGCTTCGCCTGCGTACAGCGTGAGGTCGATGCCGTCCACGGCGGCAATGTCGCGCAGGCGGACTCCCAGGCCGCGCACTTCAAGAACGGGAGTACGAGTTTCGGAAGAAGCGTTCATGGCCGTACCTCAGCCACGGCGGCAGCCCATGGACTGTTGTGATGGGCCATGCCGGTATTCAGTTTTGCGGCGGGATCATGCCGCACTGCAGAGGGAAGGGAAAAGCGTGTGGGGTAGATGGTATCGTCCACCGTTTCCACAGGAAAGACTTCAGCTATCTTTTTCGCCACCGAGGGATTCGCCCGGGAATTCACGCGGATGGTGCCGGTGCTTGCATCTACGCGGGGTTCGAGAAAAGCCTGTTCCAGCGTCATGCCGAAGTCGAAGACGTAGGAAAGTATCTGCAGCAGCGTGGGGAAGATGGTGCGTCCGCCTGCGGCGCCGAAGGCATAGCGTTCGCCGCCGGGACGGCTGACCACGAGCGGGCACATGTTGGCCAGCGGGCGTACGCCGGGCATGATGCTGTTCGGATGTCCGGGAGTCGGGTCGAACCACATGATGCCGTTGTTGAGCAGCATTCCGAGAGACGGAGAGGTGACCTTGGAGCCGAACCGCGACAGAAGCGTGTTGGTGAGCGCAACAACGGAGCCGTTCTTGTCCACGACGCAGAGATTGCTGGTGCACGACGGATCCGGCGCGTTGCCGGGAATGGAGGACTGGCCCATATGAGTGAGACGGTAGGCGTACTCTTCACGGCATACACGGCTGTAGAGCAGTGCTTCCTCAGCTCCGGGACGGGAGGAGGAAGGAACCAGCAGACGTTCCAGAGAGCTGAGGGCACGCAGCAGACTCGGTCCGGCGGAGTTGCCGGGCATGAGCGCAAGATCCCATTCCCGGTAGGTGCCGTAGAGCGGAGTTTTCCATTCGGGGCGGTAGGAGGCCAGATCTTCCATGCAGATGGGAGAACCTCCCTTCTGCAGATCTTCCACCAGAGCATGAGCAAGTTCGCCGGTATAGAAATCCTGCGGACCGGCCTTGCGGAGGCGTTCCAGCGTGGCGACCTTGGCCGTGAGGGGCAGACGATTGCTTTTTGCGGCGGAGGAAACGCGGGGAGCGCGTCCTTCTGGCAGCCACACGGCCGCGGATTCCGGGTAGCGCAGGAGCATGTCGGCATCCATGGCAAGGGCGAGAGCCGCCATCCAGTCCAGTTCCAGTCCTGCCTTTGCTTCCGCAATGGCAGGTTCTATCACCTGTTCCCAGGGCAGCGTGCCCAGTTTGGCAAGGGCCTCGGCCAGACCGGCAACGGTTCCCGGCACGCCTATGGAGCCGTAGCCGTGGATGTTGCGTCCGTCCTTTACCTTCGGCCAGCTGAACCAGTCGCCGTCGGCTCCCTGTTCGAGAGGGTAATCCTCGGGTTTGAGCCTGCGTGAGGAGCATATGCCGAAGTCGAGTGCGTATCTGGCCGAGGTCCTGCCGTCCATGGCTATCATGAAGCCGCCGCCGCCTATTCCGCTGAGCCATGGTTCAACAACGCTCAGAACAAGAACCGCAGCCACGGCTGCGTCAACGGCGTTGCCGCCGGCGGCCAGCATGGCGGCACCGGCTTCGGCGGCTTTCCAGTGCTGGCAGACCACGATGCCGTCGGAAGTCGTCAACTGCGATTTTGTGATGTTCCATGGAGTCGTATGCATGGGGTCCTCCGGAAAAGGCGATCCTTATAAGGGGAAGGGAGCAGGGTTACAGGGGCTTTTTCTTGTCCTGATAGACGACGCGCACGCCGGCGGAGTTGCCGCCGTCCACGGCGAGGTTGGCGCCGGTGATGAAGGAGGCGGAATCGGAGCACAGGTAGAGAATGGCGGAAGGCGCATCTTCGGGGCCGGAAGAACGGCCGAGAGGAATGTTGGCCTCGACCTTGCGGACGTGCTCTTCGGTCAGATGCGTGCTTTCGCTGCCTGCGGCAAAGCCGGGTTCGACGGCATTGACGCGTATGCCGAATTCTGCCAGTTCCAGAGCAAGGCCCAGATTCAGGCGGTCGAGGGCCGTCTTGGACACGCAGTAGGGAACTGCGGTGGAACGCATTTTACGCGCGGCGCCGGAAGAGATGTTGATGATGACGCCCTTCACGCCCTCTTTTATCATGAGCTTCGCCATGTCGCGGGAAAGCACGAAGGGAGCGCGGAGATTGACGTCCATGATGCGGTCCCACTCGCTGTTGGACAGATCGAGCAGGAAGCTTGAAGGATACACGCCGGCGTTGTTGATGAGTATGTCGGGAGCGCCCCAGGCGTCGCGCACGGTGTCGGTCAGACGCTGCAGGTCGCTGTCGGAGGTGAGATCCGCGGCGACGAGCAGCGGAGGCACGGAACATTGAAGCTTGTCTGCAAGTTCCTCAAGCTTGTTCATTCTGCTTCCGGTCAGGCAGAGTTCGGCTCCCACGCTGTTGAAGGCCTGAGCGATCCATACGCCGAAAACGCCGTAGGCCCCGGTGAGAACCACTTTTTTCCCCTTGAGGCAGGTCAGATCGATCATATTGTGCTCCTTGCTGCGGCAGCGCGGCGCTGCCGGATTGAACGGTTGAAAAGGAAGCGGCCGCTCAGCGCAGACGGGGATCAAGCCTGTCGCGCAGATGGTCTCCTATGATGTTGATGGAAAGAACCAGCAGAAAGAGGCAGAGACCGGGGAAACCGGCGATCCACCATGCGGTGTCGAGGTAGTGTCTGCCGACGTTCATCATGGCGCCCCAGCTGGGAGTCGGGGGCTGAACGCCGAGTCCCAGGAAGGAAAGACCGGCCTCGAAAAGTACCATGGAGCCGAATTCCAGCGTGGCCACGACGACGACCTGTCCGAAGACGTTGGGCAGCAGATGGCGACACATGATGGTGAGCGCGGGGGTGCCCACGAATCGGGCATAGCGCACATAGGGCTGCGGCATGAGGCTGAGCGCCTGCCCGTACACCACGCGTGCATAGCGTGTCCAGCGGGTCAGGCCGAGCACCAGAATGACGTTGATGAAGCCCGGGCCGATCACGGCCACGGTGATGACGGCAAAGAGCAGCGCCGGAATGGAAAGCATCATGTCGACGAGACGCATGACGACGGTTTCCACCCATCCGCGGTAGTAGGCGGCCAGAAGACCGGCCAGAATGCCGATGACGCCGGAAAGACAGACGGACAGAACAGCCACGCACATGGAGGCGCGCGCACCGTAGATGATGCGGCTCAGAACGTCGCGGCCCAGTTCGTCGGAGCCGAGCAGATAGGTGACGCCGCGGATGACGCTGCCCGGCGCCTTCATGCGTCCGAGAAGATTCTGGGTGGCAGGGTCGTTGGGCGCGAACAGCGGAGCGAACAGGGCCATGACGGTGAATCCCAGAAGAATGGCAATGAATATCCACAGATAGCTGGGAATGGAACCGACGGTCTTTCGTACCGCCGAGGCAAGGGTCGGGCGGGGGCGGAGACTTTCCTGCCCGCTGCTCTGTGACATGGATGAACTCATTGCGCACCTCCCGTGTGGCGTATCCGGGGATCGATCAGTCCGTACAGAAGATCGGCAATGAGGTTGCACGCTACCGATGCCACGGCGCCGAACAGCACCACGGCCTGTACGATGGGAAAATCTCTGGCTTCAATGGCCTGCACGGCCACCTGCCCCAGGCCCGGCCATGCGAACAGCGTTTCCACGATGACGGCGCCGGCGAGAAGATGGCTGATTTCCAGTGCCGCCACGGTGATGACGGGAATGGCACTGTTGCGGGCCAGATGCCGCCATATGATTCTTTTCATGGGAACGCCCTTGGCTCTCGCCGTGCGCACGTAGTCCTTGCCCAGTTCGTCGAGAACGGCGGTGCGCGCCACTCGGGCGAATGTGGCGAGGGTAAGCAGCCCCAGAGCCACGGAGGGCATGAGCAGCGAGGCCGCCGAGTCGGAACCGGAAGAGGGCAGCCACTGGAAATGCACGGCAAAAAGCAGAATCATAAGAATGCCGCTGAAAAAGGTCGGCATGCTCTGACCCGTGAACACCACGCCCTGAAGCAGACGCTCAAGAATCGTGCCGCGCTTGAGCGCCATGAGCACGCCTATGGGCAGTCCGGCGCCTATGGAAAGCAGCATGGCACCGGCCGTGAGCCACAGGGTGTACGGAAGCCTCGACATGAGGATGTCCCATACCGGTACGCCCTGCACATAGGACATGCCGAGGTCGAAGGTGCCCAGTCCCTTGATGTACTGTAGGTACTGCACGTAGAGAGGCTGATCGAAGCCGAGGCTTGTCCGCAGCGTGGCAATGTCTTCGGCCGTGGCCCCTTCGGGAACCAGCAGCAGCGTCGGGTCGCCGGTAAGACGTTGTACAAAGAAAAGAATGGTCAGAGCGCCGAGCGCGGCAAGGAAGGCCTGCCAGAGGCGTTTCAGAATAAATCGGCTCATGGATCCTCCTGGACGTGCCGGCGGAAAAAACAGGAGCGGGAAAGGGGGACGCCCCGCAGGGCGTCCCGGAATGGACGTAACGCTTACTTCCAGCTCATCCTGTTGAGGAAGAGGCTTTCATCGGGAGTCGGGGACCAGATCAGGTTCTTGTTGGCTCCGTAGATGTAGGCGACCTGATAGAGCGGCAGAATGTAGGCCTCATCCAGAATGATCTTGTCGGCTCCGGCGTAGAGTTCCACGCGCTTTGCCGGATCGAGGCAGATGCGGGCTTCGTCGAGCAGTCCGTCGAGGGTGGCGTTGCGGGTCTGGGACCAGGCGCTGCTGGAGTGCAGGAGAGGATAGACCACGCCGTCGGCGTCCATGCAGGCGCAGGACCAGCGACCGAAGGAGATGTGAGGCCGGCCGGAAAGATCGCCCTGCTGAACGGCCTTGAGGAAGGATGCCTGATCCATCATTTCAATGCGTACCTTGAGGCCGATGTCGGTGAGCATCTGCTGAACGGCCTGCACGATGCGCTGATCGTAGGACGGGGCCGTGGCGAAAATGAGTTCTTCCTTGGCGGCGTCTCCGGCTTCGGCAATCAGCTTTCTGGCCTTGTCGGGATCATAGGGATAGCCGGCCATTTCGCTGTAGCCCGCCATTTCCTTGGTGAGCATGGTGTCGGCTATGCGGTCCTGACCGTTCATCAGGCCGTCGATGATGCCCTGCTTGTCTATGCCGTAGGCTATGGCCTGGCGGACGAGCTTGTTGCTGGTGGGAGTGCGGCCGTTGTTGGTGCGCAGGAAGGCCACGCGTTCGGTGAGCGTCACCCGGGGTTCGCACACCTTGTCGTTTTTAATGGTGGCGGACAGGTCGGGGTTCAGATCGACGGCCAGATCGGCCTTGCCCGTGCGCAGGTCGGCCACGCGGGTGCTGGGATCGGGCACGAAGCGGAATTCGGCCTTTTCGAAGAATCCCTTGTTGCCCCAGTACTTGTCGTTGCGCTGAAGAAGAATATGCACGCCGCGCTGCCATTCGACGAACTTGTAGGGGCCGCTGCCCACGGGCTTCTTGTTGAATTCTTCCTTGCCCACCTTTTCCACGTAGGCCTTGGGCACTATGCTCAGCTTGACGAGCTGGGCCAGCAGGGGAGGATAAGGCTTGCTGGTGGTGAAGACTACGCGGTCGGGACCGGTGACTTCCGCCTTGGAAACGGCTTCGAACTGACTGCGCTGGGGACTGGCGGTAGCCTTGTCGGTGATGCGGGTGATGCTGTACACCACGTCTTCCGGAGTGAGAGGCGTGCCGTCATGGAAGGTGATGTCCTTGCGGATGGTGAATTCGATCTGCGTGTCGTTCAGATATTTCCAGGAGGAGGCCACCGCCGGAATGATGGTGCCGTGGTTGTCGCGGGTGATGAGGTTGTCGAAAATGTTGCGATAGACGCCGTAGCTGTTCTGGTTCCACTGCATGTGCGGATCGCAGGTGGCCGTTTCGTTGCTCAGGTCGATGATGACGGTGTCCTTGGCCGCCCACGCGGGTGCAGAGGCAAGCAGAAGGGCACAGAGCATTCCCGTAAGATGTGTTCCTAGGCGTTTAAGCATGCAAGTCCTCCTTGGGCTGTGCAGGTCTGCCGTGAGACAGGAAGGCAGGATTCAGCTCTTCCATGAAGTTTTCATAATTTTTGGAAGAAGCGTGATAGGCTGCCAGTTCTCCTGCCGTACAAATCCATAATCCCGGAGTGTTCCGGGCGTGTTTCAAAAGGGATTCCGCAAGGCCCGTGCGATAGCTGCGGCCGGTGAGCCATGGGTGCACGGTGGTCACAACGGAACCACCGAAACGTTCTATGGATTCACAAACATTCAGCCAGCTGTCGGCGGTGTCGGCAGTGGAGCGGGGAGCCCAGCGGTCGGCTCCGGTACCGGCGTAGCGGAAGAAAACGGCGTCATCCAGAGGCCACTGGATGGGAATTTCTGTCGTGTCGCCGAGAGAGTAGGGGTGGTCGTTTCCGGAGAGAGAGCTGTCGTAGGCAATGCCGGCCTTATGCAGAACGTCGAATGCCCAGGGCGTCATTTCCCAGGCCGGAGAACGGAAGCCCGAGGGCTTCTTTCCTGTATATTGGACGACGGTTTCCAGTCCCTTCTCCACAATTTCGGCAAACTGGTCCCGGGTCAGCTCACTGACGACTTCATGCAGAACGCCGTGCAGGCCGATTTCATGACCGGCTTTGACGAGAGTTTCCAGCAGCCAGGGGCGGGTGACGGCTTCATGGACAGGAACAAAACAGGTGGCTCTGACTTCGTAGCGGGCCAGCAGGTCCAGAAGATTCCATATTCCCTCGCGCAGGCCGTAGAAGCGCTGCTCCAGTTCGTTCATGCTCAGAGAGGGCTGTTTACGGTTGCGCCACAGCTGCGGACTTTCGGCGTCCACGTCAATGGTGAAGCAGAAGGCGGCGCGGACGGATTCCGGCCAGACATACGGCTGTTTCATAACCTCACCTTCGTAAATATGATTGCCAAAAGGGAGCAAATTCCCCATATTGAACATGGTGGAATTATGGATGAGAATATAACTTTCAGCCGATTACCTGTCCATTTCGTTTTTTTTATTCCGTCTATAACCTTGGGCGTGGAGTCGGCGATTCCGACGGAACTTTTATGGACTGGATGTATCTTAAAACATTTTATTATGCTGCCACGTTGAAAAGTCTCGGCAAGGCGGCTGCCGTCATGCACCGGTCACAGCCGGCCGTATCCAAGCAGATCAAGGCGCTGGAAGAATCGCTGGGGTGCCAGCTGTTCACGCGGCTGAACAGCCGGAACATGGTGCTTACGGAAGAGGGGCGCAGGGTCCTGCAGTTTACGGAGGACGTCTTTCAAAGACGCCTTGCCCTGACCCGGGAACTGGAGAGCCTTCATGACGGAAGCCTGGGCAGGGTGACGCTGGCCGCGGGCACGGCGACGCTGAGCCTCATGCTGCCGGATGCCATCGACCGGTTCAGACGCCGGTATCCGGATGCCAGACTGACGCTTCTGGAGCGTTCTCCCGATCTTGCCCTTGAAATGCTGAGTCATGGAAAGATAGACCTTACTCTGGCTCTGGAATCGCAGGTTCCGGCCCATCTGGCCACCTATCATTGGAAGACGGCGCATTTCGTCCTCATGGTTCCCAAGGGGCACGAGCTTACGAAATGCAGAAACATTCAGCTGGAGGACGTGGCCCGCTATCCCATCATCAAACTGGCCTCTCACATCCGCTTTGCCTCGGGGACGAAGCTGGAGCAGGCTTTTGCGGAACACGGACTGAAGATGGATGTCTTTCTGGAAGCCAGGAACATTTATCTCATGGGAGAATACGTCCGACGGGGGTTCGGCATAAGTCTGGTAACGTCGCTTTCGGGGGGAATGCCGCTGTTTCGCGACGAACTGGATTTTATGCCTCTCGATCATCTGTTTCAGCCGGAAGGCATTCTGATATGCACGCGGAAAAACGCGCTGCTTTCCCGCTGTGCCAGTCAGCTTTTGAACGTACTGCTGGAAGAGGAGGAGAAAGAGGAGCCCCGTCGTCAGATCGACGATCGAAATTCCGGCAAAGTTCGTTCATAAGTCGTCTGTTCGGCGTGTTCTGGACGAAGGAACGAAGACGAAAAACGGATTTTCAGGGCAGAGTGAGGCTCATTCCGCCGGAAAGATAGAGAATTCGATCACCGAGCGTCCGTTTCAGAACTTCGAACTGCCGTTGCCCCGTGCAGTGGCAGGTGCAGTACCTGGTGGGAAGTCCGGACAGGGCCGTGGCCGCCTCCTCCAGTTCGGCACGTCCGCCTTTTTCCAGATCGAGCGACATGAAATGAAAGCCTCCGATGAAGACGTCGGGGCGAAACCAGTGCAGAATGTTCAGCACGCCCTTGTGTGAGCATCCGCTTATGGTGACGAGTCGGCCGCTTTCTCGAATGTTCAGGTATTGCTCATGGCAGAAGTCATCCGGCACGAAGCGGTCGTTTCGGAGCATGAGAAGATTTCCGCTGTGTGAGGCAAAGGGTCTTTCTCCGTCGTTGCAGTCGTCGAGCCACAGTCCGTCGTCGAGCGCGACTCTGCCATCCGTGAGCACAATGCGAGGATTTTCTGCAAGGGAAGCATCCATGCCTATTTCCCTGCCGTCGCCGGAACGGTGCCGTTCAAAAGCTCGTTTATGAACATAGACGGGGGCATGGTCGTTGATTTCGAGAAAGCGGAGCAGTCCGCCGGTATGATCATAGTGTCCGTGGGAAATGACGGCCATGTCCACGTCGCGCAGGTCGATGCCCAGCATTTCAGCGTTGCGGGAAAAAGCGTCCGATTGTCCCGTATCGAAGAGAATGCGGTGCTTTTTCGTTTCAATGCAGAGGCTCAGGCCGTGTTCCGCCGTGAGACGGGGATCGGACGAGGTATTTTCCAGAAGCATGACGACTTTCATGGCAGGACTCCGTGCACAGGAAGAGGGGAGAATGCCAGCGTACGCTTCGAATCTCTGTCTGTCCACGGTCTGAGCGTTTGTGCTTTTCAAGTGTGGTCGAGGCGTAGTTTTCTCCGGATCGGGAAGAGTTTTTCCCGCAGCAGAAAATGAGGATGACATGGATTGTTTTTTTCAGGGACTGACCATGGGGTTTGCTTATGTCGCACCCATAGGGATGCAGAATCTTTTCGTTATCAATGCCGTGTTGACGAAAACGCGTTCACAGGCCTTTGCAACGGCAATCATCGTCATTTTTTTCGACATTACGCTGGCGCTTGCCTGCTTCTGGTGGATGGGGGCCGTCATGCAGAGGCATGTTCTTCTGCAGAGGCTGATTCTTCTGATCGGCAGTCTTGTGGTTCTTTACATCGGACAGGGACTGCTGAGGGCGGGAGCAGTGGAAATAGAGCGCGGGAGCAGCCCCGTTTCCCTGGCGAAAACGGTTTCCTTTGCCTGCGTGGTCACATGGTTCAATCCGCAGGCCGTGCTTGACGGTACAATGATGCTCGGGGCCTTTCATGCCATGCTGGCCGAAGAGGGCGCTCTGCCGTTCATCTCCGGCGTGATGACGGCCTCCGTGTTGTGGTTTTTGTCGCTTACGGCGGCGGTTTCCCTGTTTTCCGCCGGCTTCGGTCCCAAAGTTCTGCGCTTCATCAACGTCGTGTCCGGACTCGTCATCGTGGGATACGGGTGCCATCTTTTCCTGACGGGAATCATGCAGCTGACGGGACTGTGAGATGGGGCTCATGCGCGCAGGAGCGGCCGGGGTGCCCTGCCTTGCGTCGCCGTGCCTTCCGCCGCGTTGAAGCGGTCTTTTCCGCGGGAGTCAAGGAAGATCGGAGTCTTCGGCCGAAGCGGATGTTCCGAGAGTCCCGGACGCGCAGGAATCAGAAGGCCGTTTTTTGTGTAACTGTTTCTAAATTTCTTTAATTTTCAATATGTTGTATGATATGTTCGTATCATAGACATCCATGCCTTCCACCTGTTTCAGCATGGATACGACCCGAATGGTTACGGGCAGTACAAGCACTTCATAGGCCGTTTTGGCGAAAATCTGAATCGCCATCATTTTCAGAAGTTCCTGCACCGGAACGAGGCCTCCGAAGGCCAGAGGAAAGAAGATGAAGGAGTCTGCGCTTTCACCGACGAGCGTGGAGAGAATGGCGCGGGCGGAAAAGTTTTTTCCTCCGCTGGAAATCTTCATTCGGCTCATCACGTAGGCGTTGAGAAAGGAGCCGAGCAGAAATGCCAGAAGACTCGACGCGGCGATGCGTGGAGCAAGGCCGAATATGAAACGGAAGGCGGAGTCTCCTTCCCAGAAGGGAGCGGAGGGCAGAGCCACGGCCAGCTGGAAGAGCGCCACCATGGCGAAATTGACGGCGAAGCCGAGCCAGATGATGAGGCGAGCCTTGGTAAAGCCCCATACTTCGGCTATGCAGTCGTTGATGATGTAGGAAACGGGAAAGACCAGAAAGCCCGCGGTGATGGTGACCGGACCGAGTTGAATGATCTTGGTTTCCAGAAGATTGGAAGCGATGAGGCAGACGCAGAACACGACGCCGAGAAGCATGAATGAAAGCGAGACGGTAGTGTTTTTCATGACTTGTTTTTTACGTGGTTTTCAAGCACACGGCTGAAAATGGCGGAGCCTGTCTGCGGCCCGACGCGGGACCTGACGTCAGACAGGCTTGGAAAAAAGACGGGTCGCGCCGAGGCGGCGCGACCCGTTCCGGCGCGGGAAAAACGTTTTTCCCGCGCCTTTTCTGTTAACGGCTTTCGCGGACGAGGGCGGCAATGCGCTCTATGCCGGTTTTCACCACGTCGCGGGAAGGTCCGTAGGAGAAGCGTACCCAGGAACGATAAGGCTCTTCGGCAGGGCGGGTTCTGTAGGGGCGCACGTCGAAGAAGCGGCCGGGCACGGTCATGACCTTGCGGGCGAGGCAGGCGTGGAAGAAAGCGTCGGCGTCGTTGAGGGGGGCGGGCAGGTCGCGTATGCAGGCCCATATGTAGAAGGTGCCGCGCGGTTCGGCGGCGGGGCGGATGCCTATTTCGGCCAGTCCGTCCAGCATGAGCTTGCGCTTGTAGGCGAACTCGGCGCGCAGGGCGGTGGTTTCCTGCTCCACGCGGGAAGGCTCAAGGGCGGCGATCGTGGCACGCTGGGTGAGCATGGAGGGGCCGCCGTCCACGGCGCTTGCCGCGCGGTTGAGCATTTCAATGATGTGCTTCGGGCCTACGGCCCAGCCGGCACGCCATCCGGGATAGCGATGGCTTTTGGTGAGGCCGTCGAAGATGACCACGGGGTCCTTATCCACATCTTCCACAAATTCGGCCGCAGACACGGGACCGGAAGCCGGAGAGCCGTCTTCGTTGTAGATGAAGTGGGAATAAAATTCGTCGCTGCCGAGCAGGCAGTTTTCTCTGCGGGCCGTGGCTACATAGCTTTCCAGCGTTTCGCCGGAAATGAGTTCGCCGGTGGGGTTGCAGGGATTGGAGAACACGAAGACGTTGGCGCGTTCCTGATGAATGAAGTTTTCCAGCGTTTCCGCGGGAATGGAGAAGGCGTCTTTTTCCGAGGCCCGGATAGGCAGAAGCACGCAGCGGTTGCGCAGGCTGTAGAGATAGTCTTCGTAGGCGGTGTAGTCGGGATTTTTGTAGGCGATGCGCGCGCCGTCGGCAAGAATGGTGTAGAGACGGGTAAGCGCAAGACGGCCGCCGCTGGCAAAGCTGACGTTGTCCGCCGTGTACTTGGACTTTCCGCGGCGGTAGGTTCTGTTCACCATGTCGGCTATGGCCTCACGCACTTCACCGGTACCGCCCACGGGACCGTAGGCATGGTCGGCAGGATCGATGTCGATGTGGTTGATGCGCTCGGGCGCGCCGGGCATGTCGCCGACTTCAGGCTGTCCCTGTCCGAGGTTGCACCAGTCGGGGTGACCGTTCCAGAATCCCAGCTTGGAAGCTTCGTGAACGACCCAGATGACGCCCATGTAGGGAACGTCCCTGACCATGGGGAAAGAGGAGGACATGTCCATGCGAAAGAGTCTCCTTGTGTTCGTTACAGGGTGCTGCCGGAACCGTAATGGCGGTGGATGTTGCGCGTCACGGAAAATCCTGGCGGGGTGAACAGGTCGGATCGGCCTCTGCGTGCTGTGGAAGGAAGGGCGAGAACGGCTTTCTGCGGCAGTTCGTCGCAGTGTCCTCGTTCTCCCCATCCTTTCGGCATACAGGGACGGCGCTGTCCGGCCGGAAATGCGCTGCGGAAAAGATCAGTCGAGTTTGTCCAGAGGCGTGTAGGTACCGTCGGGATTGGGACGGAACACATAGTGCTCCTTCAGGTAGATGATGTCCTTGCGGTGTACCGACTGCAGTTCTGCCAGAATGGCGGCGCGGGCCACAACTTCGGCACCGGCGGCGCGGGCCAGGGATTCAATGGCCTCGATGGACTCGCCGGTGGCTATGACGTCGTCGATGAGGGCCACGCGCTTGCCGCGGATTTTTTCCGCTTCGCAGCCGTCGAGCCACAGGGTCTGTTCCTTCTGCGTGGTGACGGAGAACACGGAATGGGAGATGGGGTTCTGCATATAGGGCTTGCGGCTCTTTCTGGCTACGACGAAGTCCTTCATGCCCATGAGTCGGCTGATTTCATAGGTGAGGCAGATGCCCTTGGCTTCGGCCGTCATGAGAACGTCCACTTCCGGCAGACGTTTCATGAGTTCGGGAGCGACGGTCTGGATGAGTTCGGTGTCGGAAAGCACGACGAAGCTGGCAAGGGCGAGATTCTCTCCTATCTTGACGAAGGGCAGCTTGCGCTTGAGTCCCATGATTTCAAAGTCGAAGTATTCCACGTGGCCTCCTGATGAGAGTATATTGAAAAGGGCTTTTATAAGGTCGAGGTGATTGAAGAGAAAGTCCCGCGGCAGGGCGACGGGGCGTCCCGCCGCGGGGAAAAGGGCTTACAGGAAAACGGGCGCGCCGGGGCCGAGAGGCAGATTGAGTTCCATCCAGATGATGAGGAACAGGCCCCAGAACAGCAGGATGCCGAGCGCATACGGCAGCATGAGGGAAATGATGGTACCGAGTCCCACGTTCTTCGCGTATTTCTGCGCCACGCCGATGATGAAGGCCATGAAGGGTTCAAGCGGAGAAATGGCGTTGGTGGTGGAATCCGCCACGCGGTAGGCGGCCTGCACGAAGTAGGGGGAAAGCTGCATCTGCATGAGCATGGGCACGAAAATGGGGGCGAGAAGAGCCCACTTGGCCATGGCGCTGCCGATGAAGAAGTTTATGCAGGCGGTGAGAATGAGGAAGCTCACCACGAGCGGAATGCCGGAGAAGCCCGTGTCGTTGAGGAAGGCCGCGCCCTTGATGGAAAGGTACATGTCCAGATGGGTGTAGGCGAAGCTGGAGACGAACTGACCGGCGGCAAAGCAGAGCACGATGAAGGAGGAGAACTCCCGCATGGCCTTGCCCATGAAGCGGACCACGTCCTTGTCGTTGCGTATGACCTTGGTGCTCACGCCGTAGGGAATGGACACGGCAAGGAAAAAGACCAGAAGAATGGGAACGAGAGAATCAAGGAAGGGCGAAGGAACGATGCTGAACGTCTTGGGGTTGCGCAGAATGCCGTGTTCGGGCACCACGGTGAGCAGAATGAGGCAGATGTAGATAAGGCCGCCTATGAGGGCGGCACGAAGGCCGCGACGCTCTTCGGGCGTAACGGTCATGTCTTCGCTGCCCATGGCGTTTTCGTGCATGGCTACGCCTTCAAGACGGGGCTCCACGAATTTTTCCGTAAGGATCACGATGATGGCCGTGACGAGGAAGGTGGAGGCCGACATGAAGTACCAGTTGACGGCGGGATGCACGGTGATGGAAGGATCGATGATCTGAGCGGCCTGCTGCGTGATGGCGGCAAGGCCCACGTCGGTGCCGACCACCAGAAGGTTGGCGTTCAGACCCGCGGCGCATCCGGCGAAGCCCGTGGCTATGCCGGCCAGAGGATTGCGGCCGAGGCCCTTGAATATCATGGCTCCGAGGGGCGGAACGACCACGAAGGCCGCGCTGGAGGCCATGTTGCCCATGACGCCGCAGAAGGCGATGATGGCCGTCACCATGCTGCGCGGCGCGCTGAGAATGGTGGCGCGAAGAACGGCGGAAAGCAGACCTACTTCTTCGGCCACGCCGAGGCCGAGCATCATGACGAGCACGAGGCCGAGGGGCTTGAAGCGGACGAAGTTGTCCACGCAGTTTTTAAGGAACCAGGTGAGTCCGTCCACGGAGACGAGGCTCTGAACGACCAGGTTCTTGCCTTTGGGATCGACCATGGGAATTCCCTGAAACACATAGGAGAGAACCATGACGATCAGCGTAAGGATCAGAAAAATGGTGACGGGATGCGGCAGTCGGTTACCGGCTCGCTCAATGAAGCCGAGTATGCCGGAAAGGTTTTCGATTTGTTCTTTCGCCATGGCCTGAAGCTCCTTGGGAATCGTGGGAGAATAAGAGAGTCTTTATACAAAGCATCACGCCGCGGACGTTCCGCGCCGTGATGCACTGGGGTCTTATGGATAGGAAGATCAATCGAGATCGTCAAGACTTTCAAAGGCCTTACGGGCCTCCTTGCGGAGCTCTTCACTGGTGAGGACATCGAAACCGGTCAGGCACATGGACTTTGCGGCAAGAATCATGCCCTTGAAGCCGCCTTCGCCGTTGCAGGCCTGGGCAAATTCGGGCGTGTGACCGACGAGGTGGGCGCCTCCGATGGAAATGTAGGGATGGATGGAGGGAGCCTTGAAGCTGACGTTGCCCATGTCGGTGGAGTAGCTGCTCTGCACTTCATCAATGTAGCTTTCGCCGAGCAGGTCGAGGTTGGCGGCAAAGGCGTGGAGCAGAGGCATGTTGTGCCGCATGGTATAGTAGGGATGCGCGGAGTGCCGGTAGGAGAACTGGCAGCCGAGGGCCATGGCGCAGCAGCGAGCGCAGTTGACCACGCGTTCGATGGCATTGTTGAGCGTTTCCGGCTTGCGGGCGCGCACGCCGTAGCGCAGGCGGGCGAATTCGGGAATGGTGTTGATGGAGGTGCCGGTGTCGGTAAGAAGACCGTGAATGCGCACGTCGCGGGTCATGTGCTGACGCAGGCTGTTGATGCCCATGACGGCCAGAGCTGCGGCATCCATGGCGTTGATGCCCTTTTCCGGCGCACCTGCGGCATGGGCGGCCTTTCCCTTGAAGTCCATTTCAAGATTGGCGCGGGAAATGAGCTGCTGCTTGAGAATGGTTCGTCCTTCGGCATGGGCGGCGATGACGGCATCCATGTTGTCGAAGAGACCGGCATCGGCCATGGGAACCTTGCCGCCCGCGTCCCTCACGTTGCCTTCTTCGGCGGGGGTGCCGAACACATGAACGGTGCCGGCGGGAAGATGACGGGCAAGGGCCACGGCGGCGGCGCAGGCGGCGGTGCCGAACAGGTTGTGGCCGCAGGCGTGGCCGAGGCCGGGCAGGGCGTCGAATTCGGCGAGGAAGGCGACATTCGGACCTTCGCCGGAACCGCAGGTGGCGTGGAAGGCTGTGGGCATGTCGAGAAGGTTGCGTTCCACCTTGAATCCGTTCGATTCAAGGAAGTCGGCAAGACGGGCCGAAGACTTGAATTCCTGATATCCGAGTTCCGGTTCGGCAAAGATGGCGGAGGCAATTTCCCTCATCTGGTCGGACAGATTATTGATTTCATCGAGCAAAAGCGTTTTTTCAGGAGAGAGTTCAGGCATGATGCCTCCTTTGAATTTTCACGGGAAAAGTGTGCGTTCTAAGCACCTTACTCATTAATAAAAGGGGAAGCAAGGAAAAGAGCCGAAAAAAAACACTGTCCAGAGATCTCCGGAAGTGCCCTTTCGAAGCAGAAGCATGAAAACGATTGCAGCGCACGGGATTTTCGTCGTCGTGCGCTGCTTTTTTATTTCTTGTCGTGGCTGCCTTTTTTGCCGTCAGCCTGTTTCAGAGCGTTTTTCAACGCCTCGCGATAGGTTCGCAAAACCGAGAGTCTGGCATACTTTTTGTCTTCGGCGGGAATGATGTGCCAGGGCGCGTATTCCGTGCTGGTCCGCAGAAACATTTCGTCGGCGGCGCGTACGTACTCGGGCCATTTTTCCCTGTTGCGCCAGTCGTCGGGGGTTATCTTGTACTGCTTCCACGGCGTGGATTCTCTTTCCTTGAAGCGTCGAAGCTGCTCGTCGGGGGAAATGTGCAGCCAGAACTTCACCAGCACGTTGCCCCGGCTCATGAGCTGCTCCTCGAACAGATTGATTTCCGAATAGGCCCGGCTCCAATCCTCCTGCGGCGTCAGTCCTTCCACCCGTTCCACGAGCACGCGTCCGTACCACGACCTGTCGTACACGGTGATGAATCCTGCGCGGGGCACATGCCGCCAGAAGCGCCACAGATAATGGTGGGCAAGCTCCTCATCGGAGGGCACGCCTATGGGAATGGCCCGGCTGATGCGGGCATCTATGCCGTCCATGAGACGGCGTATGCTTCCGCCCTTGCCCGAGGCGTCCCAGCCTTCAAACACCAGCGTGCTCGAAATGCCCTTGCGCCAGGCGTGATAGGTAAGTTCGTGCAGTTCGGCCTGCAGTTCGGCCAGATCTTTTTTATAAGTGTCGGGGTCGGCCTTGGCACTCAGATCTATGGCGTCCAGAGTGGAAATGACGTTCTGCTGCACGGAGGAGGGCTTCTCTTCGAGACGGGCTTTTCTGGCGTCCTGTTCGGCGGCGGCGCGCTCCACCGTGGCTATGACGGCTTTTGCCACGGCGAGGTTGCGGTAGTTCGCGTCTGCGGCGTCTATGATGGTCCACGGTGCAAAGGCCCGGTCGGTCAGAGTGATGGCCCTGGCCGCGGCGCTGGCGAGGCCTTCATAGTTTTCGGAGGCCTTTTTGTCGTAGGGGGTGAAGTGGAGCAGTTCCTTGTGCGCCAGCCGTTTTTTAAGCCGCGCCGCGTGCTCCTTTTTGTCCAGATGCAGCCATATCTTGGCTATGGCCATGCCTGATGCCGCCAGACTTTCTTCGAGTCCCCGGCAGTGGTGCATATGGGCGGTGAAAGCCTCCTCGCTCATGTTGCCCGTACAGAACATGCGCATGGCAAGGCCGTACCAGCCGCCGAAAAATACGCCTGCGCTTCCTGCTGCCGGAAGACGGCGCCAGTAACGCCAGTCAACGGGACGTTCCCGCTCCTCGTCGGTTTCCATCCAGAACACATGGTTATGCACGTGCTTGCTGTCCATCCATTCCGACAGAAGATTGATGACCGCACCGCGGCCCGCGCCGTCGATGCCCGCAATGATGATGAGCAGGGGAATCCTGCGGTCTATGCACTTCCGCTGAGCCTCAAAGAGTTTTATGCGCAGCTCCGGGGCCTGTTCCTTGTAGTCCCTGTCGCTGCAACGTCTGCCCAGTACGACTGTTTCAAACATGGGAACCTCATTTTCTTGCAGCATGAAGGGGCGGTGTGCCTCTGCATGATGTTGTTTTTTTCAGACACTGTAGGCGGCCTTTGAAAAAAGGCAATATGCCGGAACCATGAGAAAATGCACTGTTTTTTTAGGAGTCATGCCGGGGGGAGAATTTTTCGGTCAGGAAAGCACCGTTCTGTAAAGAATGGAGACTCCTATGCACAGTCCGAAAATGGCAAAGCCGCGTTTCAGGTTTTTCAGCGGGAGGCCGGACCAGTGGGCGAGTCTGGCTCCGACGATGGCCATGATGATGCCCGGAATCATGAGCGAAAGCGTGCCGGGAACATAGACGTAGCCGAACGAATAGGCCGGAAGATCGGGCTGATGCCATCCGAGAATGATGTAGCTTATCGTGGCGGTAAGAGAGATGGGCAGGGTGAGGGCGGCGGCCGTGCTCACGCAGTCGCACCAGTCGTGCCCGGCCCAGGCCAGAAAGACGATGAGCTGCATGGAACCCGCCACTCCGGTCAGACTGGCGATCATGCCCACGAACAGACTTACGGGCACGTAGAGCTTTTTCATTTTTTCGTTGGGGGGCGGCGTACGCCCTATGGCCATCTGCGTGGACATGAGCACGATGATGACGCCGAAGAGCATTTCCAGAGTACGCCCGTTGATGTGATGGGCCAGCAGTGCGCCGGAAACGGCGCCTATGATGATGCCGGGCAGCATGGTTCTCCACACGTCCCAGCGCATGGACCCCATGCGGGTGTGTGCAAGAAAGGTCGTCAGAGAGGTGATGAGCATGGTCGAGGGAGCCGTGCCCACGGCCAGATGCTGAACGATGTCCTGATCAATGCCCATCTGCGTGAACAGAATGTTCAACAGAGGAACGATGATGAAGGCTCCTCCCACGCCGAACAGCCCGGAAAGAAGTCCCACGAGCGAACCGCCGCAGACGAGAATGAGAACGATATGAAGAAAGCTTGTCATGGCAGGACCGGAGATATTTTAAGGAAACGGAATATGGGGGTACCGTATAACAGAAATTTTTCCCGGGCAATCCTGAGCTTAGGCGTTTCCGAACGGCGTTTGCCGTACCTGGATAAGGGATTTCCGGCCGTAGAGAGAACCTGAGGCTTCGGGACTTCTTTACCGTCGGGCGGGGATATGGCATATTCCTCACAAGCGTGCCAAGGAGTCAACCATGTCCGCAGTCACCGTTCCCGAGCATTCCCGGCCCCTTCTTGAGGCCATTTCGGCAGGTCGTTCCTTTGAGCTGGACAGTCATATTTTCGTCGCGGACGGCGACTGGCTCATGGCCATAGGCTATCCTCTGGAAGGGGAGTTTTCCGTGAGTCGGTTTGAGGACGCCCTCGGTGAGGCCATGCGCCGGGCGAAGCCTTCCGACTGTTTTGCCATAGCGCCTGAGATGCCTGAAAAGCTGAAGGAGTACGTGCAGGACAGAGATGTGTACTACACGCTCGATGCCGCGTCTCCCGTGCCTGCAAAGCTCCGCGGACCGGTGCGTCATGCGGCGGAACGGCTCAGGGTGGATGAAACAAGGGAGTTTTCCCCGGAGCACAGACGGCTGTGGGCGGAGTTTCTTTCCCGCATTCCGCTGCCGCCGCGCATACGTCAGCTTTATTCCGGCACGGCATCGGCTCTGCGCGGCGGGGCCGACCTCAGGCTTCTCAATGCCTGGGATGCCGAAGGTCAGCTTGCGGCCTGCCTTCTGCTCGATTATTCCCTTCCCCGGCATGTCAGCTATGTGCTCGGCGCCCATTCCAAAACGCATTACGTGCCTCATGCTCCCGATCTGCTTTTTGCCGAAATGCTGGAACGAGCCCGTGCGGAAGGAAAGAGCACCGTGCTGCTCGGGCTCGGTGTGAACGAGGGCATTACCCGTTTCAAGAAGAAATGGGGAGGAGTGCAGGATGCGCCTTATGAACTTGCCGTATGGCAGCCTGCCGCAAGCCTCACGGGAAGCGGCGGATTTTTCGACATGGCGGCGTATCTCGCCATAAGCATAGGAAGCTCATCGGGCAACTATGAAATGTCGCGCTGGAAGTTCTTCGACTTTCTTCCCCAGCAGCGGCCGTGCGCCATGCTCTGGAGACTCGACAAGAACGGACGCACTTCGTGGATAGGCGGCTCGGCACACTTTTTCTGCTATTCCTTCGAGCACTCCCTGCGGCGTCTGTTTGAGAACGTGGATACGGTGCTTCTGGAAGGCCCCATAGATTCCGACAGCATGGATGAAGTGGCGCGCATCGGCCGTTCTCCCGATCCGGATGCACCCCGTGTTTCCCAGTTCCTTTCCGAGGAAGACATCGTTCGTCTCGAGCATATGGTTTACGGTCCCGAAGGGTTCTGGGCAAGACTGGCCGGCGTGCAGCAGGAGCGTCGCATCGATGTTCGCGCCGTGCTGGCAGAAAGCCGTCAGTGGTATGCCTTCTTCTCCCTCTGGACATCGTATCTTGAACGCAACGGTTGGACGAATTCCGTGGATCTCGAAGTATGGGACATCGCGCTTGACATGGGCAAGTCCGTCATGGGCATGGAAAGTCTTGCCGAGCAGATAGCTTCGCTTGAATCTGCGCCCATGACGCGCATCGTGAAGTTCATGAAGGAATGTTCCTTCTGGCCGAAGCTCATGAAGAGCAACCGGTCGCGATATCTGGCCGGCGATCTCATGGGCATGATGGGAACGAGCGCCGAATTTCCCACGCGCACGGGTACCATCATCAGTGTGCGCGATCAGCGTTTCCGCGAGAGAATGAGGCCGTATATCGAGCGGGGAGGCACGGCCGTGTTCGTGGGTTCGGCCCACATGATCAATCTGCGGCAGATGCTGGCCGAGGACGGTTTTACCGTAACCCGCGTGCTGCCGACATGGAAGCACAGACTTTCGGCCTGGATTCGGCGCGATGATTCCGTGGTGCTTCCCGGGAATCCCGACGCTCCCGCCTGGGAGAAGGCCCCGGCGGAAAACGTGCGCTCTTCCGCATTGCGGAGGGAAGGCTCCGGGGAGCACGCAGAACCTGTTGCTGCGCCGCACGGTCCTTCTTCCGGCCGTGCGCTTGCCGACCTCGGCGCACGCGCCGTGGTGCCGGAACAGATTCCTTCCTACGTGCGAGCCGTGTCGGGCCGTACGCTGCGCTCGTGCGAAGGCTTTGCGGCCTGGACCACGGCCGACAGCTGCACTCTCGTGGCATTCCCGGCACAGGATGAGCTTTCTTCCTGCGGCATCCATTCCCCGGCTTATGCGAAAAGGCTGGAAAGAGCCGTTGCCTGCGCACTTGCCATGCCGAATCTCCGGCGCATTACGGTGCTGGCTTCCGCCGTTCCCGCTGCCGCTCCCGACAGGGCCGTGGTGGAACGCGACGCGTGGTGGTGCGTGAATCTTCCCCATGAACCGGGGCAGAAGCTCCGCAACATGCTTCGCCGCGCGCAGAGGGAAGCCGTGGTGAACGTGGAGGAGTGGGGGAGTGAGCATGATGCCCTGGTGGATCATTACCTCAAGGTGCGCAATCTGTCCCCGGGAACTCGACATATTTTCGGAAAGGTTGGCGCGTACGTGAAGGCCTCGCCGGAGGCCGTGCTCTTTGCTGCGCGCAATGCTTCCGGCAGACTGCTTGCCGTGGCCGTCGGCGACTACAGCGCGCTTTGTACGGCCTTCTACATGTTCGCCTTCCGACAGGACGACTGCCCTCCGGGCGTGAGCGATGCCCTTTTGCAGGCGCTTGCGGATGAGGCCGTGCGTCGCGGCCAGAGCGTGCTGAATCTTGGTCTCGGCATAGACGGCGGCATAACCTTCTTCAAGAAGAAGTGGGGAGCCTTCGAGTCCATGCCTCATCTGGAAACGAGCTGGACGCTCTAGCGGGAGGAAAAGCATGGCCACCGATGTCAAACGGCTTTTTTCCCAGTTCCGCGCTCCCGGACTCCTGCAGGATCTGCGGGATTTCATTCGGTCGCGCGAACTGGAATGTCTTCAGGTGGAGGTTACCTCCTGCTGCATGGGAAAGTGCATCTACTGCCCGCACACCACGCGTTCGGACATATGGAAGAGCAGGCACATGAGCGCCGAGGTTTTCGCCGCGCTCTGGCCTGTCATGACCAGAACGGCGCGCGTGCATCTTCAGGGCTGGGGAGAGCCTTTTCTCAATCCCTGTTTCATGGATTTCGTGTCTCTTGCGCGCAGAGCCGGCTGCGCGGTATCCACCACCACCTGCGGCATGGTCATGAACGAGCAGCTTGCGGAAAGCATCGTTTCAAGCGGCATGGACATAGTGGCCTTCTCTCTTGTCGGTACGGATGAGGTCGGCAACAAGGCCCGTGCAGGCGTACCCTTTTCCCGTGTGGAGAGTGCCGTAAGAACGCTTCAGAAGGTACGCAGGGAAAAGAATGCCGTGCATCTGGAAATTCATCTGGCCTATCTCATGCTTGCCTCCAATGTGGAGGCCGTGCGCGGGCTGCCGGAACTCATGGAAGACTGGGGGGTGCACGCGGCAGTCATAAGCACCATGGACTACATTCCTTCCCCGGAAATGGAGAAGGAGGCCTTCGCCCCTCATGAACGGGAGAAGATCGAGGCTGCACGCGTGGTGCTGGAGCAGGTGGGGGCTGAAGTTCGAGCTGAAGGCCGTGATTTTTATGCTTCGCTTCCTGCGCCGGAGCCTGCGCCTTTCTGTCGGGAGAGGGCGCACAGAACATTGTATGTGGATGCCGAAGGCATGGTTTCCCCGTGCGTGTATCTTAATGTGCCGCTTCGGGAGCCGCAGCCGAACCGCACGGTGTTCGGCGGCGTTCTGGAGGAGAATCCCGCCGACATATGGTCGAAGCCGGAGTATGCGCGGTTTCGAGCAAAGGTGCAGACGGCCGATCCTCCGGCTTGCTGCGTTGCCTGCGCCAAGCGTTTTGAAGCGCCCTGCGCCGTGCGGGAGGCTTCTCGCTGACGTTTGACATTCGACCGTCTGCCGAAATTCATGCGGCGTCGGTGCGTCGTTCGGGCAGACGGCCGGCACGGGGTTGAGCCTGAAACGGATAAAAATGAAACCGCCGGAACGGCGGGCGCGCAGATTTGTGCGCGGAGGATTCATGCTTATAAGAAATGCGACCATGGCCGATGTTGCGGCCGTTGCCGAGGTGGAAAGACTCTGCTTTCCGGCAAGCGAAGCCGCCACGGAAGAGGAGCTGCGTGACAGAATTGCGGCATATGCCGACTGCTTCTGGCTTCTGTTTGAAAATGATCGTCTGGTGTCCTTCATCGACGGCATGGCCACCGACGAGCGCGACCTGCGGGACGAGATGTACGCCGATGCCTCGCTGCACAGGGAGAAAGGTCGCTGGCAGATGATTTTCGGACTCAACACGGTTCCGGAATGTCGGAGAAGAGGCTATGCCGCCATGCTTGTCGGTCGTCTTTCGGAAGATGCGCGGAAAAGGGGGCGGCTCGGCATGGTGCTCACATGCAAGGAAAAACTTGTTCCTTATTATGCGTCTCTCGGATTCGTGGATGAAGGGATTTCCTCTTCCACCCATGGTAACGTCGCGTGGCATCAGATGCGTCTTACTTTCGAAAATCATGAATGATTTCTTAGAGAAACGGCATTTTCGTCCGGCGTATTCCTGTTCTTGTCCTTCATCGGCGAACACGATTTTCCGTGAGGCGGGATGAAGAAGGAATGCCGTGCGGGACGGACGCAGACATACGCAAAAAAACATTAAAATAAAATTATGTAATATGGCCCGATTAGAGTTTTTTTTCTCAAAAAGCACGGAAACCGGTCCATATGATGCCTTGCATAAATTTGTCAGGTGGTCTACTTGGCATCTAAGACTGTCGGCATATCCCTTCGACTTTTGTGGTACGAGGGCGTTGCTGTCTTATGAGAGATTGTTTGTATGGTAAGTTTCTTCGTTTGCCTGGCGCTGCTGATCATCGGTTACTTTACCTACGGTAAGATGGTAGAGAATACCTTTGGTCCGGACGACCGGGAGACCCCGGCCGTGGTCATCAATGACGGCGTGGACTATGTGGTGCTTCCTCAGTGGAAGCTGTTTCTCATTCAGCTCTTGAACATTGCCGGTCTCGGTCCCATTTTCGGTGCGCTTCAGGGCGCTCTCTGGGGCCCCGTGGTGTTCCTGTGGATCACCTTCGGCACCATTTTTGCCGGCGGCGTTCATGACTTTTTCTCCGGCATGACCAGTGAGCGCAACAACGGCGCTTCGGTCTCCGAAATCACCGGCATCTACCTGGGCTCCACCATGAAGACCGTCATGCGCGTCTTCTCCGTGGTGCTGCTCGTCATGGTGGGTACCGTGTTTGCCGTAGGCCCTGCCGGGCTCATCGTCAAGCTGTGCAGTGAAGCCGGTGCTTCCGGCATTCTGCTGAACGCTTCCTTCTGGCTGACTGTGGTGCTGGTGTACTACTTCATTGCCACCTTCATTTCCATCGACAAGATCATCGGCAAGATCTATCCCGTCTTCGGCATCTGCCTCATCATCATGGCCGTGGGCGTGGGCGCCGGCATTGTGATTAATCCCGCCTATCAGATTCCTGAACTCTGGGATCACTTCACCAACATGCATCCCAAGGGAACGCCCATCTGGGCCTTCATGTTCATCACCGTGGCCTGCGGCGCCATTTCCGGCTTCCATGCCACGCAGTCGCCCCTCATGGCCCGCTGCATGAAGAGCGAACATCAGGGTCACTTCGTGTTCTACGGCGCCATGGTGTGTGAAGGCATCATCGCCCTTATCTGGGCCGCCGCCGGCTGCACCATCTACGAAATCACCGACGGACAGACCACCGGCCTTCTGGCCAGCCTTGCCGCCGGTCAGTCCGCCGCCATTTACGACGTGTGCAGCAAGACCATGGGCGGCATAGGCATCGGCCTTGCCATGGTCGGCGTCATCGCCTGCCCCATCACCTCCGGTGATACGGCCTTCCGTTCCGCCCGTCTGGTGCTGGCCGACTGGTTCAAGGTTTCCCAGACCAGCTACAAGAACCGCCTCATCTTCTGCGTGCCGCTGCTCGGCGCAGGTGCACTGATCAGCCAGCTCGATTACACCATCGTGTGGCGTTACTTCAGCTGGACCAACCAGACTCTTGCCATGATCGTTCTGTGGGCCGCTTCCATGTACCTCTTCCAGAACAAGAAGAACTTCTGGGTTACCGCCGTGCCCGCCACCTTCATGAGCGCCGTGTCGAGCACCTACTTCTGCATGGCTCCTGAATGTCTCGGCCTTGTGGTGAAGCTGCCCGTCGCCGTTTCCTACGTGATCGGCGTGGTCGTGGCCGCCCTGTTCCTCAGCCTGTTCCTGCGCGCTGCCCGCAGTCGCCGCGTGTAAGGCCGGAGCTGCCTTCCCCTGCGGAGGCGGCACAATGAAAAAGGTTCTGAAAGAGCACGTTCTTTCGGAACAGGCATAACGGAACGCCGAGGCGCTCCGGACCCTCTGCGTCAGAGTGCTTGGGGGACCGCCCGTAAAGGCGGCCCCCCTTTCCTTGTTTCAGGTTCGCAGCCACAGCGTGCGGACGCAAAATTCATCCCGCGGGGAGTTATGATGTTGTACTTCAAACCGGCCAAGCTGGGCAGCTCAGGACTGAACGACAGCGAGCTGAAGGAGGACAGAAAGTCCTGTCTTGTATTCGGCCCCTGCGGTGTCGGACACAAGGCCCTGTACCTGAACAGTCTTTTCATGGAGCGCCGATTCTATATTCCCGTATCCAACATTCGGCGTGCCTACAAGCGCGTGGCCATGAGCAAGGGCGGATTCACGGGCAAGGGAATTTTCGGTTCCATTCCCTATCTTGTTGTGGAGTACGACAAGGGCGAGAGCGTGCAATGTACCTTCAAGCATGAACATCATGTTGATATGATGCTTGCCGAAATACAACGCCGCTTCCCGCATATTGAAACCATGTCCGAGGCTGCGGCCAGAAGACTTGCCGAGGCCAGAGCCGCAGAAGAGGCGAGATATGTGAAGCATCTTTCTTCAACGGCGGAGGAAAGTCTTGCCAGACTCCGTGACGCCAAGGCTTTTCTCGAAAAACGTCCCGATCTTGCGACGCGCCTGGCAGCCGCCAGCAAGGCGCGTCGTGTCGATCAGCTTACCAATCCCGTTCACAAATGGATAGCTCTTGCCATTTTCTGCTTTGCACTCATGGCGTCTGCCTACGGGGGCTATACCTGGTTTGCGGGTGAGGGAGACTACGGCATTTACGTCACGCTCATAGGGCTTGCCGTGCTGTTTTTCTTCGCCGGTGCCAATGTTCTTCCCACGGCGCGCAACAACAGCCGGGCCATAGCGGCCGCGCTGGAAAAGGCCCGTGCCGACGTGGCCGACTACATAAAGGATTATCCCGATTTTCCTCTGCCAGCCCGCTATGCGCATCCCGCCACGCTTGCACGCATGATTCGGTCCATACGGGAAGGGCGTTCGGAAACCGTTCCGCAGGCCTACGAGGATATGAAGGTTGTGCTTCGCTCCCTCAATTCCGACGTGAAGGTCAGCCAGACGGAATACGAAGAGGTGGTGGCCGTCAAGCCCATGTTCCTGTTGGAAAATTATGAATAGATGAGCGACGGAAAAGCCGTGTTCCGGGAAGGAACGCGGCTTTTTTGCGCAATTTTTCGGTTTCTGGGATCGGAGGCGGTCAGCGAAGTCCGTTTTCGATTGAGCAGAATCCTTTCGGAACAGTTTCAGTGTGCAGCTTCTGCAGGGCATTGAAACGATTGCCCTGCAGAGAGCAGCGTAAAGCGGAGTCGGAATACTTCAGGGTGGAAAAAGGAGAAAGCTGTCGGGACGTGATGAATCTGTCGGAGACTCTTGAAAAATAACGTTTCAGGTCTTTTCGCAAGGGTATGAAAAAAGCCCCCGTCCTTGAAGACGGAGGCTTTTTTCATGTTGTCGGCAAACAGGGATTCTACTGACCGCTCTTTTCGCTTTCGACCGCAGCTTCCGATTCATGAGCGCTTTGCATTTTTGCGGCGTTCTTTGCAGCGTCGGCAGCCTCGGGGTCAAGCTGCTTGCCCCTGCGACGCAGAATATAGGTATAGGCGGGGCCGGAGATGACGTAGCCTATGAGAATGAGGAAGCAGAACAGGCGCGGCAAAGAGAATACCATGCTGAGCACAATGAGCGTGGCAACCATGGTCTGGAAGGGATGCGCCTTGATGAAGCCGAATTCCTTGAAGGAAAAGTAGCGCACCCTGCTGACCATGAGAAGCGGTACGATGACGGAAAGAATGAGCGTGAGCCCCGGCAGTATGGGCATGAGAAAGTCGGGATAGTAGGGCATGAACAGCACGAACGTGGCCATGACGCAGGCGCAGGCCGGGCTGGGCAGGCCCACGAAGAACCGCTTGGACGTGGTGGATACGCCCACGTTGAACCGGGCCAGTCGCAGAGCCGCACAGCCGCAGAACAGGAAGGCTACGGCAAGGCCGAGTCTGCCGAATACATGCAGCTGCCAGGCGTAGGCCAGAAGGCCCGGGGCCACGCCGAAGGTCACGTCGTCGGCCAGGGAATCGTATTCTATGCCGAACTGACTGGCCGTGCCGGTAAGACGCGCCACCTTGCCGTCGAGACCGTCCATGGCCGCGCCGACAAGTATGGCCCAGGCAGCCAGGTCGAACTGATCCTTGAAGGCAAGGATGATGCTGAAGAAGCCGGCAAAGAGGCTGGCCGTGGTAAAAAGATTGGGAAGAATATAGACGCCGCGGGGAACGGGCTTGTTGGGATCGCGCATGAGAGCCTCTCCTACGCTTCTTCGGAAGCGGACTTCTTGGCCAGAACAGTCTGACCGGCAAAGACATTTTCGCCGATGGAAACCGAAGAAGTATAGTCGGCGGGCAGATAGACGTCAACGCGGGAACCGAAGCGTATCATGCCGAATCTTTGTCCTCTCCTGAGGTTGTCACCCTGTTCGGCGTGGGGAACGATGCGGCGTGCGATGAGTCCGGCGATCTGAACGAAGGACCACGTATCGCCGTTTTCGTCGCGCATAAGCCAGCGGCACTGTTCGTTGTCCGTGGAGGCCTTGTCGAGTGCGGCGTTGAAGAACTTGCCCGGCAGATAGCGTATGCCGATGATCGTGCCGGAAACGGGAACGCGGTTCACGTGTACGCTGAAGATGTTCATGAAGATGGAAATGCACAGTCTGGTCTCACCGGTCATGGGATCGGTACGGGGCTCCATGCGCACGACTCGGCCGTCCGCAGGGCTGACGGCGATGTTTTCATCCTGAGGAATCACCCTTTCGGGATCGCGGAAGAAGTGGACGGAAAACCACAGCAGAATGAGGGCGACAACGGTGACGGGCCACCAGTCCAGGATGGCGGAGCAGAGGGAAAGGACCGTAAGCAGGCCGATGACGGGCGCACCTTCGGGAGCAAGGCCGATGCCGGGCTTGTTCATCAGAAACTCCTTTTGAGCGCATGGCGCAAAGCCTGACGCTCAGACGGGCGGGGCGAAAGCCCGTGCCCGGATACGGGAAAAGGACGTGTCTTTCCGCCTTGCACGCGGAAAGTGGAATCCTTGAAACGGTACATTTCAAGAGTCCTCTGTTCTAAACCAGGACGCGTGTTCGCGCAAGGGAGAACAGTCGGTGTGTATGACGGAGAAGGCATACCGGGCTGCGGCCCGTTTTTTGAGCTGAAGAAAAAAAAAGCCCGGCGGACGTACTGTCTGCCGGGCGGTCAAGTCAGTCTTTGCGACGCAGAATGACGACGTGCTTGAGGGCTCCTTCTCCGGAGCTGCGCGTCTGCACATCGGGATCATCCTGAAGAGCCAGATGAATGACTCTTCTCTGATAGGCGCTGAGAGGACGCGTCGTTTGTACCTTGCCCGTGGCCTTTACCTTTTCGGCGAGAGCGAGGGCAAGTTCCTGAAGACGGGAGTCCTGCCGGACATGATAGTCTCCGGCATCGACCTGCAGGCGTACCTGAGAGCCCATGGCACGCGTGATCATGCGGGAAGCGAGGTACTGCACGGCGGCCAGATTCTGGCCGTCGCGGCCGATGAGAAGGCCGGTGTCTTCACTTTTTACGGAAACCTGAATCCGGTCTTCACCGACCTCCAGAGTGAGGTCCACGCTTTCGGCATCCACGTCGAGAATCGGGGCGACAAGGCGGCTGATGATGTTCTTCGTCGTGCCGATGAGCCTTTCCTGATCGAGTTCCGCCAGCGGAATGCGGGGCAGGGTGCTTTCGAGCGCGTCGTTTTCTTCGTTTTTCTGCGAAGATTCCTTACGGGCCGCTCCGCGTGGCTGACGGGCGCGACGGGAGCGGTGAGCTTCCTCGGAAGGCTCTTCGGCATTTTCCTGCGCAGCTTCGGGATCGGAGGCGTCTTCGGCGGAAGCTTCGGGAGCCGCAGCGAGAGCGGGCACGCCTGCGGTACGGAGAGCGGGCAGCACACGTTCTTCCTGAACGGGAACTTCCGTTTCCTTTTCCGTGTCCTGAGGCCGTTCCTTTGCGCTTTCTCTGTGGTCTCTGACTTCTTCCTTCGGTGCTTCCGGAGCCTCCGTCTTTTCACGGCGACGTTCGCCCCGGCCGCGACGGCGTCCTTCCTGACGTTCGGGCTTTTCCTGCTGAGCGGGATTCTGCATGAAGTCGGGAAGTTTTGCCAGACGCGCACGTATTTTTGCCTTGCGGGCACCCACTATGCCGAAGATGCCCGTTTTTGCATCTTCAATGATGTCGATTTCCAGCTTTTCCCTGGGCACGTCGTAGTAGGAGCAGGCCTCCGCAATGGCCGCATCCAGGGTTTTTCCAAGAAACTCTTTGGATTCGCTCATATCTTGCCCCTGCTACTTGGTTTTGTGCAGGGTCCAGGACTGCTGGATGATGGACAGAATGTTGTTGCAGAGCCAGTACAGCACCAGACCGGCGGGGAAGTTGATGAACATGACAGTGAACACCACGGGCATGATCATCATGATTTTGCGCTGCTGGGGGTCGCCCATGGCGGGGCTGAGCCACTGCTGCAGGAACATGGTGGCGCCCATGATGAGAGGCGTGATGTAGAAGGGATCCTTTACGGAAAGGTCGGCCAGCCAGAGCAGGTCGGTGCCGGGCAGGTAGGTGATGAAGGAGGCGTGACGCAGCTCGATGCAGTTGAGAAGAGCCTGGTACAGAGCCACGAACACGGGCAGCTGGATGAGAATGGGCAGGCAGCCGCCCATGGGATTGACGCCGTAGGTCTTGTAGAGCTGCATCATTTCGCGGCTGAGCGCTTCCTTGTCGTTCTTGTACTTCTCCTGCAGCTGCTTCATCATGGGCTGGAGTTTCTTCATCTGCTCCATGGATTTGAAGCTCTTGCGGGAAAGAGGCCAGAACACGATCTTGATGAGAATGGTCAGCAGAATGATGGCGAAGCCCCAGTTGCCGAGGAAGCTTTCGAAGAAGGTAAGCAGCTTGAGCAGGGGCACGGCGAGGAAGGTGAAGATGCCCATGTCGATGGAGGCCTTGAGCTTGTTGGGAGCGGCGTCGAGCAGATCGCGGCTCTTGGGGCCAATCCACCAGGAGGTCTTGAGCTCGGAAGGCTGTCCTGCCTTCAGATCGACATCCTGCAGCTCCACGGCGGCACGCCATACGCCGCCGTCGGTGATGCGGCCCTTGAACACGGAGTTCTGCCCCATTTCGGGCAGTACGGCGGAGAGGAAGTAGTTGGTCATGAGACCGGCCCAGTAGATTTCACCGGAGCTCATCACGCCTTCCTTGGTAAGATCCTCCACGTCGGTGTCACGCTTGAGAGAGCCCTTGAGATCCCAGGCCATGCTCATGGTATCGTAGTTGCTCTTGCCGCTGAAGTCCGTGGCGCCGAGGCTGTAGGACACGCGGGCGGCGGGGGAACCGGCGGCGGAGGTGAGGGTCACCTTTTCATCCATGAGGTACGTGTCGGCATGGAAGGTGATGGCGCGGCTGATGCGGATGCCGTTCATTTCGCCCGTGAAGGTGAGTGTGGCTTCGCCGTTTTCGATATTGACGTCGGAGCCGTCGAAACTCCACTGGCCCATGTTCCAGGAAGGCTGACCGTTGATGAGCAGGCCCATGGGAGCCACAGTGGCGGCGGCGGGGGAAACCATGTTGAAGAGCGGAGAATTGGGAGTGATGGAGGCGTTGTATTTTTTCAGCTTGAACGACTGGAGTACACCGCCGCCGGAATGGAACACGGCTTCGTAGAGAGGCGTGTTCACGCGGACCTCACGGCCTTCGGAAGGGACGAACTTGGCCACGGGCACCACGGGAGCGGCGGGCACGGGCGCCGGAGCCTCGGCCTGGGCCTGCTGCTCTTCGGCCGTGGGCTGGGGCTGTGCGGGAATCCAGCCCATGTATTCGGAAAAGGTCTGCCAGCCGATGAGAAGGGCGATGCAGATGACGACGGAAATGATGAGGCGACGGTTATCCATGACGTTCCTGAGAGTCTGCGTCGTGCGCAGAGGGATGATCGTTTGAGAGGGGGGGCACAGGATCGAAGCCTCCCGGATTGCCGGGATGGCAGCGCAGGATGCGCCTGACGGCCAGCCACAAACCCTTGACGGGACCGTGGATTTCTATGGCCTGGATGGCGTAGGTGGAACAGGAGGGATAGAAGCGGCAGCAGGGAGGGTACAGCGGCGAGATGCAACGCTTATAGAACCGGATGGGCAGAATGAGAAGCCGCTGGGCGAGAGTCATGCCGCGTCTCCCGAAGGCATGGAAGCGTCGGGCTTCGCTTCTGAGACCGAGGAAAGTTCGGCAAGCAGAGGCAGAAGTTCGGCTTCCGCAAGGCAGAGATCAAACTTGTCGGCACGCAGGTGTTTTTTTGGCGTGACGACAATGTCCATGGCGGGCATTTCATCCTGATGCAGGCGGAAGAAGGAGCGAAGAACACGCTTGATGCGGTTCCTGGCAACGGCATTGCCGCATTTTTTTGTGACAGCAAGCCCGAGACGCCCGGTTTCGGTCATTCCGGAACTACGGGCGAACACAACAAAGTATTTGGTGAACAGGCGTTCTCCCCCGCTGTAACAGGCGGTGTATTCCGCCCGGCGGGTGATGCGTCGTTCTCTGGGCCAGGTCAGTGACATGGAAAGGCAATCCATGCTGCGCTTCGACAGATTTTAAACGCAAAATGTGGGCGTGGCGAAACGCCGCGCCCGAAACATTTGCATTGTCCGCCCGGATTTTTCCACGAAGGAAGAAACCGGGAAGCGCACCGATTGATTAGGCGGACAGGGTCTTGCGGCCCTTGGCACGGCGGCGGCTGATGACGGCACGACCGTTGGGGGTGCTCATGCGGGCGCGGAAGCCGTGAGTACGCTTTCTGCTGATCTTGCTGGGCTGATACGTTCTTTTCATGACGCGCGGTCTCCTTACTGAGATTG
>CALUPL010000006.1 GCA_944322635.1 uncultured Mailhella sp.
CCGGGCTCCTGACGTCGCCCGGGGCCCCAGAGCGTTGGGAGGCGCTCCTTTTGCCTGCACTCTCTCCCTCGCCCCGGCTCCGGGCATAATCGTCCCGTTCACGCTGTCCTGCCGAACCGGCGAAGCCGGGAGGCAGAAACAGGGGGGCGCGGGGGGAATTATTTCTGACATTGTCCTCTCCCGGAGAGCACGCAATCCCGTTTGCGCAAGTCACGCTTTACGGACTGCGGAACTTGCACGACGGGCATTGCGTTTAACGGCGGGAGTGAATCCCGCCTGCTTATGCCCGTCGGCCGGGCTCCTGACGTCGCCCGGGGCCCCAGAGCGTTGGGAGGCGCTCCTTTTGCCTGCGCGCTCTCCCTCGCCCTGGCTCCGGGCATAACCGTCCCATTCACGCTGTCCTGCCGAACCGGCGAAGCCGGGAGGCAGAAACAGGGGGGCGCGGGGGGAATTATTTCCCCCGCACCTGCCTTTTCTGCCTTTTCTGCCTTTTTCTTCACTGTTCGGCGTCTTCGGTAAGGATATCGCGGAGGCGGCGGGCGGCGAGGCTCAGGGTATGGCCGTCGTATTCGAGGAGGCTTATGGAGCGGTTGGGGAGGGGTTCTTTCAGGTGGAGGGCGAACACGTCGCCCGATGTCAGGGCGGGGGCGGCGGTTTGTTCGGGCATGAAGCCTATGCCGAAGCCGTGTTTCACGAGTTCGAGGACGAGTTCGGAGGTTTCGGGTTCCATGTCCGGGGCGAAATCGAGTTCACGGCGTTTGCACTGGCTTTCGAGGAATTCGAAGGTCAGGGAGCCGCGCTTATGGCAGATGAAGGGATAGCTCATGATCTCTTCGAGGGACAGGGAAGCGTTTCGAAGTTTCTCAAAGGCCAGCGAGGCCACGAACACGTCGCGGAAGGAGCAGAGGCGCGTTTCCTTGAGGGCGCGGAAGCCTTCGCCGGACACGGCGGCCACGGCAAAGTCTATGGCGCCGGACTTGAGTTCCTCCACGGCCTGGCGCGAGGTTCCGCCGTAAAGGTGCAGGCGCACGCCGGGGTAAAGCGCATGAAAGCGGTCGAGCCGGGGCAGCACCCATTCGCGCAACGCCGTTTCGCTCGCGCCTATGGCCACGCTGCCCGACTGGAGCCCCACCGCCTGTTCCAGTTCCTCTCTTCCGCGGCGGAACTGCTCGCATCCGGCTTCCACGTGTGCGTAGAACATGCGGCCTTCGGGCGTAAGCTCCACGCCACGCCGGTTGCGTATGAAAAGGCGACAGCCCAGTTCCCTTTCCAGCGCCGCCATGGAGCGCGACACCGCAGGCTGACTCGTGAACAGCATGGCCGCGGCCCGGCTGAAATTGCGGCAGCGCGCCACATGATAAAACACCCGGCAAAGTTCCCAGTTCAGCTCCATGCCTTTCCTCTGTCATACGTTTTTGACATGACTACCATATCAAATGAGTATTTTACCGTATCACTCCCCCCTGCTATAGGCAAGAAGTCCGGAGCGAAGAGACACAAACGCCCGCCCCGAAAATGCCTTCAGGCAGGAAACCTACATTATGAATCGCGGATATATATTCATTTTTCTGGCTACCGTTTTTTTCAGCTCCATGGAAGTCGCGCTCAAGACAGTAGCCAACGACTTCAATCCCATGCAGCTCACCTGCACCCGCTTTCTCATAGGCGGCCTTCTGCTCATTCCCTTTGCCCTGCGCGGGCTGAGGCAGCACGGAGCAACGGTTACGCTGGCCTCGTGGAAGGGCTTTGCGTGGCTCGGCTTTGTGGGACTTGTGGTGAGCATGATGCTTTATCAGCTCTCCATTCTCTACGCTCCGGCCTCGGTGGTCAGCGTGCTTTTCAGCTGCAACCCCGTGCTCGTGCTGGGTTTCGCCTATCTCATTCTGCATGCCGATATTCGTCCGCAGCACATTGTGGCGCTGGTTCTGGAAGTTGTGGCGGCCATCATCATCATTGATCCGCTGCACATCAACCTCGACGTTACGGGCATCGTGCTCGTGCTGCTTTCCGCGGCCACCTTTGCGCTGTACGCGGTGCTCGGCAAAAAGCAGTGCGCTCAGTATTCCGGCGTGGCCGTCACCTGCTTCAGCTGTCTTGCCGCCAGCGCGGAAATGATAGTGCTCATGCTCATAAGCCACATAGGTCCCGTGGCCTCCGCCATGGAAGCGGCGGGCATGCCCATGTTCGCCAACATGCCCTTCTTCACGGGCTACACCTCGGGCAACATTCTCAACGTGCTCTACATCTGCGTGTTCGTCACGGCGGGCGGTTATGCCTGCTACTTCATGGGCATGGAAGCCACCTCCGCCATGCAGGGTTCTCTGGTGTTCTTCTTCAAGCCCGTTCTCGCCCCCATACTTGCCATGATAGTTCTCGGCGAAAGCATTCCGTGGAACATGTGGTTCGGCATTGCCATCATGCTCGTTGCCTCCGTAGTTTCCATGATTCCCACATGGGAAGCTCTCATTGCCGCCGGGCCTTTTGCCTTCAGCCACCTCCTGCACACGAGACCTTAGGCCCGAAGCGACACCCGGCCTCTGCCGGAAACGGCCCGTTTCTCTCCCCCCCCTGCTTGAGAAACGGGCCGCATTTTTTAACGCCGCGTCTTTTCAGACGGTCGGCGCAGAAGGGCACGGGCTTTCCGCGACACGCCGTCTGCGGGACGAAATCCGGCCGACAACACCGGCAAAAAACGGACAACAGGACTTTTTTCATTCCCCATAAAAAAAACGCGGAGCCTGCCCGGGGAAGACACTCCTCCCTTCGGACGGGTTCCGCGCCTCGGCGTTCGGCACGCAACGGGCTACACGGTAATGAGGGTAAGCAGGCTCGGCAGTTCCTTGCTCAGCACCACCACGTGAAACACGTTGACAAAGAAGGGATAATTAAGCTCGGTGTAGAAGTTGCGCACCGCAAAATAAAGAATGCTCAGGCCCATGAACACCGGCAGATAATAGGTGAAGGGAAAGAGCAGGTTCTGGGCGTTCAGGGTCAGACCGCCGATGGTCATGGACGCATACATCACCGCCACGTCGAGAACGAACAGCACGGGAATGAGTTTGATGGAGTTCAGCACCTTTGTCATGATTCGACATCCTTTTTCCGAAGAGAAGTAATGAAGAGACGGGCGCCCTTTTCTCACGGCGAAAGCCGTGCGGCAGAAGCGCGCCGTGAGGTGGTATAGAATTTTCCGCACGGGGACGCAACGTCCCTTTGTTCGTCATGACCGGGGAGAGGCAGGCGCACCTTAATGCAAAAACGCGCGAAACTCGGGTTTCGCGCGTTCTGTTCAAGCGGCAAAGACGCCGCAGCACCGCAACGGTTTAGAACTTGTAGCGGAAATGGAGGGCGGCGCGCCAGTCGTCGTCGTAGCCTGCGCCGCTGCGGCCGTGGGAAGCTGAGGTGTCGAAATCCTCAATAATGTAAGCAAGTTCCAGAGCCGCAGTAAGATTCTTGTAAATGTCGTATGTGGAAAGCACGTTGAATTCCACGGCGGAATCTTCGGTGGTGAGGTAATCGTAGCCATCGCCGTAGGCGCCGTTATGCTTATTGTTGGTGCCTGCGAAGTACGTTGCGCTGAAATCGTGGGACAGGCCCTCAACAAAGGACACGCCGTTCAGCTGCACGCCCACGCCCCAGGTGCCGCCGAAGGAGGTGCGATGCCCGCCGAGAATGCCCCAGGCCGCATCAAAGTAGGTGTTCGTGCCGTCGAAGTCGCCGTAGATAATGGGAATCTGACCGGAGTGCATGGCGCGGCCGTTTCTGTCGCCGGAAGAATACCAGGCAAGAAGCGCAGGTTCGCCGAAGCTCATGGCATAGGCGGCCTTGCCCACGGCGTACCAGCCTTCCTGATCCTGCGAGGCCGAATAGTCGGCGCGGCCCCATGCGGCGTCGAGAGCCAGCGTGACGGGATCGAAGGGCTTCCATTCCATGCCCGTGCCGAAAATCATGATGTCCGCCCGGCCGGAACCGGTAATGTTGCCCTGTGCGCTCATGATGTCCGGATTGTACCTCGTGCCCTCTTCATTGATGAAGTCACCCTTGGCCGCGTACATGGCCCACGGCGACACGGTGAAGGTATCGAAGGCCGCCGTGCCCGCAAGGCCGAACAGGTCGTACTTGGGCGCATGAACGCTCGTTCTGTCGCCGTTGCGGTCGGCGCCGCGGGCCATGCGGGTCCAGAAGGCGGTCACGTCGTATCTTTCAGCAAAGGGCACGGAAACCACCACGCCGTCGGCCACGAGGTCGGCTATCATGGGAGAAACGCTGGCGTAGGAAGGCAGATCGAAGGCATGACGGCCCATGCGCACCTTGATGTCGGAACCGGGAACCACCCAGTCGATGTAGGCCTGACGCATGAACACTTCCTGGTTGTTGCCGCTGGTATCGGAACCCCAGTCATGCTCGCCGACCTGCATTTGAAAATAGCCCGAAAGGCTTTCGCTCGCGCTGAAGGTCATGCCGAGACGCAGACGCTGCACGCTGTAGTCCGTATTCCTGCCGTGAAAGCCCTCGGAACCGGACTGGAACTGGAAAAGATATTCGCCGTCCATTTTTACATCGACGGCATGGGCGGGACCGGAAGCGGCCGAAAAAAGCGCGGCCGCCAGAAACAGAGTGGTGCATTTTTTCATTCGTCGTTTCCCGAACGTTTGACCGCAGGGCGGTCATTGATGCGCCACTTCGCCGAAAGCGTTCTCCGGCCCCTCAACCTTTGCCTGCGCTCAAACCAGTTGCGAAGTGTCCATACGCAGGGAGAACGTCGTACAAAATAATTCGCCTGTCAAGTTAATTGAAAAAGAAATTCATTTTTATTGAAATATTTTTATTCGCCGCAACTCCTCCGCACGAAAGAAGACGGGTCACGCTTTTTTCAAAGACTCTGTCTTCTCCCCGCCGATGCGGCAAAACTCTCGCTCCGCCTCATGGAAAAAATGCAGGCACGTTTCCCCCCGCGCCATGAGGAAGAGAAAACTGCTTCGGGAGAAAGCAACGTCTTCCGAGCCCCGCGCCCCTCGATGCGGCCCGTCGCCCTTCTGACCGGAACATTTTCCGGCAAGGCGCAGGCAATGCCGCCCGAGAAAATGCGGCGCAAGCCCCCACGGCTCCCTGCACGAAGGAGTGATGAAAAGGGCTCAGGGATTTTCCGGAGGAGTTCTGCCGCTCTTGCGCCCTCTTCCCGCACTGAAAACGCCCCCCCCCGGAAAAAGGACGCCCGGCCTGCGCCTTTCCCCCAGCCCGCGCCGCCGACGCGTCAGAACCCGCGCCCGCCACGCGCCGCCGAAAGCCATGAAAAAACGCGGGGGATGAGGAACATCCCCCACAGTCCTTACCATACCGTTCCCGAAAGAAAAAACGCGCGGGGGGGTGAGCCTCGCGCGTTTTTTCAGACGGCGCAAACGCCGTTGTTCATGCAGGAATTAGAACTTGTATTCGAAGTGGAGAGCGGCGCGCCAGTCGTCGTCGTAGCCGGCGCCGCTGCGGCCGTGGGAGGTCGAGGTATCGAAATCTTCGATGATGTAGGCAAGTTCCAGAGCCGCGGTGAGGTTCTTGTAGATCTGATAGGTGGAAAGCAGATCGAATTCCACGGCGGAATCTTCGGTGGTGAGGTAGTTGTAGCCGTCGCCGTAGGCATCGCCGCCGTTGTACTTGCTGTTGGTGCCGCCTATGTAGGTGACGCTGAAGTCGTGGCTGAGATTGCTGATGAAGGACATGCCGTTCAACTGGGCGCTCACGCCCCAGGTGCCGCCGAAGCTGTAGCGATGGCCGCCCACGGGTCCGAAGGTGTTGTCGAAATAGGTGTTCGTGCCGTTGAAGTCGCCGTAGATAATGGGAATCTGACCGGAGTTCGCATCGCGGCCCTTTCTGTCGCCGGAAGCGTACCAGGCAAGAAGAGTGGGTTCTGCGAAGTCCAGAGCATAGGCGGCCTTGCCCACGGCATACCAGCCTTCCTGATCATGGGAGTCGGAGTAGTGGGTGCGGCCGTAGGCGGCATCCAGGGCGAGGGTGACGGGATCGAAGGGCTTCCATTCCATGCCCGCGCCGAAAATCATGATGTTGGCGCGACCCTTGCCGCTGATGTTGCCCTGATCGGTAAGATTGGAGGGTTCGAAGCCGTCGGTGTGGCCCTTGGAACCGTAAATGGCCCAGGGAGACACGGTGAAGGTGTCGAAGGAGGCGGTGCCGGTGAGGCCGAAGAGGTCATACTTGGGAGTATTGATGTCGGTGGTGTCGCCGAGGCCGTTGGCGCCGCGGGCCATGCGGGTCCAGAAGGCGGTCACGTCGTATCTTTCGGCAAAGGGCACGGAAACCACCACGCCGTCGGCCACGAGGTCGGCGATCATGGGAGAAACGCTGGCGTAGGAAGGCAGATCGAAGGCATGACGGCCCAGACGCACCTTGATGTCGGAACCGGGAACCACCCAGTCGATGTAGGACTGACGCATGGTCACCTTGCCGTTGTTGCCCGCAGTGTCGTCGCCCCAGTCGTAGGTGCCGGCCTGAAGCTGCAGGTAGCCGGAAAGGTTTTCGCTCGCAATGAAGGTCATGCCGAGACGCAGACGCTGAATGGCATAGTCGGTGTTCTGGCCGTGGAAGCCTTCCGAACCGGTCTGGAACTGGAACTGATACCTGCCGTCCACCTTGACATCAACAGCGGAAGCGGGAGCGGAAGCCGCCGCAACCATGCCGGCCGCGACAAGAAGAGTGGTAAGCTTTTTCATGCCTTCTTTCCAAAAATTTTTACCGCAAGCACGTTTTTTCGAAATTCCGATCCGCATTTTCCGGCTCTGGTCGTTGCGGCGACCGGCTCCGCGCGGAGCGTACAAAATACTCTACAGCTTTCGCCCGAAAATAATACGCCTGTCAAGCCACGTGAAAAAAATATTAATATCCGGCAAAAAAACATGAAAAACGCCCCGCCGATGCTTACAACCGGACGACGGACGTTTTCCGGTCGAAACCGCCTGTCGTCCGTATTCCGGCCCCCGCTTCACGGCAATCGTCCCCGTTTTTGTTGCCGACAAGAAGAATTGGGCGTCATTCTTCTCGCTTCCGGCTTCCCGAAGGCCTTTTCTCCCGGACTCTCCGAACGCTCCTGCGTCCTGCCCGGCCCCCCCCTCGGCACAAAAAGTATCGGACGGGCCGACGGCTTTCCCCATGCCGTCGCCCGTCTTCGTTGCGAAGGCCTTTGCAGGAAAACAGCCATGTTCCCCGGCAACGCCCCACGGCGACAGTCAGCGGCGACGCCCCGCAGGTTCCGCCGCCGAAGGGCCTCCCCTGCCGCATACGGCGTTCATGACGGCCTGTTCCGCCCTGTCTCCGGCCTCCCGCGAAAAGTTGCCGTTCCGTATCACGGCGAGTTTTTCCGACGGCGTCATGGTCGGATTCTGCGCAAACGCCCTGTCGATACGGTCCAGCTCTTCCGCAACCCCGGCCCTGCGCGCAAGTTCCCTGCCTTCGAGTTCGGCCTCGACAAAGGCGCGCACGGCTCTGCGAAGTTCCGGGTCTTCCATGTTCTCCGTCAGCTGCCTGAGCTTTGCCTTCTTCCGCTCTGCCGGCCATGCCGCCGGGAACTGGTCGAGCTGCGAAATGATGGAAGCGCTCGTGTTCTGCACAAATGCTTTTTCCGCTTCTTCTTCACAACGTTTTGCAGCCTCCTCCGCCTTCGCCTGCAAGGCCTCGGCACGGGTTCTGATGCTCACCTCGGCTTCGGCCATGTCGTCAGATGTCATGCGCGTTCTGTCGTCTCCGAACACCCGGCTTCCTTCCGCCAGAATGTTCCGGGCTCCGGCAATGTCATCGGAAGCCAGCGCCTGATTGATGGCTCCGGCAAATATTTTGCTGCTGCCTTCCTTGAGTCCGCGTTCAAGAGCCTCTCCGGCATATCCCGCGCGCCGGAGAAGCTGCTCCTGATAGTAGAGCGCCTGCCCCACGTTCTTCTGAAAGTCCGGCAGGCTCATGTAGCTGTGCATGGCCGTTTCCGCCGCTTCTTCAAAAGCGGCGGTGTCCGTTCTGTCCTGATAGACGCGATACTGCTTTCCCTCGTATTCCTGCGCCTTCAGGGAGAACTCCGCCTCTTCCTCATCGGCCAGACGGTTGAACATGGACTCGGCAAGGCTTCCTTCCATGTCCTGCAAAAGCTCAGAGCGAAGTTCACGGCTCCTTGCCATGGTATCGGCGTCGGAGGTGAAGGCCGACTCCCCTTCCCTTGTGAGTATGCCATTTTCGCCGTACAGGCTCTGTCGCATCTGCGTTCTGTACTTCGTGAAAAGCTCCGTGGCCTTGGTTTTGCTGTAATCCTCATAGGCGGAAAGATCTGCCCTGGCGGAAAGGCCTATGGCCTTGCCGAGGTTCCCGAGGGCTTCCGACTGCGCATTGGCTCCGGCCGCCAGTATGCGGGCATCAGCTCCGGAAACGCGCGCGCTGACTCCGGCTCCGGGAACGTAGCTTCCCCCCTGCCCGCGATAGGTCGGAAGCGCGCCGCCGCGCCCCTGCACCTTCATGCGTTCATATATCGCCATGGCCTACCTCTTCCACTGATATTTGCCGAACACGGCGCGGCTTACGGGCCTGTTGTTGTAGGTGGAACCGTATGCTCCGCTTTTTCCGCCTTTTCCTCCCCCGGAAAGTCCGGCCCACGTCGTGCCTATGTCGGCAATGCCGCCTATGGCCGTGCTTGCCGCATTGAGATACCCGGCGTTTTTTGTGCTCTCCGCCGCAGCATCGTAGGCGTCGGCCTGCTGGCCGTAGTTCCAGGCCTGAATCTGCGAATTGTAGGCCGCATCCAGCCCCTTGTTGTACGCATTGATGGCGTCGATCTCGCCCTGAAACGCGGTGTCGGCCTGAAGGTCAAGATTGCTTCCCACGTCGACCGCGGCTCCCGAAGCCCCGGCCGCCGCCCTCTGGCGACCGATGAGTTTGGCGGTCTCCTGCCTCTGCGTGAGCATGTTCTCATAGCCCTGCCGCCTTTCCGCTCCGGCCTGCTGCTCGGCAAGTTCCTGATTCTGCCTTGCCACGTCGGCCTGATATTTTGCCTGCGCGCTCTGCGTTTTTGCCGTCTGAATGGACGACACCACGCCGAGCCCCGTACCTATGCCGCTGGCCATCATGGCAACCGTTGCCGCTTCCATGCTACGCCTCCCCGAAGTCTATTTCTGCGGAAATGGCCACAAGTCGGAACGGCTGCGGCCTGTCCTGCTTTATCCATATGAGCGTGTCCTCGTCCTGCCCTGCCGGGAGCGTAACGGTCATGTCGCCCGAATAGGGCTGCACGGCTTCTCCCAGCACGTCCGGCAGAAACGGCAGATCGTAGAAGTTGCGGTTCTTCCATGCCTGCGTGTCGAAAATATCGCCCGTTGTGCTTGCCGCGTAGCTTCCGCCCACGCTCCGGTACAAACGCAGAACCACCTTGCCGTAGGCCCGCTTCTTGCCCAGCGTGCTGCCGCCTTCCGTGTCCGTTTCCACCGGCATGGGCGAGAGCACCGAGGCATAGCCGAGCCCCACCTGCACCTTCTGCGCAGGATAGTAGAGTTCTATTTTCCCGTTCCTGACAACGTGCCCTTCTTCCGGGCTTCCGTCGGCCAGCACCGCCACTTCACGGCCTTCCAGATGTTCAAGGCCGCTTACCGTGGTGCCCGCTTCTTCCAGCGTGACGGTCTTGCCGCAGTCCACGAAAAAGGCATCGGCAATGCCGTCGGAGTCGCGGAAACGCCTAGCCATGCGCTCAAGAAAATACGCCCCGTCGCGCTCCACCACCAGCAGAACCACGTCTTCCTCATGGCCGCACAGCGTGGTTACGGAAAGCACCCTGCCTTCCGTCACGTGACGGCTCCAGGCGTACACCTTCTGCTCCTGCATGTAGGTAAGGCAGAGGAGCACGCCGTCGTTTCTCACGCACCAGATGTTGGAGCCCGGCGACTGCTGAAAGGCCCACTGCCTGATGCCGTGCGTTTCCACAAGCTGCGGCGCGAGAAGGGAAAGGTCGTTGCCGGAGTAGCCGTCGTTCTCCCACGAATAGTAGAGATCGCGCACATGGCTTCCAGAGCGCTGGCAGTGCATCACGCTGTTGCCTATGATCATGGGCTGAAGCGACGCGCTTCCCCAGTAGCTTTCCGTGGAAATCTGCACGTCGGAAGGCGTAATGGACGCCCCGGACGACGTGGCCTTGTATTCCGCGCCGCTCGTGCCTATGAGCAGCTCCCCGAAGCTGGCCAGCCACTTTATGTCGTCTATGGAGCCGGAGGCCAGCATGTATTCCACCGGGTCGTCGTCCTGAAGCGGACGGCTCTTGCGGAAGTTTTCGTAGTCGCCGGTGCGGCTCATGTAGAACGACGCCGGGTTGTCCCTGGTTCCGGCCAGAACGAGGCGCTGCTGATGCACCGTGACCGCCGCCGGGTTGTTGCCGTTTTCAAAGGGGTTCCAGTTTTCCTTGGGCGTGGTTGAGGTGTCCGGCTCGTAGTTCTGATCCTGAAAACGCCAGTACAGCGTTTCCGTCCACTCCGTTTCCTTTCCTTCGTCGTGCACGACCTTGCGGGAATGTCTCGTGCCGTCGGAAACGCCTATCAGGCCGAAATAGCCCGCACTCTCCCGGTAAATGTTGTACTCCGTCGCCCCCTGCACTTCGCCCCAGTCCAGTTCCGCAAAATCGCCGCTCACCCAGTCCGTGGGATATCGCCCCACGGCCCCGCCCACGGGAGAAGCCAGAGATTCCACGCCGGAAGCATCCACCGCCGTGACCACGTAGTTCAGCGTGTAGGATTCATTTTGCGTGTATTCCTCGTCGGAGTCGGAGCTTTTCGGGCCGCGCCTCCAGCGCACGGTCGGGGCGGACGGCGCGCCGAGACTCTGATTGAGCGCAACCTCGGAAAGTTCCCAATGGTAGTCCGGCGCGGAGCCGGAGCGCGTGAGCTTGCGCAGGGCGTATTTTTTATGCGCCAGATACACCACGTCCGCCACCTGATGATAGGAAATGTCGTAGGCGTCGCTCAGGGCATAGGGGCTTTTCATGCGCACGCCGGAAACAAGACCGTTTTCATCGGCCACAAGAATGTTTCCGTCCATGAAAAGGAGCGCATAGTTGTTTTCCGGCTCCGTGTTGAACTGAAAGGGCATGAGCACGGCCGCGCCGTCGAGTCTGGCAAGAAACTTCGTGCCCGGACGCCGCTCAATGTCGCCGTGCAGGTTGGGAATGAAATTCTCGCAGCTTTGGAGAAACGTGCCGAACTTCTGCAGATCGTACCTTGCGGAAAGCGTGGGCGTCACCTCGCCGCCCGTGAAATTGCGAAACGCTATGCGGGACATGGCAAAATCCTTTTTTCGCCATGCTAGCAGTCCACGCCCCTGCGGCACAGAAAAGGCGATTCTCCAAACGCAGCGTCATGCCGTTTAATTAAACAAATTCAATAAAAAAAATCTTTCCACGCTCCACGTTTCCCTGTGAAGTCGGCCGTGACTCAAAAACCACGCTTTTCTGTACGCTGTACTTTACTAAGTACCGCGAATAAGCGGGACAATTCATTAACACTTTTCATGTCCCGCCTTTCAGGACTCAGAACCGCTTTGCCCCGTGTCACTATATGCATACTGCGATATATTACTATGAACAACTTCTGAAGTGACAAGACGGCTATAGTATGATAAAAAAGCTGCACAGGAGGAGGAAAAGCCGCCTGTAATGTTTCAGGTCTAAAAATAACAATAAAGAAGTCATGAAGGATATGTGCATTATGAACAATACTACAAGCATATCACCCAAAATGACCATAAATGTTCTTGGTTCATGTGTAGTACGTGATACGTTTGGTTTTCATGAGAATGATGGTGGATATAAAATACAGCAAAATGTCAATGGATTTTCTCCGATATTCTCATTAAAAAATACTATAGATATAGACCTAAATCTATATAATGCATTATTTTTAAAATATAAAGAAAAAAATCCAAGTGCTAAACCCTATTGGGCAAGATGCAGATATCTCGATCTTAGTGGAAACGTCATTAATTATATTAATAGCAATAAATCAGATTTTCTTATTATGGATGTTGCATTTGCAAGATATGACTATGATCTTCTTGAAAATGGAAAATATATCTGTAAATATGAAAATGATTTTGTCGATTTTCTTATCGCACAAAAAATAATACCCCCCATAAAAAAGAAAAATATATCATTTGATGATATTGATGCAAATACCATAGAACATAATATTAATGATTTTATAAATAAAATATTACAAATATATGAACCAGATAAAATTATACTATATAATAATAAAAGTGCATATTTTGGTATTAATTTTAAAAAAAATTCCATATTAAGATATAACAAACATTCTGCAGATAAACTTAATAAAAGATATAAGTATTGCTTTCATATGATTAAAGAAATGTTGAAAGGATGCCATACATTGGATTTTCCTACTTTTGTTATGGGAGATCTGAATCATAAATGGGGAGCTTCTTTACTACATTATACTCCAGAAACCTATGATATGCTGTTGTCATGTGTGGATACCATCACATCTTCCCCTGACTGCGACCACTCTGAGAGTCTCAAAATCGTGCAAAATAAATTTCTGAGTGATGAAAAAAATAATTATTTCGATATAATAGCAAATTATCTCATTTCCGATAACAACTCAGAAACACAGGCAGTCTCCTGGAATAATTTTCTCTTGCATCATAAGGAAAATATTCCTTTCTTTGTTACTGCAACCACCAATATTAATCAGTTAAGCATACAATTTTTTCTAAGAAATGTTCCTCAATTCATCCACTATGAAGTTTCCCTGCCCCATAACGGAACTATGGGTATTGCACTTCATATTGAAGGTGAAGAAGCAAAGGAGACACCTCAGCTCAACAAACTGGTGTCTGGTATAAATGCAAGTCTTAAAAACCTGGGTTTTACTGAAACACGATGGAAAGGCAACAGGGGCATACGACAAACCATCAATGAAGAGGACTTTGATCGACTGTTCCCAGAACTGGTGTATCATTCCTATTTTGATATTCTCCTGTACAAAAATATACCGCTTACGGAGGAGTTTCGTTTCATGGCGGCGCTGAGCGAAAAACTTGCCGATCTGCATCGGAAAAATACTGAAACACCTTCTGCCTCCTAAACTTTAACAGGTAGTTCCGAACCTGCAGCTGGCACAGGCAAACATGATGCTTCGTGGGGTGTTGCCCCTTTGACATTCAAATAGCCCGATGGGAAAGAGATTCCCATCGGGCTATGAACTTTGTGAAACATATTCGTAAACGGCAGGACTTTTTCTGGGAAGAAAAATGTCAGCTCTCTTTTTTCCTTTATTTACGAGAGCCACTCAACCACGAACAAAATTTCCAGTCATGCACACTTTCAATGTCTCACCACAAATTTCATAAAGTAAACATCAATCAAAATACTCATTGGGCACAGAACGACGCACTTTTATGTACCCATAAATCTTGCCGCTAGTAACAGTAGTTGTGCCTCCTCCGGAGTCAAGGCCTACGACTCTCAGGTAATAGATGTCATTTTGGGGAACATTGGGGAGTATTCCGCTTGCTATCGTGCCTGCTTCTACATTCATGTTTTCAACAAGCGTCGTATAGGAATCACCAACCTGGAACTGTATTTTGATGGATGATGCTCCAACACACTGCTCAACGACTTTTACTTTCCAGTACAGTGGAACATCGTAGTTCTGAACAACGGAAAGATACGCATTGTTTTTCCCCGACAGGTCCTGAACGCCGCTCGACTTCTTGAACTCGGAATCTGCGCACATCACCTTTTCGTTAGTAATCGCCAATGGAGATATGGCGTTGTCGTACTCTATATTATTTCTATAAAGAACTGCATGGTTTCCTGTAGCGCCACAATACATTCCATATTGCTGATAATCGTTGGGCATCCAGACAGGAACATGCACAAGACAGGCGACAACTCCAGAGTAGTTTCTGCTCGGCTGAGTAGCAAGTACAAGAGAGGAATCTGAATTGACTCTTGCCACCATGCAATAGTCATCACCTATTTTCATATAGGTGGTTCCTGCGATTTCCGTACTAAATTTAGTATTTATTCCGGTAACAATTTTGCCATCGTTTGAAACTGTACCCATCAGAGTCACAAGCTGGTCTGACTGAGGCTCAAGTTTATCCAGCGCAAGAGTCCATCCCACAGTTATAGAGTCACGCAAAACCTTCAGCACATGGCAATACAGCTTTTCTCCATTGAACAGTTTTGCCGCTTCTACGGCCTGCCCAACCTGAAACTGCGTAGGATCAGGAGAAGCAAACGTAAATCTATAAGGATACCTGTTTGTTCCATATTTTATAGTTTCTGGAACTTCTGGGGCAAAAGAAAATCCTTTTTCCTTATGTATTGATTTTTCATTGAACATCCGACAGTTCGTGACTTCACAATATTCAGAATCACCGCCTATATAAATACCTACTCTATTTGTAACATCAAGAGTTCCGTCCCAGCCGTTGCCAAAAAGAATAATGCCGTCAAGCTGTACATTGCCCTGGCTGTAAATCTGAACGCCGCACTTTCCACAATAAGTAGCAGAGCAGTTGACGAATCTGTTGTTGAGAGAGTCCAAGTGAACGCCTCTTTCATCCACTTCTCTGAGATTATACCCGACATAACAGCCTCGAACATGGACATTCTGGAAATGAGCATTGGAAGCCTGAAGTTCCACCCCGACATAAGCATTATGAATTTCTCCATTTGTCACCGACACATTCCGACTCTGTGCAGCCATGAACATATCGGTGCCGGAATCATTGCCATGCTGTGCCCATGCTCCATTACCTATCTGCAATCCCATGCAGGAAGAGTCATAATTTCCAGTGTACCAGTTATTATCAATATGAAACTTGTCTATATGACAATCAACGCATCCCTCAGCGTCTATGGAAAGAACATGATCGTGAATGTCAAGATTTGACACATTCACATCATTGCATCCTACCATGGACAATCCGACGCTGATGACATTTTCCACGTTGACCCGGCCGCTCATCACTATATCGGAAATATTTGAATGTTCAGGACGTTCCAATGTCAGCATGCAGGGATTAGGTTCCGTGCCCGTTCCTTCGAGAGGAGCATAGCCATTGAAAATGATCCCCCTGATATTACTGTAGTTTGTCTGTCTGAATACGGAGTTGTGCTGATAGGTTATCAAATATTCCGAGTTCGTGTTCCATCCGGAATCGTCGCTTGCGTGGCGTATGCGGTTTGAAATTCGCTCACAATACAGATTTTCGATGGTCAGATAATTGCCAATGGAAATCTGAAAACCGCCTTCAGAATCAAGCATGCGGATATTGCGGAACACGCTTCTGTTGCTGTTCTGTATATTGAAGGCTCTGGAAGTAGCCCCTCGCAAAGTTACATTCTCGATTTTCAGGTCATTGGCGTAACGCGAAAAAATAACGCACTGAAAATCATAATTCGGATCAAGTTCTGCGACAGCCTTAACGTCATTGATGGTGTATTCGTCAATGTGCGCCCAGGCGTTCATGTTCCATGTGCCGCCCGTAATGATGGACCCTGAAGCCCCGGAGAACAGCGTGACAAGCCCTGAGCGTGCCTGCGGGTTTGCTGCAAGCAGAGAACCGTACATACCGCGGTCGGCATAATAAGTCCGGTTCCAGTGAGTCCTTTTTATGATCGCTCCATCAGAAGCAAAAATATTGACCGGCCTGTCAATGAAAAGACCATTGATAATATATTCTCCGTCAGGAATGAATATGCTCTTGACTCCAGAAAGTATGGCCTTGTCGAACGCTTCCTGGTCATCCGTTTTCCCGTCCCCCACAGCCCCGAAGTCCTTGACGTTCACCACGTCTCCAAACCTGTCAGCCAGCGTACGCGGGGTGTCGGATCCTGCGGCAATCACGGTCTTTTCATCGACAACGCCCTCGCCTTCGGATGCGATGTACAGGGTATCGCCGACCTTTTTCACATGAGCCACGCCGTGCAGATATTCTCGTTTCATGTCGTTTATCCCCTCAGGTTCAGAATGGCTTCAATATCGGCAAGACGCTGCTCCATGCGCTCCACCCTTCTGCGCTGGTAAGCCGCTTCCAGGCAGAGAGCCTCGCTGTACCTTATGCCGTAGCGGTCGCCTGCGGCCGTCACAAGGCGCTTCTCCGTGTGCGTTTTTGCGGGAGTCTCGTTGCCCTCAGAATCCAGTGCGGCGGGCGCATCTTCCACTTCCACCGTCTCGTACTCGTCTTCCCATTTGTCGTAGCAGAGAAGTCCGTAGCGCGTGGCGTCGAGGCCGTGCTTCTCAAACGCTTCCACCACCTGCTGAGCGATCACTCCGGCATGGATGCGGGCCGCCTCGCCCTTCTTTTCCACGGCGTCGCGGAACAGGAACTGACGGAAGGTAACCTTGCCCCAGGCGTCCAGAACGGCGTCCGGATACTCGGCAACGTCCTGCTTTTCGCGCTCATCCGAGGTGTTTATGCTGCCCGTGGAAGAAAACAGCTGCGACCAAAGATAACTTGCATTTCCCAGAGAAGCCTTTCCGCTTTCTGTAAAGGTGTAAAAGGCTTCGCTGACTTTTGAACCCTTTTGATAAGCTGTGAACTGAAACGCCCCACCCGCCTGTCCTGATTCTACAAAGCCAACCCGCACATGATTTTGAACGGAACTGGAATCATCATCGGAAACGTCATTGTTTCTGTATCTGCTTATATACGCATATCTGTCGGTTTTCAGCCTTTCAGGATAACTTCTCATCTTCATGATGAGACTTGAATTTCCTGAAGAACTACCAGGTATTCTTGCATTGTTTACAACGTCAACGACGCCGTCCGTGGTGGATTTTGTTACAGCATACCAGCTATTCCAAGAATCGGACGTTTTGTTTCTTATGAAAACATTGGAGGACGACGTTCTTGAATAGGCCACCTGTACAGTTGTCCATGTGTCGTTGATGTGTCGTATGACCCGCACGTATCCTGAACCGCTGTCGGGCGCGCCGGTGGCTGAGCCGTCGTAATAATACCAGCCGGGTTCGGTTAGCGTGTCGAGATTGTCGGCAGAGTTGTGCGCGGAAAAAGAGCCTTCGAGATATTCCGAGGACGGTACGGACAGAGCCAGAAAACGGTCTCTTCTTGTCCATGACGTTTCATTGCCCTGATCGTACACGGCAAGAGATACCGCCAGCATGGTCTCAATGGAACCGTTATAGGACGCCCAGAATATGCCTTCCGGTTCCGATTTTACCGTGTAGTCATCGGCATAGGCGTCTCGTCCGAGTTTTGCCACAGGCCTGCGGAAACAGGCTAATCCACCAACGGTAATAACGTCGAGATAGACCTGCTCTGAACCGGAAAGCAGATATATGTATTTGCCGTCGGAATAGATGCCCTGCCCGGAAGAGGAAGTGACGGGACTGTCGAACTCGTAAGAAAACGATGCGGATATGTCGTCCACATTCCCGTGAAAAACGTGCGGGGCGCTCCACACCCGGAAAAACTGTCTTCCGCTCAAGTCCTTCACATAGGCAATGACAAAGCGGTTGTCGTACGACAAACACGTTTTCATTCCAAAGGAAGCATCGAGATTCGATCCGTCAAAAAGCTTGAAAGTTCGAATCACCTGATAGTTGTTCGTTTTATAGTCCCAGCGCACAAGCCTGCGCTCAAAAGTGTGAGAGAAATCCTTCACTCCGGGAGCGGAATACTGTATGCCGCCGCAGAAAATAAGCGGTTCGTCTGCGGCGGAGGGACGCCACAAATGATGATCGGCATGGCTTACCAGATTGAGCTCATACTCAGACCTGCCGAGGACCGTGCGTTTCGCCGGATCGTCCGACCATCTCACAGCGGTAATGCGGTTTTCTCCCGTGGTTTTTGTTTTGGTGTAGTACAAAACGTTGTCGTACGGATCCACGAAAGGCCCCTGAATGGCGCGTTCCGTTTTCTGAAGTTCGTCCTGCGTTTCGCCTATGTCCAGCGGAACGTAGTTTACGGCAAAGGCATCCGGCGTTTTCTGATACAGGCGCACAAGGTCGATGTAGTCGCATACTGCATCACCAATAGTGAAAAAACGTCCGGCAACGTTTCTTGTGAGGTGATAGTTTCCATCGGGAACGAAAACTACGCCTGCCTTCGCGGCCTTTTCAAACGCCTCCGTGTCGTCGGTCACACCGTCGCCCTTCGCGCCGAAGTCCTTCACGTTGACGATGTCGGCAAACCTCTCGCCCAGCGTTCTTGGCTTCGTGCTGCCGTCGGCCGTCACAAGGCGGTTGGAGATATCGTGCCCCGGCTTGCCCGCGTTGCCGAAGCCGGTAACCCAGTAGTAGCCGTCCGCGCCGCTCTCAACCTCGGCAAGGCTCTTTTTGATGATGGGAATGCCCGCAACGTAGCGTTTGATGTAGTCCTCGGCGTCCACCACAATGCCCACGGATTTCAGGACATCGGCAACGGCCTTCCAGAAGGCGGCCATGTACTCTTCCGGCGTTCTGGCATCGGTAACGGCCATTTTTACAGCGCGGGACAGCTGTTCCCTGAGTTCCTGCCGCTCCGCGCAGGCAATGTCGAGCGCGTCCTCGATTTCGTGCGGGTCAAAGCGCGTTCCGGTAACGTACCGGTCTTCCTGCACGAAGGGCATGGCGCGGCGTATATGCAGCCTGCATCCCACAGGAAGCGGCGAAGGCAGCGACACCGTGCCGCCCGTCTCCGTTACGGATACGGAAACCTGCGCCGTTACGTTCGTCTCCTCTCCTTGTTCATCCGCCTGCGTCACGAGAATGTGGGACGGTTCCCACACCTTGAAATCAAAGGGAAATTCGGTCGCAACGCCGTTTCCCGCATACATCACGCTGCTTTTGTCTCTGGAAATGCTCATATCACCATGTCCCCCTTGCCAGCAGCCAGGAATCGGGCTGCGGTCTGCTTTCTCTTTCGCTTGCGTCCTGTCCTTCAGCCTGCGGAATCGCCATCTGATAAAGCTGCACAAGCTCCTGCACCTTTGCGGAGTTGTTCTTGAGCAGGGGCACGGCAATGAGCGAGGCCAGCTTTCTGGCCATGGCCATGACGAAAAGCTCATCCCACAGACTGACCTCTTCCACGTCCATGGTCACGTCGGCCACGGCCTCATGCACGTTGGAAAGAATGGCCATGCCGCCGTCGGCGTTCACGGTTTTCCACGGCCCTGGAAGCGGGGTTCTTTCGCGCCCGTCGTGCACGGCATGGATTTTCAGCGTTCCGTCGGGCACGCCGTAGCAGAAGCGCCACTGCCCGGCATACACTTCGGGCACGACCTTTTGGGCAAGCTGCACGCGGCGCTGCGAAAAGCTGTACGGATAATCGCGCAGGGCCGACCGACGTGCCGCATCCCAGTACAGCTCACACTGAACGGCCTCCGGTGTTCTTTCGTTGGGCGAGGCTACGGTGCGCGTGCCCACAAAGCCCAGCGCCATGTTGTAAATATCCAGTTTTCCAGAGGTTGATGCCATGACAAAACTCCTTTGCACCTACCCTTGCACGTTGCGCACCCGCGGCACAGGGCACAAAAAAAGGCGGGGTTTCCCCCGCCCCGGCTCATACGGCAAAAATCACGCTAGCCGACAACACTTCCCGCGTCGATGTACATGCCCTCCTCCCAGGGCTGGCTCTCTTCGCGAACCACGGCGGCAAAAATCCTGCCCGCGCTGAACGAACCGGACGGCGTTGCCACCATCTTGAGCCACGGCCTGGTCACGCCTGCCGGGAGAAAGCGCCAGCCGATGATCTTGCCGACTTTGAGCTCGGCAAGGGGCACGGTGACGGCGGAACCCGGAACATCGTCGTAACTGCCGGATTCCCTGTCGCTCTGCGTCAGCTTGAAGTCGATGGACGTGCCGCCGGAGAAGTCCTCTTCCACGACCTTGGCACAGATGTGTATGGGTTCGGCCCTGCCCGGCTTCATGAGGGAAGTCAGCCCCACGGCGTTTCCGCTCACTTCACCGGACGTGACGGCCGCCGAATCGAAAAAAACGGCATTGGAATCAATAAGCATGGCTGCCTCCTAGGAAAGCACGGCTTCGGTGGAAAGAATGGCGTCGCACTGACGGATGGGGCGGCCGTGCAGGTTGGGCACGGCCCTGCTGGCAAAGTATTCCCCGTACACGAGGTGCACGTTGCCCGCATCGGTGGCCTGAAGTTCCAGGGCCATGAGCACGTCCTGATTGCAGTACCATACGGCGCGGTCGCGCAGGTGCTGAGGCATCATGTTCTTGGCGCGTATGGTCAGGGCCTGAAGGTCGATGAAGCCGGATTCGCCCTTGCGCAGCGTCAGCTTGTCGGCATCGATGTTGCATATGCGCACCACGGCGCGCCAGTCGCGCAGCGCAAGGCCGCACTTCCAGGTATAAAGGTCGCCCACGCACTGGAACTTCCTGCCGTCTTCATCGAAGGTCATGTACTTGCCGAGGTCTTCGCTTTTCAGGCCGCCCGTGCTGCCCTTGGGGTAGATGCCGTGCACCGAGTTGCTGCCCCAGCTGATGAGATACATGGAAGTTTCCCTGCCTTCGGAACTGCCTCCGGCATCGATCACGTTGGGGCTCGTTTTGGAAGGATAACGCATGGCAAGTCCGTTGAACTCGTCGGGCGTCTTGTTGTGATCGCCGTAGAAAAGGGTTCCGGCCACCTTCTGACGCATGGCTTCGGCAAAGGCCTTGCCCTCGGAAAGGCGGAACGCCCTGGCCTTGTCGCCGTAGAGTTCGACTTCGGCCACGTCGAGTTCCATGCGCGCTTCAAGCATGCCGCACTCTTCCTTCACCTGACTCCACTGCGACTTGCTGGGCGGCGTGCCCTGATAGAGTCTGCGCCAGTAAACGGCGGGCAGTCCGGTGCGGATGCGCGTCAGATGGCCGTCGGTCTGATTCGATTCCATCCACTGAACATCGCTCATGATGTCGTTGGTCTGGTTCATCAGCTCGATGATGTCGCCCGCAGGCTGGCCCTTGTAGAAATCTTCCAGTTCGGCCAGCGTGGCGACAAGACCTTTTTCGTACGCCATAACAGCTTCTCCTCGTCGGTTGATATTCGTGCGCTAAACCTTCATGTCCGGGTACATGCGCTCTTCCAGGGGAATGTCGCGCCTCGTTCCGGCGCCGCTTCGACCTGTGAACTCGTGCTCCTTCATGGCTCTCCCCACGCGGGCCATGGCACGGATGATCATGGGATTGTGCTGATATTTCGTTTCACGAAGAAAGGCCCGAAGCTCTCCGTCGGGATCCACGAGGCCGAAACCCCGCGCGGCCTCGGCTCTGGTGGCCTTCCATTTTGCGCCGCCGAAATCCCTGTCGGCCTGCATTTCCCTGCGCCAGCCGTCGAGCACCTGCGCCTGCTGCTGACCGCGCCACTGCACGTCTTCGGCGTACTGCTTCCTGTGCCAGTCGAGCACGGCCTGCGCCTGCTCCTTCGAAAGTCCCGCACTGAAGCACGTTGCGGAAAACGAACGCAGATTTTCCTCCGGCATGGGGAAATCCTCCGTCGCCTCCAGCGCGTACGGTTCCCCTCCTCCGTTCTCTCCGGGCTTCCCTTCGGTCACGGCATCGTCGGCAATGCCTGCGGCGTCTTCCCGCGTCTGTTCCTCCTGTCCGGCCTGTCCGTCGATCGCTTCGGCGGCAATGCCGTCCGCATCAATTTCGTCCATGGTCACTCCTTGTTTTCCAGAAGCATAGCGGCACAGCCCGCTGCGGCACAGACTTCCAGCATCTGAAGTCCGACCGAACGGCGTCCCGCATTCCACACGGCAAGGCGTTCGTCGCGGGGGAACGCCTGCTCGAACACCCCGCACTCCGACATGATCCAGCGCAGAAAGAACCTGCCGTCGTTCGTCTGCGAAAGAGTCTCGACCACGCCGCTCAGTCTGGCGAGTCTTTCCTTCCGTCTGTCTTTCCGGTCATCCCTGCCCGGCGTTGTGAGCCAGCCTTCATCCATGGCTACAGACTCCCCATTCCGCCGAGTATGGCGCTCATGAGCGTCTGCCCGTCGGCGCCAGCAGGCGTTTCTCCCAGGTTTCGCGCCGCCGCCGTCACGTCCACGGCCTGACGCGCCTGCATGGAGGCTTCCTGACGCTGCGCCTCACGCGCCTCACGCTGCGCCCTCCGTTCCCGTACGTCGGCCGTTTTTTTCTCGTCCATCACGCAGCTTTCCGGCATGCCTATCCGGCTGAGATACGTCTTGCCCATGGCGTCGAAATCGAGCACGTCCAGCACCTCGGGCCGCAGCTGCGCGGCCTGCGCCATGAAGGCGAGGCCCTGATCTATGGCGCTCGTGGCCGTCACGCGCTGCGCCTGGGCAAGCACCGACTCGAAAGACACGTCGAGTTCGGCAAGCTCCACGCCTTCCGGAGCCGGAGGCAGCGCGCCCCAGTCGCGCATGAGCTGATAGGTGCGCAGAATGAGCGGCTCCAGAAGCTCCTTGATGAGCCGCTCCACCACCGGCCCTATGAGCGACAGCTTTTCCTGCTGCCGCACCTGCACCTCCGTGGCCGTGATCTGCCGCCTGTCGTCATCCAGAAGCATGCGGAAAAGATCGGTGTACAGACCGTCCTTCACAATCTGTTCCACATCCCTGATGCCCTGCATGGTGTAGTTCAGAGCCTGCGGCTCGGGCTGATGGATGGGCATGACCGGCGAACCGCTCTGCGTCATGGTGGCCATGTCCACGAAGTTCAGCGCGTCGGGATCGAGATTCACGCCGTACTTCATGACGCCCGAATCCACCACCATGGGCGGCGAGGCTATCTTGTGCTGCATTCGGCGCAGCGTTGCCGTCATGGCCTGAAGCATTCGGCAGTCCGGCGTCACGTCCATGGCGGGCGAACGGCCGTACACGTCGTTTCCGGCAACGTCCCAGCGGGGCGCAAAGGCCGGAAACATGTCGTAACCGCCCTCATCAAGCACCGTCGCCCTGCCGGACTGCGCGGCATCGGCCATGAAGTACACGCTGGCATACGGCTTGCCTTCCCGCTCGAGACGCGCGGAAGGATCGAAGTCCTTCCGAGGAAAGACCGCATGGATGACGTTCCAGCGCATGGAGCTGCTCTGCCCGGGCTGCGCCGCGCTTCTCACCGCCGCAGGAACATTGTCGCCGTCGCCCCATCTGTCCACTATCTGCCGCGCGGTCATGTGAAGACGACGGTAGAAGGTATCCACCTCGCCGTGCCCGTTGATGTCGAGCACGTACTCTCCGGCCCGCACGAGATCGAAATGCACGCCGTCCTCGTCGGCCGTCTCCACCAGAAGCGCCGTGCCGAAGGTGCCGAGATCGGCATACAGACCGTGCAGGGCGTTGTAGCAGTTGGAACGGTAAAGCACCTGCCGCATGGCCTCGGTGACCTCGTCGAGCCACGCCCCCATGCCCGGAATGCGTTCGGCTTCCGTGCCCACCGCGGTAAGCCTGAACCACGGCCGCACGGGACTCGTCATGCCGCCCTGCATTCCGGCGGCAAGCGTGCGCATGGCAAGCACGCCTGCGGAATTCACCAGCCTGCCGTTGAGCTTCGGCTTTTTATAGTCGGTCTCATCCGTGTCCGATCTCCAGCGCGTGGGCAGAAACAGTTCCGCCAGCGAAGACCAGGCCGCATCCCAGCCGCTCCGCTCCGTCTTCAGCTCCTCATACCGGCGCTGAAGCTTTCCCACGTCAACAGGCATGGGACTACCCGCCGAGCGTGGTGTTGCCGGAAGCGGTTCCGGTCAGGCCGCCGGAGCCGGTTCTGTTCGTCATGATGGAAGCCGTGAGTCCGCGGTTCTTCCTTGCCCTCTCCTTCTGTGCCTGCGCCGCAGCCGTGGCCCCGGCGGAAAGGCTCTTGGTCGCCTGCTTTTCAGGCACTTCCTCCACTTCCGGCATGGAAGCTCCGCCGCCGAAAAGTCCGCCCATATCACACCTCACTTGCAATTACAGAATCACGGGTGGCCAGAAGCAGCGCACCCTCCACAAAACGTCCCGCCTTCCCATACCAGCACATTCCCGGTATGCGGCACACCTCGCGAAAGCCCACGCGCGGTGCCATGCGCAGCACATGACGGTTCTGCGCCGGAACGCGGCCCATCATGGACACGCAGTCCAGATGCTCGAAACACCACAGACTCGCCGCCCGGCACATGGCCTCCGCCGCATGAAAAAAGCCGCGAAAGGCCGCCGTGCCCACTTCCGCACACTGCGTCAGGCCGCAGAAGGGACGCACGGTAAAAACGCCGCCCATCTCGCCGTCCACAAAAACGCCGAGCAGAAGCGTGGCCCCGGCCTGAAGCTCCCGCCACTTGTCAAGCGGTATTTCCTGAAATTCAGGATACATAGCCCACAGTATGCGCTCACGCCTCAGCCGCTCGTACACGGCATCCAGCTCGTCATCACAAAGCACTCTGCACGTTATTTCCATGTCACCACTCCAGAGGATTCCAGCTGCTCATTGCCCTCCTCGGGGCAACGCCCCTTTCTTCCGTGCGCAGCCCCATGGCCAGATACCGAAAGGCGTCCGCCCCGTGACTCGTCCAGTCGTGCAGGGGCCGCGCCCGGAAGTCCTGCGCCTTCTCGTCCCATTCGCGCTGATAAAGACGCAACGCTTCCAGACCCTGCGCGCAGCGTTTCTCGTCGAACCAGCAGCGCGGCAGAAGAAGACGCACGGCGTTGATGCCGTCGTCCACCGTGGTCATGGGAAGAATGCGGCCGCGTATGCCCAGACGCCGCAGCGTTTCAAGACGCGTGGTGCCCGTGCCGAGTTCCGAGGCCGCGGCGTCGTGCGGCAGAAGATGTTCGCCGTACGCGTAGCCGCGCTCCTGAAGCACCTTGACGTAGTGCTCCAGCCCCGCGCCCGAGGCCTGATAGTAGTCGATGACGTGCACCTCGCGGCCCACCACCTGCGCAAACCATATGGACGTGGAATCCGAAAAGCCGAGATCCCACGCCGTGGTGACGGGGTAGCCCGGCTGATGCGGAACGGAACTTATGCGCCCCTCCCTGTCGAGCTGCTCCATGAGCCTGCCGTAGTACGCGCCCACCACGGCCGCCGTGAAGGAGCATTCGTACTCCTGCTCGTATTCGGCTTGACTGGTCTCGCGCCTTGCCACGGCGAGGTCCTCGGCAGAGAGAATGCCCGTTTCCGAAGCGCGGTACATGAGCGCCGTCCATTCCTCGTCGTGCAGACGCGCGTTTTCCCACACCTTCCAGAGCGCGTTCTTGCCCTTGGGCGTACCCAGAAAAAGCGCGCGGCCGTGCGTGGCCAGAATCATGGGAAGCACGATTTCCGACCACATGGAGTACGGCATCTGCGCCACCTCGTCGAACACCACGTCGCACAGGTTCAGACCGCGCAGCGAATCGGGATTTTCCGCCCCGTACAGACGTATCCGCGCGCCGTTTCTGAAATCGACCCGCAGCTCGCTTTCGTTCACCTTGGCCCCGGCGGCCACGGCTATCTTTTTGATGTAGTCCCAGGCCACGTCCTTGGCCTGTCGGTACGTCGGCGCAATGTACGCGCCCCGGTACGTTTCCCTGCCGGATGCGGCGTTGCGGCAAAGGCGCGACACCGCAAGCACCGTCTTGCCGAAACGCCGGTGACAGATGAGCACGCCGAAACGCCGGCCGTCGAGCGATTTCAGCGCCTTTTCCTGAAGAGGCCTGAGCCTTATGTGCACCTCGCTCATGCTCCCCCCTTCCCGCTGCGGCGCCGCTCACGTTCTGCGCTTCTGCTGACCGGAATCTGAAAACGCGCGGCCCAAAAAACTTCCGCCGCCGCGCCGGAATCTCGGAAAAAAACCGTCTTTTCCGGCGTTGCGCCGCGTTCCGCACGGACGGACGCCTGCGGAACCGTCGCCGCGGCATAGGCGCCTGCGTCGAGCAGCGGACGGACAACGTTTCCGGGCAGACCGCGCGCGTTCTTCCCGTTCGTCATTGTTCATGGCCCCCTTCACTTCTGGGCCGCTTCCAGCTGAATGAGACGCCTTTCGTGGTCATCGGTACGACGGAAGAATTCCCGGTGATCCTCGGCATTGCTCTTCTTGTCGGCAAAGGCCCGTATGCATCCCGTCTGATGCACGGCAAGATCGTCGAGTTTGTCGTGAATGCGCCGGAACGCATATCCGCCTATGGCCACCACCAGCACCCAAAGTCCGGAAATCACCCCCATCAGAACATCATCGCTCACAAGTCCTCCTCTTCGGCCGCGTCTGAACCTTCCCTCGACCCCTTCCTTCGCCCGCCGCGCCGTATGCGCTCAAACAAGACGCCGCTTCCCACCGTGCCGCCCCTTTCCGTCATCGTTCCACCGCCCTTTCCAGCGCGTCCACGCGGCGAAGCCAGCCCTTGAGAAACGTTTTCAGCTCCGGCTCCTGCCGCACAAGCTCGCAGTACCGGGCGCGTCTGATGTGGCACATGGCCGCCGCGCTCCTTCTGTCGTCGCACACGCGCAGAACCGAGCGCGTCACAGGCCCCCACACGCCGTCGGCAGGCACGCCGAGAGCCTTCTGCGCCAGACGCTTCGCGTAGTCCTCTCCCATGCTCACGGCCGTGTCGTACAGCACCATGGCGCAGAGCGGCTTCACGTCGTCAAGACCCAGCGCGTCCCAGAACGCGCGCTTCATCCTCGTTGCCGCCTCTTCTTTCGGCAGGCTGCGTATGCCGTTCATGTCGATGTCGCCGTCAATGTTCATGCCGCCGACCTCCAACCCACGACTCTTCAAAAAACGCAGGGAAACGCCGAACCTCGCAGCCGGGCCGGAATCTGCGGCACGGTTCGCCGGGCCGACTTCCCATCGGACGACGAAATTCTGAGCCTTCTCAAAACTGCCCATAAAAAAAGCCCCCTTTTTCAGGGAGCATGAAACAAAAAAAAGCTGCGGCACATTGAGGCCCAGAAGGCCGAGTCCGGAATCGCATTGACGCCGCCCCTCCGGCCGGGACGGTTAAACACGAAAGGGGCCATGCTGTTGAAGCATGGCCCCTGAAATTCGTGGTGGGGCGTGCGCGATTCGAACGCGCGACTCTCTGCTTAAAAGGCAGGTACTCTACCGACTGAGTTAACGCCCCCTTCCGGTCGAAAAGACATAGCTCCATCGAAGGGCTTAGTCAAGCAAAAAAAGTCCGATGTCTCAATCAATTCTCTTCAAAGTGAGAGGAATGACGTGCAGAGCGCGGGATATTTCGTCGGTGCTGCCGAGCTTCCACTCCCAGGAACCGTCGGGCCAGCCCGCGCGGCGGGCCAGTTCTGCGGTCACGCCCCTGATGTCGATGACGGGATGACGCACAAACACGGCGGGCAGACCGTGTGTGAGATTGCAGGCTAGGCAGGCGTCGCCGCGCTGATGCAGCTCGAACAGAAAATCAAGCTTTCTGTCCGACGCGGAAAGCAGCGCAAGGCGTATGTCGTACGCGCCCTCTTCCGGGTCGCCGAACAGCGCCTCGAAGAACTGATCGGTTCTTTCGGGAGGAAACACTTCGTTCAGACATTCAGGGGTGAAGATTTCTTCGTAGCTCGGCATCGGCCTCTCCTTGGGTTCTCATGAAGATACGCGCACGCGCGCTCCTCCGGTTATATCCTCCCCCCGGACGGACGGCAAGAAGGAAAAATTTTTCGCCGCGTACGGCTTCTTCCGAAAACGCGCTCTTCCGTATGCGCACGGCAGAAAAAAAGCCCGCGTACGTCCGTTGGAAAACAAGTTCCGGCAGCACGCCGCTCCTTCGCGGGCAACGCCTCCCCGCCTCCGCACAGGCAGATTCCCCACCGCGCCCCGGCGCCGTTACGCCCCCTGCCCGCGCGCGGCCCCGTCGGAACGGTCGGCGTCGTCGATCATACGCTCAAGGTCGCCTTCCGTCATGCCCGACGTGTCGCTTACGGTACGGCGCACGCGTCCTTCTTCCATGACGGCCAGAAACGAGGCGAGACGCAGACTCTGGGCCGGGCCGTGCGACACCATGATGACGGGCAGACGCTCCGCAAGAGAAAGCAGCAGATCCTCCACCCTGCGGGCGGCGTGCACGTCCAGCGAAGCCGTCGGCTCGTCGAGCAGCAGCACGTCCGGCTCCAGCGCCAGCGCCCGGGCCAGACACAGCCGCTGCTGCTGTCCGCCGGAAAGCCTTTCTGCGGCCATGTCGAGACGGCCATCCACTTCCTTCCACAAGTCGGCCCGCATCAGAGCGTCGCGCACCCTGTCGTCGAGCTCGGAGCGCGGACAGCCCAGAGCCACGGCAAGCGGAACGGCAATGTTGCGGAACACGCTCACGGGAAAAACCTGCGGCGTCTGAAACACCATGCCCACGCGGCGGCGAAGCTCGGCGGAAGGCACGGCATCCGGCCCCGTGCCGGGATACACGTCAAGGCTCCCACGACGAAGATGCAGCTTCACCGTACCCTCGGTGCGGCATCCGGGCACTTCCTCATTCAAACGGTTCACGGCGCGCAGCAGCGTGGTCTTGCCCGAACCCGAACGCCCCACCAGCACGGCAATGCCGCCGGAAGGCACCGAAAGCTCCACGCCGGAAAGCACGGGCCGATCAAAGAAGGAAACCGAAAGATCGCGCACGCAGAGCACGGGAACGGAAGAAATACTATTCATAGCGTCACGCCTTTCCCTGCCACTTTCTGCGGAAGCCGCGCTCAAGAACCCGAGCCGCCGCCAGAAGCAGGCAGGATATGAGGAGCAGAAAAGCCGCAGCGCCGAAGCCGCGCAGAAGCTCCTGCTGATCCTGATACTGGGAGGAAATGTAATAGATGTCGAAGGAAAGAGCCTCGAACTTGCCGAACAGTCCGGAAGGAAGCCCGGCATTGGCCACCACCCCGGTGAAAAGAATGACGGCCGTGTCTTCGGCGGCGCGCCCGACGGCAAGCACCACGCCGCCCAGAATACCCCTTGCCGCGGCGGGCAGAAGAAGATGAAACAACGCCTGCGAACGGGAAAAACCTGCGGCCGCGGCCGCCAGTCGCAGCGAAGCGGGCACGGCGGCCATGGCTTCGCGCGCGGAAGCCACAAGCACGGGCAGAACCAGCAGAGCCAGACAGCACGCGGCCAGCAGCAGCCCGGTGTTGGCGTTGGGCATGACGGTGCGGCGCAGAAGAAGTATGAGCATGAAGCCGAACAGCCCCATGACTATGGAAGGCATTCCGGCAAGCATGTCCACGGCCGCGCCCAGACATCGCTTCTGCCGGGGAGAGGCGAGTTCGGAAAGATAAATGCCGCAGCCCACGCCCGGAAACACCGCAAGCAGCATGGTGATGAGCACAAGCCAGAACGTGCCCACGCAGGCGGGCCACAGCCCGTCCCACACCGGCACGCGGCCGAGAACGGCATCAAGCGGCGCAACGCGGCCGAAAAGCAGCTTCGGCCCCAGAACCGGAAAAGCCCGCCAGAAAAGATAGCCCATGAGCGTGAGCACAAGACAAGGCACAAGCACGGCAGAAAGCCGCGAAAGCGCGCGGAAACAGAGAAACGGAACGGAATGTTTCACGACCTGCCTCCCATGCGGCGTATGACGAGGCTCACGCAGCCGTTGATGAGAAGCAGCAGAAGCCCGGCCATGAACAGCGAATCATAAGCCGCACCGCCCACTTCGTTGGACGTAACGAGTGCCATGTGCGCGGTAAGCGTGCGCATGCTGGAAAGCAGAGATTCGGGCATGACGGGCGCGTTGCCCGCAAGCATGAGCGGCAGCATGGTGTCGCCCACGGCACGACCGAAGCCGAGCACCGCGGCCGAAAGAAGCGTGCCGCGCGAAACAGGCAGCACCACGTTCCACAAAAGCTCCATGCGGGAAAGCCCCATGGCCGCGCCGGACATCGCCACGGCTTCAAGCCTGGGCCCGAGCCCGGCCTGAAGCACCAGCACCACCGTGGGCAGAATGAGCACGGAAAGCATGATGACCGCCGTAAGGCACGAAAATCCCGAACCGCCGAGACTCAGACGGATGAAGGGAGAGAGCAGAAACACGGCGGCAAAACCGTAAACCACGGTGGGAACGGCGGTCATGACGCGTACAAGAGCTCCCACCAGCGTGCGCCACAGGCCGGGACGCGCGACACAGGGCGGAGCCATGAGCCAGCAGCATAAACAAAGCCCCATGATCCAGCCGGGCACCACGGCAAGCCCCCCGGCCAGAAGAGAACCCGCCACCATGGGCAGAATGCCGAACTCGCCCCTGCCCGGCGCCCACGACCAGGAAAACGGGCCGCCGCCCCCGCCCTGAACAAATACGGGCAGAGCAAAGGCGACGACCATGAGAAACAGCAGCGCCATGCCCGCCATGGCAAAAGCCACGGCAACACGAATGAACGCGAGGCCCGCTTCCCCGCTCCGACCCGCAGGCCGGAAAAATACGCCTGCCTTTCTCATGAGAGGCCTACTTTTTGTCCAGCGGAATGTAACCGGAAGATGCAATGAAGCCCTTGCCGTCGGCAGAATAGATGTAGTCGATGAACAGCGCAGTAAGCCCCTGCGGCTTGCCCTTGGTGTTCATGTACAGCAGACGGGTGATGGTGTAGGTGCCGTTCGCGGCATTCTCCTGAGAAGGTACCATGCCGTCCACGGTGACGCCGCAGATGGAAGAATCAAGATGCCCGATGCCCACATAGCCGATGGCGTTGGGATCCTGGGCGATGGCGGTCTTCATGGCGCCGTTGGAATTCACCACGTTCGCACTCTGAACCGAGGTTCCCTTGTCGAGAGCGCGCTCTTCAAAGGTCTCACGCGTGCCGCTGCCGTCCTCGCGAACATACAGAGAAATGGAAGCGTCCTTGCCGCCGAGCTCCTTCCAGTTGGTAATCCTGCCGGCAAATATGTCCTTCACCTGCGCCTTGGTCAGCGCAGTGACCTTGTTGGAAGGATTCACCGCCACGGCTACGCCGTCAATGGCAAAGGGGAAGGTCTCAAGACCGTACTTGGTTACCTCGCTCTCCTTGAGAGCACGGCCGGTGTTGCCTATCTGCACCAGCCCTTCGCCCACCTTCTGCACACCTACGCCGGAACCGCCCCCCGCAACCGTAATGCGTATGTCGGGATTCGCACTCATGATGGCTTCGGCAGCCTTCTTCATCACCGGTATGTGGGCAGTGCCGCCCGCAATGTCAAGCGTGCCCTTCTGCCCCTTGAAAGTATCCAGAGGAGCGGCCACGGCCAGAGACGCGCTGAGAACTACCAGCGCCAGTGCGGAAAAAATGCGATTCATGTTCACCTCTACAGGAGGCGACACCTTTTCGGAAACAACAGAACGCCGCAGAGTTCGGCTGAAAAAACCGCTGCAGATAAGCCGGCAAGACACACCTTGTCTCTGCGGAAAATGCGTCAGGTGTTCCTGAAAAACATGCCGGCCTCGCGTGGAAAAAAGTTAAAAGGACGCGACTGCCACGCCCCTATCTCCCCCTTTTTCTGCCTCACGGGTGGTCTAAAGTCAAGCCAGGCTCCCGCCATAAAAGGCAGGAAAGGCAGGAAAGGCACAGGGGCGCCGCCCCTGAACCCCGGCGGGGGAAATAATTCCCCCCGCCCCCCCCTGTTTCTGCCTCCCGGCTTCGCCGGTTCGGCAGGACAGGGTGAACGGGAAGATTATGTCCGAAGCTATGGGTGAAGGGGGGAGTGAAGTTCGGAAGATCGACTCTCAAGGCTCTGGGGAACGCGGGCGACATCAGAAGCCCGCGCCGACGGAAGGCGCGTAGCCGGAATTCACTTCCGGCGTTAAACGTCGCCGCCGTCGTGCAGGCCCTGAGTCGGTACAGCGTGTCTTGCGCAAACGGGATGTTGCGGCAGAACCATGTCTGCAAGGTCAGAGGGAGCAGCGCTAAGGCCGGAAGTCTCGGCAAGGCTCTTTTCGGGCTGCAATCTCAGTGCAGGCGTGCGCCCTGCGCCCGCCTGCGGCTGGCCGACCGCTGTTCCGCTTCGCGGAAACATCGGTGTGATTGGAAGGATTTCCAAGATTTTTTAGAGAAAACTTCCGCTCAACGCTCCGGGAGGCTCGACCGGCCTTCTGACGGCTACTCCGGCAGGTATGAACAGCCGGAGTTCATTTCCGACGTTGAATAAAATGACCACCGTGCAAACCGCGCATACTGCGAATCTGGAAGTGGCGGGATCGTGTGCCGCTCCGGCATTGGAAATCGTTTAAAGGGCAAGCAGGCCGTTTACGGCGGCGCGCACGTCCTTTGCGGCAAAAAGGCGCGTAACCCCCTGCTCCGGCACGGAAAAAGGCACAAAGCCTCCGGCCAGAATCTCGTCCGTGTTCAAGCCGAGCTTTTCCGCACTTTTCATTCCTTTGCCGGAAAGCACCAGCACCGAAGCAAACAATCCGGCGTTCATGCCGAAACGCAGATCCTCCGCCTTGTCGCCCACCATGACGCAACGCGCGCCTTCAAGGCCGTGCGCGGCCTTCAGGCTCTTCCACATGCCCGTAGCCGGCTTGCGGCATGTGCAGCCCTCCTCCGGCGCGTGCGGACAAAAACGCTCGTCATCGATTCCCGCGCCGAATGGTTCAAGCAGTTCTCCGAGTCTTTTTTCGCAGGCGTGCCAGCCCGATTCGGGAAAATATCCCCGTCCGATGCCCGACTGATTGCTGATGACGAAAACCTTCACCCCCCGCGAACGCAGAAGCCCCAGCGCCTCCCCCGTGCCGGGAATAAGCTCCACTCCCGCAGGCTCACCAAGATAATGCTTATCCACAATAAGCGTTCCGTCTCTGTCGAACAGCACCGCCAAAAATTCCATGCCGGACTCCATAAAAAGGGTTAAAAAATGCCCACCCAAAAATTCTTGAAATGCCTTCCGTCAACACCACTGTTTCCTCACTGCGGAAGGCGTTTGAAAGCTCAGTGCAAAAAACGGGGGCTCTTCTGACTGCCTCCGGGTTCTGCACCTCTCCCCCAAAAAACTCTACTCCCAAAAATCTTGCAATCTTTTCCATCAACACCGCTGCTTCCGCGAAGCGGAGCAGCGGTCGGCCAGCCGCAGGCGGGCGCAGCAGCGCACGCCTGCACTGAGATTGCAGCCCGAAAAGAGCCTTGTCGAGCCTTTCGGCACGGGCGTTACTCGACCTTCCCCGCCTTTTCGAAGATGCGCGTTCTGCCTGTGGCGAAAGCCCGCCGCAGGCGAAACAGGGGGGTCCGGGGGGAATTATTTCTGACATTGCAGAAATGGTTCTGCCGCAACATCCCGTTTGCGCAAGACACTCTGTACCGACTCAGGGCATGTACGACGGCGGCGGCGTTTAACGCCGGAAGTAAATTCCGGCTACGCGCCTTCCGTCGGCCGGGCTCCTGATGTCGCCCGGGGCCCCCGAGCGTTGAAACACGGCCTTCCGAACTTCACTCCCCCCTTCGCCCTTTGCCCCCGGACATAATCTTCCTGTTCACCCTGTCCTGCCGAACCGGCGAAGCCGGGAGGCAGAATCAGGGGGGCGCGGGGGGAATTATTTCCCCCGCACTGCCTTTCCTGCCTTTTCTGCCTTTCCTGCCTTTTCTGTCTTCTACCGCCAGGCCTCTGGGGCGTCATGGGGGATGACGAGGGGGCCAGGGGGGAGGGAGTGCCAGGGGAAGGGGCCTTCGTGCAGGATTCTGTCGGCGAGTCTGGCGGGGGAAGCCGGGGCGTCGGTCGTTTGGAGGCCGGCGAGTTTGGCGAAGAAGCCGGTGATGGCGGCTGGTGAGCAGCCTTTTTCGCGCAGGGCGGCCATGCTGAGGCTGTGGTGGCGTTTAGCGAGGCGTTCGCCCTGTTCGTCGCAGAGAAGGGGTATATGGGCGTAGGAAGGGGGCGTGGCGCCGAGCAGTCGGTAGAGGAGGAGCTGGCGCGGGGTGGAGAGCAGGATATCTTCGCCGCGCACGACCTGGGTGACGCCCATGCGTATATCGTCCACGACGACGGCGAGCTGGTAGGCCCACACGCCGTCGGAGCGGCGGAGGGCGAAGTCGCCGCCGCAGTCTTTCATGGAAATGCGCTGCGGGCCGAGGACGAGGTCGGTGAAGGATTCCACGTCGTTGTCGGGGCAAAGCAGGCGCAGGGCGGGCTTACGGCCTTCGGCTTCTTTTTGTGCGCGTTCTTCGGCGGAGAGGTGGCGGCAGGTACCGGGGTAGGCGGCTCCGGCGTCACCGAGGCCGTCGGCGGCTCCGTGGGGTGCGCCTGCCAGGATACGGAGTTCCTTTCTGGTGCAGTAACAGGGGTAAACGCGTCCCTGAGCCTTCAGCTTATCCAGGGCACGTTCGTAGAGGGGGGAGCACAGGCTCTGGTGATAGGGGGCGTGCAGGCCGTGGGAGGAGCCTTCATCCCAGTCGAGTCCGAGCCAGGAGAGGTCGCGTTCCATGGCGTCCATCCACTCGCGGCGGGAGCGGTCGGGGTCTATGTCTTCGTGGCGCAGTATGACGCGGCCGCCCGACGCGCGGGCGCCGAGCCAGGCCAGGAAGAACGACCATGCGTTGCCGAGGTGCATGAGGCCGGTAGGGCTGGGGGCGAATCGCCCGATCACGGTTCCGCGGGAAGGGGGAAGCAGGTTCATGCCGTAGTCTCCGGTTGTTGGGGAATGCGTTCAAAACACTGTTCAATGACGGCGTTGGACACGAGCATTCCCCGGCGGGTGAGCGCAAAGCGGCCTTCTTCCATGCGGGCCATGCCCCGCCATGCCAGTTCTTCAATGAGTCCGCGGTTGTCGGCGGCAAAGTCGCGTCCCGTCATGCGGCGGTATTCCGCCAGATCCAGACCGTCCGTCATGCGCAGGCGGAGCATGATGAATTCTTCCACGCGTTCGACGAAGCTGAGTTCCTCCACAATGCCGGCCTCTCGCCCCTGCCTTACCGAAGAGAGCCACGTGCCGAGGTCGGCGGGCTGGCTTATGCGGCGGTTGCCCATGCAGCTTACGGCCGCCGGCCCCAGACCGAGATATTCCTTTCCGAGCCAGTAGCCGAGGTTGTGGCGGCACCGGCGTCCGGGGCGGGCGTAGTTGGAAATTTCATACTGCGCGTAGCCTGCGCTTTCCAGCATGACGCCGCCCTCCTCGTACATGGCGGCGGCCTCGTTTTCGCCGGGCAGGGCGAGGGTACGGCGCTGACGGAAAAGCGGGGTTCCTTCTTCGAGCGTGAGTCCGTAGCAGGAAAAATGTTCCGGCCCGAGGGCCACGGCGCGGGCAAGCTGATTCTTCCAGCTTTCCAGGGACTCGCCGGGAAGAGCCCATATGAAATCGAGTCCGATGTTGTCGAACTTCGCCCTGCGCAGAGAACGGAAAGCGGCCACGGCCTGTTTTTCGTCGTGCACGCGGCCCACGGCGGCAAGGAGCGTGTCGTCGAGGGCCTGCACACCCAGAGAAACGCGGTTCACCCCGGCCGCGCGAAAGCCGGAAGCCCGGGAGTCATCCACGGAATCGGGATTGGCCTCCATGCTTATTTCCGCATCGGCATCCAGCGAAAAGCATTCCGCCGCCGTGTCGAGAATCCGGCCGAGCAGGGAAGGAGGCACGAGACTCGGCGTTCCGCCGCCGAAAAACACGGTGCTCACGGCGGGATGGTTCAGTTCGGCAGCCCTTCGGCGCATGTCCGAGCAAAGCGCGTCCGCCCACAGACGAAGCGCGTCCCCCGATCCCACGGGTTCGGAATAAAAGGCGCAGTAGCGGCACTTGCGCCGGCAGAACGGAACATGAACGTACAGCAGCATCGAATCAGCATGAAAAAAACGCGCTTTTCCGTCAAGCCCCAAGCCGAACAACAGCCGTTTTCCCCGCCCGTTGCCGAAAAACGCTCTCCCCTTCCGAACTGTCCGGCCCGCTCTTCTCGCTTCAAGACGCAGCGTTTTTTCAAACTTGAACTGTCCCAACGATTTTCAAGCATCATGCTTTCTTTTTTCAGTCATCAATAAATTTTTTTTTATACACATATAAATATTTTATATTTTACTCCGTGCATGAAAAATGACGGTGAAAAAAATTTTCTTATGAATTATAAAAGTACACCGGCATATGATTTTGATTACAAAAAGAAATTTTTTCTATAGTATTCCTTACATTTTTTTATCAATATATAAAATTTTCTTTCCAAGTATGAAAACCGCATTTTTTTGCTGGCCTTTAAAATAACTCCATGGTATCCGCTTTTTTTCACAAGGTACGGCCCCCTGAAAAAACTTGAATTTTTCAAGTCCGTGTCTTTTTCAAAAAAAAACTCCCGCGCCGGACGCCGCACAGGTTTCGGCAAAGAGTCGCAGGACAAGGCGCGGAAAAAACAGTCATGGAGGGATGACATCATGTTGAGCAGAAATGCCATGGGCAATCTCATCAACCGCTACGCCGCGGTGCTGAGAAAATGCCGCCTTCTGAACGTATTCGGTTCTCTGGCCGTGGCGGCCATGCTGATCGCCGGCGCAACCGGAGTGGCCATGGGCTTTGACAGCAAGTTCTTCGAACGCGTGCCCGAGTATCCCGATTTCATCGTAGGCGGCGGCGTGTCGGATACCGGCCCGCCTGCGGAATTCACCCACAAGCTCGAACTGGGGCAGACCGGCGTTTCCACCGGCGTAGCCACGGGTGCCGACACGCCCGCCGTGGTGTATGCCGACAGGAACAATCCTGCAGCCAAAACAACGGTCACGTGTGGGTGATCGCCTCGGACAAGGGCGGCTATGCCGAAGCCATGGGCGGTCAGTACGGCACGAACTTCACGCTGACCAACAACGGCTACATTTACGTGGACGGCACCGACGCTTCCGCCACCAAGGGCATGGGCGTGAACCCCGAGGGCAAGGCCTTCAACGAAAAGCTCATTGCCGTGCGCAAGGGCAGCGCCATGGCCGACAATTCCGGCTCCGACACCAAAACCATGGTGAACAACGGCGTGATTTCCGTGGAAGACGCCGGCGGCGTAGGCATGTACTACCGCAAGGAAAACATAGTCCACGGCGAAGTGACCAACAACGGCAGCATATTCGTTTCCAACGGCGGCGTCGGCGTGGTCATGACGAACGACAAGAAAGACGACGCCTACAACGACAAATATTTCACCAACACCGGCACCATTGCCGCCGACGACAAGAGCACGGCCATTCTCGTGACCGGCACCGACAATGCCACCGTCAGTCTCGAAGGCGACAAGAGCCGCGTGGAGGGACTCATCAGTCTTCAGGGCACGAACAACAACCTCCTCCTCGACGGCATGGGCTCCGGCGGACAGGAAAGTCTGTACGTCAAGGGTTCCTTCGCCGGCGAAATAAGCAATCACAGCAACGTGGTCTTTACCGACAATTCGGCCTTTTCCCTGGATGACGCCCTCAACATTGACAACACCTCCACGGCGCAGCTTGCCAACGTTACGCTTGCCCAGGGCCAGCACGAAGCGAACCGCGCCCTTGTGACCGTAAACGGCGACTCCACCGACCTGAACGGCGGCATGAGCAGCGGCGGCAAGGCATTTTTCAAGCGCGCCTCAAGCAGCAACGGCAACGTGGAAATCGCGGGTGCCGACGTGAGCGGCACCGTTTTGCGGCCGATGCTGCAGGCGTGGTGTCGGCCTCTCTGGAAGAAGGCCGCAGTCTTGCCGTAAAGGATTCCCGCTTCGTGAACAATCAGATTGCGGGCAGCTCTGCCGGCGGCGCGGCCGCATCCGTTGCGGCAGGCGGCAACGCTTCGTTTTCTGCCAAAAACGTTGAGTTCAGCGACAACGCCGTAAACGCAAAGCAGGCAAAAGGCGGCGCCCTGCGCCTGGAAAACACGGGCAAAGGCACTCTTACGGCCGACCTTTCCGGCGTGACCTTCAAAAACAACGCGGCCGCCGGAAGCGAAAACGGACTCGGCGGCGCCATATACAACGACGGTGCACAAATTTCCATTGACGGCGGCGTGTTTGAAGGCAACCGGGCCGTCACCTCGGGCGGCGCGCTTTACAACGGAGCCAAGGGCAACGTGACCTTTACCGGCACGAACGTCTTTTCCGACAACCTGGCCGCGGGCGCGGCCAACGACGTGCACAACGAAGGCTCCATCACCGTGGCAGGCGGCGTGACCCGGTTCGACGGCGGCTATTCGCAGTCGGGCGCGGATTCCTCGCTCATCGTGAAGACCGGCGCGGCGCTTGCCGTGGCTCTGCCCGACGCGGGCGGCGTAACGGCTTCTCCCACGGAAGCCCTGCTTGCCCTCGGCCGTCCTCTGGATCTCGGCGGCGGTTCTCTGCGCGTGGGCGACGTTGCCGCAAGAAGCGGCGCCGACGTGACCTTCGGCAGAAACTCCCTTCTCGTGGTGGATGGTCTGGCCGCCAGGGATAACGCCATGCTCACGGGCAACGGCAGCCTCGCCGTGGAAGAAGGATCGAAGCTCTACATAGCCAACGCGCAGTCCGGGGAATCATACACCGTGACTTCCGGCCTCAGCTTCGCCGACGGCGATTACTGGAAAAACGCCAGTCTTCTTGCCGGTCGCCTCATGGAAACCGAAATTTCCACGGAAGGCGGCAACGTCATGGTGCACGCCCAGGCGCAGGACGCCTCCCGCACCCTGCCCGGCGTGATTCCCACAAACGGACTCAACGCCATGATGAACGGCAACAAGAACGACACCGAATCCCTTAACGCCGGTCTGCGCTTTTTGAGCCGCGCCATGGACAACGTGCAGTACATGCCCGGCGACGCGACGGCCGTGGCCATGGTGAACGAAGTTTCCCGCGCATCCGTCACCGCCGGAGTGCAGAACACCGCTCTGCGCCTTGCCGACGCGGGCGCGGATCAGATAGCCCGTCACCTTTCGCTGAGCTTCATGGATGAAAACGTCGCAACCGATGCCGACGGCGTGAACGTGTGGGCCACTCCCATGTACGGCAACACCTACACCCACGGCATGGCTGCCTCAGGCGCGGCCGTGCGCGGCAACTACGGCGGTCTGGCCCTCGGCGTCGACAAGAAGTTCGGGGAAATTCTCGGCGGAGCCGTGCGAGCAGGCGCGGCCGTGAACGGCGGCGGCGGAAAGTCCGAAACCCGCGGCACCGCAACCATCACGAGCAATTCCTACAGCTTCGGCGGCATCAACTTCTACGCGGGCTGGAATCCGGGCGACCTGAACGTGACGGCCAGCGCGGGCTGGTCCATAGGCACCCACGATCTCAAGCTGAACCTGCCCTCTTCCATGAACATGGGTCCGCTCAGCTCCGACGTGGACACCACCGCCTTTGTGGCGGATCTGCGCGGCGAATACCGCATAAGCACCGACGTGGCGGACATCACTCCCCATGCGGGCGTGCGCTACACCTCGCTCAGCACCGACAGTCACAAGGTGAGAACGAAAGGCTCCACGGTCAATTCCGTGGCCTCCGACAGGCAGGACATCGTTCAGTTCCCCGTGGGCGTGACGCTCTCCAAGAACGTGGACGTGAGCGGCTGGAACGTCAAGCCCCTGCTCGACGTTTCCGTCATTCCCGCGGCCGGCGACACGAAAAATACGACGAAGGTTTCCTATGCCGGAACCCACGCCGCCGACAGCGTGAATACCCGCATCATGGATTCCACGAGCTGGTCCGGACTTGTGGGCGTGCAGGCCGAAAAGGGCAATCTCGCCCTCGGCATAAACTACGGCATGCAGGCCTCCAAGAACGAAACCGACCAGAGCGTCAACGTGGGCATAAGCTGGAAGTTCTAAACGCGGAAAAATCCGCAGGGGAGCCGAAAGACTTCCCCTTCGGAACATTGCGGGCGGAAGACCGGAAAACGGTCTTCCGCCTCTTTGTTTTCCGAATGCCCCTGGAACCCGATTCCCGGGAAAGCGAAATTTCGAAAAATGTCGAATCCTTTTTCCTTCCGTTTTCTCAAGGCTTCCGCGAGTCGCGAAAGACGCTTTCTTCCGACAAACACGCGTTTTTCGCCTTCGTCGGCAAGTGGCGCTTTCTACTTTTTCGTAAATTTGCCTTTGACTCCGGGGCAGCCGATCCGTATGCTGTACCGAGGTTTTTCTCAAGGAGAAGAGGACATGGAAGAAAAAGACATTCGCGAAGCCGTACGCACTGCCGGTCGAAAGGCCAGAGAAGCTTCCCGCCGCATGGCGGCCGCGAGTCCTGCGGCCAAAAAACTTGCGCTGGAAACCATGGCCGTTCTTTTAAAGGAACGCGAAGAGGCCCTCCTCGCCGCCAACGCCGAAGATCTCGAAGCGGCCCGGCTCGCGGGTCTGGACGGACCGCGCATGGACAGACTGCGCCTCACGCCGGCCGTTCTTGCCGACATGGCCGAAGCCTGCCGTCACGTGGCCGACATGCCCGATCCCGTGGGAGCCATGGATTCTCAGTGGCAGCGGCCCAACGGGCTGCTCGTGGGCCGCATGAGAGTGCCGCTCGGCGTGGTGGCCATGGTGTATGAGGCCCGGCCCAACGTTACCGTGGACGCTTCCATTTTGTGCCTCAAGGCGGGCAACGCCGTCATTCTGCGCGGCGGCTCCGAAGCCCTCCACTCCAACGTCGCGCTGGCCTCGCTTCTGCACGAGGCGCTCAGCGCGGCCTCCCTGCCGGGCGACGCCGTGCAGTTCATCGACATAACCTCCCACGATGCCGTTGCCGAACTGTGCCGCCTCGACGAATATGTCGATGTGCTCATTCCCCGGGGCGGAGAATCGCTGGTGCGTGCGGTGACAAGTCAGGCCACCATGCCCGTGCTCAAGCACTACAAGGGCGTGTGTCATGCCTTCATCGACGATTCCGCCGATCTCAGTCAGGCGCTCGAAATCGTGTACAACGGCAAGGTTCAGCGTCCCGGCGTGTGCAATGCCCTGGAATGTCTGCTGGTGCACGAAAACGTGGCCGCATCCTTCCTGCCCATGGTGGTGGAACGGCTCGGGGCCGCGGGCGTGAGCTTCCGCGCCGACACCTCCTCCCTGCCGCTCCTCGGCCCCAGTGCCTCCCCCGCCGCTCCCGACGACTACGGCCGCGAATTTCACGACCTCATCCTTGCCGTGCGCGTGGTTCGAAACATGGATGAAGCCCTGACCCACATTGCCCGGTACGGCTCCAATCACACGGAAATCATCTGCACCGAAAACCACCTGAACGCCATGCGCTTTCTGCGTGAGGCCGACGCCTCCATGGTGGCGGTCAACGCTTCCACGCGCTTCAACGACGGCGGACAGCTGGGCCTCGGCGCGGAAATAGGCATAAGCACCTCCAAGCTGCACGCCTACGGCCCCATGGGCGTGCAGGAACTCACCACCACCAAGTTCGTGGTCTTCGGCCAGGGCCAGGTGAGGCAGTAAGGTCATGGGCGTTACGGGCATTCTCGGCGGCACGTTCAATCCCGTGCATAACGGCCATGTGCGCCACGCCATAGAAGTGGCGGAGGCCCTCGGCCTTGAGCGCGTGCTGCTCATGCCCTGCGCCACGCCGCCCCACAAGGAAAGCGCGGGACTTCTCCCCTTCGACCTTCGCGTGGAACTGTTGCGGGCCGCCGTGCGCAATATTCCCTTTCTCGGCGTGGAAACCCTGGAAGGCGAACTTGAAGGCCCTTCCTATACATGGCGCACCCTGCGCGAATGGGGCCGCCGCCATGAAGGCGAATCTCTGCCCTGCTTCATGATGGGCGCAGAATCCTTCGCCGCGCTCGATACCTGGAAGCACGGCCTCGAACTGCCGCACTTCGCCCACCTCGTCATGGTGCCCAGAAACGGCGACGACGGCAGCGTGTTCCACGAAAGCATACGCTCCTTCTGGCCCGGCAGCATCCCCCCCGACCGCGACGTGCCCCTCGGCCGCGAAACCGTCAACCTCAAGGGCGGCGGCCAGTGCACCTTCCTGCCCGTGCCCAGACTCGACATAAGCTCCACCTTCATACGCGCCCGCTGGCGCTCCGGCCGAAGCCTCGCCGGACTCATGCCCGAAGCCGAACTCTCCGTGCTCAACGCCCGCGCCGCCGAAGTCTCCGAGTGCTGGGCCACAGCCAGAGTGCGCTGAAGAAAAAAACATGTGCGGGGGAAATAATTCCCCCCGCGCCCCCCTGTTTCGCCTCGCGGCTTCGCCGCAGCGGCGGGCTTTCGCGGCAAACAGGCGCGCATCTTCGAAAACACAGGGCAAGGCAGAAGGAACGCCGGGGCCGTAAGGCTCGGCAAGGCTCCTTTCGGGCTGCAAACGCCGTGCAGGCGTGCGCCCTGCGCCCGCCTGCGGTTGCCGACCGATGCTCCCGCTTCGCGGCAACATCGGTGAAATTGGAAGATATTTCCAGATGTTTAAGGAAGAACGCCTGCTCAAGGCTCTGGGAAACTTTCGTTGGTAAAAGATCAACCGTTTCTCTTCCCTCAGCAAAACTTTTATTTTAAGGAAGACAGCCTCTTTTTGAATACTCGGACGGGCCTTCTCCTGCGACATGAAACCTTTTTTCACGCTCGCATGAGCCGCATGTCTGCAACCGCTATCTTCCAGCCCCCACAGGCCCGCGACCTGACTTCAGGCTGGCGCGCCGGTGGGCATGAATAGCCGGAATTCACTTCCGGCGTTAAATGAAATGACCACCGTGCATGCCCCGCAGGACGTAAAGTGTGTCCGGAACAGACGGGATTTTGCGTTACTCCGGCCTGGGCACCCACCCCTTGCCGCATGTTTCCCGTTGTCTCCCCTCTTTCCCGCAACTTTCAACGCACTGAGGCCCCTGGCGACATCAGGAGCCCGGCCGGTGGGCATGAATAGCCGGAATTCACTTCCGGCGTTAAATGAAATGACCACCGTGCATGCCCCGCAGGACGTCAAGTGTGTCCGGAACAAACGGGATTTTGCGTTACTCCGGCCTGGGCACCCACCCCTTGCCGCATGTTTCCCGTTGTCTCCCCTCTTTCCCGCAACTTTCAACGCACTGAGGCCCCGGGCGACATCAGGATCCCGGCCGGTGGGCATGAATAGCCGGAATTCACTTCCGGCGTTAAATGAAATGACCACCGTGCATGCCCCGCAGGACGTAAAGTGTGTCTGGAGAAAACGGGATTTTGCGTTACTCCGGCCTAGGCATTTGACATTTATGTCAGTCTCTACTAGCGTGCTTGCAAGCCCGGAACAGTCCGGCTTTCCCGTTGTCCTTTTTCTCCCTAAGGAGTTCCTGTATGGCCCAGCGTCCTACCATTCAGAAGCCTACGCCTCTTTCTCAGCCTGCCTTCAAAAAAGGCGCCGATCCCGTCATGGGCGGCGTGAACATTCCCAATTTCAGTGCCGAAATGCAGGCTGAAGTCAGCCCCGAAGCCGCCCCCTTGTGGAACTTCGTGCTGAACCATGCCTGCAAGATCGCTGCCGGCGTCGTGGTCGTGGTTGTGGCCATTCTCTCCGTGGCAGGCTGGCAGTGGTACAGGGAGGAACAGACTTCCGACGCGCGCATGGCCCTCGGCCGCATCATATCCATTCAGGATCCGGCGCGTCGCGTGACCGAGCTGGAAGGATTCCTCAAAAAGGCCCCCTCCTCCGTGCACATTGCCGCCAACCTTGAACTCGCTTCCGCCGCCATGACCACCGGCGACTGGGACAAGGCCGCCTCTGCCTATGCAGCCGTGGCCGATCAGGACGGCGACACGCCGCTCGCCTTTGCAGCCCGCCTCAACCACGCGCAGGTGCTCATGCACAAGGGCGACTTTGCCGCCGCCCGCGACGAATTCAAGACTCTCGCAGCCTCCGCTCCGGCGGACGTGGCTCCCGTGATTCATCAGCAGACGGCCGAAGCCGCCCTCGCTGCCGGCGACAAGGCCGGCGCCGTAGCCGCCTACGAGGCTGCCGTGGCCGCTCTTCCTCCCACCGATCAGGAATCCGCCGCGTTCTTCCGTTCCCGCATTGCCTCTCTTAAGAAATAACGCCGTTTTCCGACAGTCGGAGTGCTTTCATGCTGCATCATTCCAATAACGCCTCCAATCAGGACGTCAGCCCCTGGCTTGAGACCCTGCGCCTCATTGCCAGCGAAATGGGCCCCAAACGCCCCTTTCAAACCAGTCTGACATCCCTGCTGCGCAAGCTTTCCGAACGTCACGGCTTTCTGCGTCCGCATCTTGTTCTGTTCGATCCCGAAACCGGCATGCTGCGCCTCAGTCTGGCCGACGCCCAGCCCAAGGCCAATCACGCCAGCTATGCTCCGGGCGTGGGCGTTACGGGACAGGTGTTCGCCACCGGGCGTTCCGTCATTGTGGAAAAGCTCAAGGGCGATTCCTTGTTCCTCAGCCTGCTCTTCGAGCGCACCGATGAGGAAATGGAACGGTTGTCCTTCATTTCCGTTCCCATTCTCGCCCCTGCCGGCGACGGACCGCTTTCCGCCCGTGAAGTCATCGGTACCCTGAACGCCGATACCGAATTCGTCTCCCGCGACGATCTCGAAAAACGCCGTGTGTTCATGGAAGTCGTGGCCGCACTCATTGCCAACGAGGCCGCCTATCTTCAGGAAGAGCTCAGCCGTCAGCGCCGTCTGCCCGGCCAGATGACCAGAGACATGATGTCTGCCGAAGACTCCAACTCCGCTTCGGCCTTCATTGCTCAGTCGAAGGTCATGCGCAACATTCTTGAGCAGGCCGCCCACATTGCGCAGGGCCGCGCCCCCGTGCTGCTGTGCGGCGAACCCGGCGTAGGCAAGGAAAGACTGGCCACGCGCATTCATTCCTTCAGTCCGCGCAGCGACATTCCGCTCGTGGTGTGCCACTGTGCCGCCATGCCTCCGGAACGCCTGCAGATAGAACTGTGCGGCTACCAGAAGGGTGCGTTTCTCGGCGCCATGCAGACGCAGAAGGGCCTCTTTGAACAGGCCAACACCGGCACCATTTTCCTTGACGCCGTGGAAGCCCTTACTCCCGCCGCACAGGAAAGCCTGCTCCGTCTGCTCAAGGAACACACCGTGCTGAGACAGGGCGGCGAAGCCCCCGTGCCCGTGGACGTGCGCGTTATTGCCGCCACCAGCGCCCAGCTCGATTCTCTGGTGGAACAGGGCCGCTTTTCCGGCGAACTCTACGCCCGCCTCAACGTATGCGCCCTGCACATTCCGCCTCTGCGCGAACGCCGTGAAGACATAGTGCCTCTGGTGGAACATCTGCTTCTGCGTCACGCCGACTATCATACGGAAAAAATCAAGCGCATCTCCTATCCCGCGCTGGAACTTCTCACCCGCTATTTCTGGCCCGGCAATATTTCGGAACTCACAAGCTGCCTTCAGCGCGCCGCGCAGTACTGCGAAGACGGCGTGATACGCGCGGGCGATCTGCCTCCGTCGCTCCAGACGGCCGAAAGCACCGCCACCGAAGCCGGACTCTCCCTCGGCGATGCCGTCACCCGCTTTGAAAAGGAACTGCTCGTCGATGCCCTCATCAAGGCCGGAGGCAACATGCTGAAAGCCGCCCGCGATCTCAAGTCGAGCTACCGCATCGTGAACTACAAGGTGAAAAAGTACGGCATAGACCCGCATCAGTTCGTCTATCGCAACAAGAACATGTAAAATACGCCGCAATCACTGTGGATTGCAGCGCCTTGAAAAAAAATTGAGCGCCCTGTCGTTTTCGGCAGGGCGCTTTTTTATGAAGAAAAACGATGCTGGAAAAGCAAGGGCAGTTCGTGCGGCCGAAACGGCGGCAGTCGTGCAGCCCCCGCCTGCCCCGACACACAACGGAACCTTCTCGGCAAACAGTCGCCCCACAGCCTTGAACACGGAGCCTGTGTTCGAAGGCAGATGAGCACGCGACGCAACCCACTGGAAAAACAGAAACGCCCCCAAGGACGGCCCGGACAGCCGACAGGCATCGGCCTCACGGCAGACACGCCGTGGTCTCAGCTTTCCTCCCAGCAAACAGACATACGGCTTCGTTGTGCAGGTATCCCGTGAACGCGCCGCCGTGCAGTGCCCCAACAAGGCCACATGCGAAAGATAGGAACGAGTTCCATGAACGCGCCGTCGTGCCTGCGAACCACGTTCAGCCGGAACGGAACATGCTTTCCCGTCGTAAAAAGTCAAAAAGACAACGCGGCAATCGCCCCACGCACGAAATTTCTTTCCGCGCCTGAAAAGGCCATGTGAAAAGCGGCCGCTTCTGCCGGAACAAACGAAACGCCGAGGGGTCGGGCCTTACGCACAGTAAAAGCACACCGTCATGGGGTCCAATCCGCTGGACATACGCGTCCGTACCTTACACGCAGGCAAAGCACGCCGCCGCGCCCCGGCTTGTCCGGGGAAAAATTCCCTCGGCTCCACGGCCCTTTCCTGCACGCAGGCGCATGGGGGCGGCCGCGCCTTTTATTTCGAAAAAACGACGCGATTCATTTGCCGTTTTCGTCAATCCGCCAACATTTGGAATGACGCCCTGCCCTTCGCACTACTGAAGCAGCGACAGCATTTCCATGCGACGCACGGCGGGCGAGTTCGTCCGGCGGCGGGGCGCTCTACGCACGGCAAGCGGCGTGTTTTCCAGAGCTTCGGCCTGCTCGGCCAGAGCCTCAAGATTGCTGCACGCAAGGGCAACCAGAGCGGGGCTAAAAGTTTCGACATTCAGAGAACCCAGAAAGGAACGTACACTGCGGATATCGTCACTCATGGCCATAGGAAAGCTCCTTGAAAATTCTCATTGAGTTTTTGTGCTGAACACGACTCCCTTTTGCCATTTTTATTGATTTTGTCAACTAAAAATTTATATTTTGTATTTTTTAAACTTTTTCAATTTTCAATTGACTTTTTGTTCCATTCTCTTTAAAAAATTCGTTATGAACAGCGCAACACCTGAAACACTCGATCGCCTCCTTCAGGGAGCCGGACTTCGGCGCGACAGCCAGCTCGCCGAGCTTCTCGGCGTGTCGCCTCAGGCCGTGAGTCAGGCCCGCCGCAAGGGGCGCATCCCCGACGGCTGGGTACTGAAAGTGGCCGAAAAGTTCGGCCTTTCCACAGACTGGATTTTCTTCGGGCGGGAACCTCGTCAAGGCGGCGTGTCTGTCGGCGGCCCGGAAAAGGCCGCTGTTCTGGAAAACGGAAAAGAAGACGAAGCCGCACGCGAACGCCGCTCCAGAGGCGAGAGCTTTTTCAGCGAAGTAGGAACCGGGCAGGACGCCATAGGTCTGGTCATGGTGCCGCTTGTGGCGGCGCGCCTTGCCGCAGGCAAGGGCAGTCTGGAAACCGACGGCGACGTGCTTTCCTATTTTTCCTTCCGCCAGGACTGGCTGTGCCGCAAGGGTAATCCGGACACCATGGTGCTCATGAAGGTATGCGGCGACAGCATGGAGCCGGACATACGCCACGGCGACATGGTGCTCGTGGATCAGAGCAAGCGGGAAATTTACGGTCATGCCATTTACGCCATGGGCATCAACGAGGAAATCTACATAAAGCAGGTGGAAACCCTGCCCGGCGGAAGGCTGGTGCTCCGGAGCCGCAATCCGGAATATTCGCCCATAAGCGTGGATCTTCACGGCGATCTGGCCGACAGCGTGCGTGTCATCGGCCGCGTCATCTGGTGCTGCCGGGAAATCTAGCCCGCCGCGGAGCCTGCACATCATCGCTCGTTCTGCGCCGAAAAGCGCATGTATCCCACAGGCGCCGCTCCCCCGGGCCAACGCCGCAAAAGTCCGCGCTCCTCTGTTTTCCGGTCTGCCTGAAGCGCAGAAAAGAATTGCGGCGCAAAGCCCTCTTCCGGAAGTTTGCCTGCCGTACGGCAATAATTCGCGCGGCAACAAGTCGTTTTCCTGTTCATGCCCTCCCCCTGCCGCACTCAGTGTTCTCACTCCGGCATTGAACTTCCCCGGCGTTTTGCGCGCATATCTTGTTTTCCGGGCAACCGCATCTCCAGCCCACCGAAGGCAGAGGCGAAAAAAACAACCTGCCGACAGATCGCCCGCAGAACTTCTTTTCTGCCTCTCCAGGCTCTTTCGGCAATGCCCTGCCGAATGGCGTTCTCGTCTGGCTTTGGATTTGCCCGAATCTGCTCAGTTGCCGCAAATGTTCCAAAACGGCGCGGCATAAACGCGCATTCTTTCCATCCGCCCCGTTTTTCGGGCAAAAAAAAAGCCCCGCGCGGGGGCGGGGCGACAAATCGGAAGGCTAGGCCAGCATGGCCGAACGTTCTATCATGGAAACGGTGTGCTCTATCTGGCCGCCGAGGGAAGAATGACGGCTCATTTCGCGCTCCACCGCGGTAATGCCCTTGATGACCGTGGAATGCTTGCGGTTGAAGCGTTCGCCTATCTGCTCCAGGGTAAGGTCGGTATGCTTGCGCAGAAGGAAGAAAGCCGTGTTGCGGGCCAGAACGAGATTCTGACGACGCGACTTGGAACACAGCTGCGCGGGCGTGAGATCGAAACTGCGGCAGATGAGTTCCACCACATCCTCAAGGCTGAGGCTGGGGCTGGTGCGCGCCACGTTGCGTATGACCTCGATGGCCATTTCTTCGGTAACCGTGTGACCGGTGAACTGCGACTGCAGCATGAGGTTGTGCAGGCAGCTTTCCAGAAGGCGCACGTCGCCGGTAATGCGGTCGGCCAGCAGATCGGCCACGCGGGAAGGAAGCACCATGCACTGACGCCGGGCCTTTTCCTGAAGAATGTGCAGGCGCGTGTCGCGGTTCGGGCGCTCCATGCTGGCCACGAAACCGGAGCAGAAACGGGAAACGAGCTGGGAATCCACGCCTGCAAGATCGCGCGGGGCAAAGGAACTCGTGAGCACCACGCGGCCGCCGTGATCCTGAAGATTCTTGATGGTGGAAAGCAGTTCTTCCTGCGTGCGGTCCTTGCCGCGCAGGAAATGCACGTCTTCCAGAAGCAGCATGTCCAGCTGACGGAAACGCTCCTTGAACTGGTCGATGGTCTTGTACTTCATGGCCTGCACGAACTGCGAGGTGAATTCCTCGGCCGTGAGGTACTCCATGCGTACCTGCCTCTTGTCGGCCTCAAGGCTGAGCGCACGGCCCACGGCCTGGGTGAGATGCGTTTTGCCGAGTCCCGCTCCGGCGCACAGAAACACCATGTCCACGGGAGCGTTTGCCTCAAGAATGTTGCTTGCGGCGGCATAGGCTATCTGATTGCACGGCCCTACCACGAAATCCTCGAAGGAATGCTTCCACCCCTTCATGACGGCAGGATTGAAGGTACGCACGCGGGGCAGCGGCATGGGCAGATCGAGCTGCTTGTCGGCCATGAGCACGGTGGGCGCCGTGGAGGGTATGGAAGCGGCAAGCTGTTCCAGACTGGCCGGACGGGGCAGTTCCGTCTTCTTGCGGGAAGAGGCTGCGCGCACGGTCACGCGGGCGCGGCTGCCGAGAAGGGAAGACGCCACCTCCGCAATGGCCTGGGAAAACTGGTCGCGAACCTGTGCCGCCATGAAGTCGTTCATGGCGGTCAGACGTACTTCCCATTCGCAGACTCCCACCGGTTCAATAAGAAGACCCTGACCGCCGGAGCGGTCGGCGTGAGACAGTTTGACCACATCCCCTTTGAGCGGTTCAAGAAAGACCTTGAACTTACCCTCGGGAAGTCGGCTGCGAAGTTCGTTGAGTATAGAAGACCAGATTTCTTTCATAACAGAACAGGTTTACAGAAGGGCAAAGGAAAATACCATCGGCACGAATCAAAAAACAGCACTATGCCGCAAGCGTGATATCCACAATGTGCCGGATGAATAAATCCTTATCATGTTTGAAAAAATTTTCAACCGCCCATTATTCGTCTTTTTCATTAATATATTGATAACACTTGAAATTTTATGCAAAACAAAAAAATTTCGCTTTCCTTTTTTTTCCTGTTATCCACAATTACCATTCTGTTTTTCTCAAAATTTCTCAAATTTTCTCCATTTTTCCTGTTTTCTGCCTTTTTTCCCTGCGACCGGCAAGAGGAATATGCCCCTCCCTCCGATATTGTCCGATTCATTTCGTTTTCCTTTCTTCCGAACCGACTTTGGGGGCGATTTGAACAAATTTCGTTCAACCTTCCTGTTTTCCTCTTTTTTCTTTTTATCCCGTCCTGGCGCTGTTGGACGGCGCGCCCCATGCGTTATTTCTCCGGCCCCAAAACTTTCTTTGGAAAGAAAAAAAAGCCTGCCCTCCCCCTGAAAAGGGACGGCGAAAAATCCCGGATAATCCCGGTAAGAGCGAATTTCGAAAAAGACGCCGTTGTCCGCCTTCCGCCACGCTTTCCTTCCGTTCCGGACCAAGAGGCGCCCGCCCGGGCCTTACTTAGCGCCGACAGCACGAAAATGACGCAGAAATTTGTCCCATGCCGCCCGGAACGGAAACGCCGCTTTCCGCTCCCGCGCGGCAACAAGAGCCGAGCAGACACGGCACGAAATGCCCGCCTTTCCCTCCTCCCTTCCGGCAGTACCCGGAGGAAAAAGGCCGCAGACACGAAAACGCGGAGGAGAGACAGACTTTTCCGCCTTTCTTCACACGAAAGCTCCAAAGAAACCGATCTTGCATCCTCCCCCGTTTCTCAAGCCCCGAACGCACGTTTTCCCCCGCCGTTTGCGCCTTTCCCCCTGCCGTTACCGTTTCGGAGCGCCATTCTCCGGAAAACATCCCGAAAAGAACGACACTCCGCCCGGCGCCTATTCCCTTTCCCTCCCCTTCCCCGACTCCCTTCCCGTATTCTCACGACTCTTTTCCCGGCTGTTTTCTCCGAAAAAACGACTCCGGGGGCTTGACGCGGACTTTTTTTGAATTATGCTCATTTGTGCAAAACATCGTTGCACGTCAAGATTATAAGGAAGGAACCATGCCCCGTCCCAGACACTGCCGTTATGTGAGCTCCGCGCCGTCGGTCACGTATTTCAAGCCCCGCGGAATACCGCTTCGGGAGCTTCAGGAAGCGTGTCTGTGCGTGGACGAGCTGGAGGCCCTGCGTCTGGCGGATGCAGAAGGGCTTACGGCACAGGAGGCCGCTCAGCACATGCGGGTATCGCGACACACCTTCGGCCGCACGCTGGCCTCGGCCCGGCGAACGGTGGCGCTGGCGCTCACGCAGGGCATGGCGCTGCGCATTGAAGGCGGCACCTATGCCGTGGTTTCGGACAACACCTACGAGAACAAGGAGCACACCATGCAGAAGATAGCAATTTCGAGCGAAGGCCCCACTCTTGACGACACCGTTGATCCGCGTTTCGGACGCGCCGGCGGTTTCGTGGTGGTGACTCTTCCCGAAAAGAGCGTGGAATACATAGACAACGGAGCCTCGCAGACCATGAGTATGGGCGCGGGCATAGAAACGGCCGAGCGCATGGCGCGCGCGGGCGTGGACGTGGTGATCAGCGGCTATGTGGGTCCCAAGGCCTTTGAGGCTCTCAAGGCGGCGGGCATCAAGATCTGCCAGGACGTGGAAGGCGTCACCGTGCGCGAGGCCGTGGAACGCTTTGAACGGGGCGAACTGCCCTTTGCCGAAGCTTCCAACAAGTAGCGGAGGAGTCATGCGGATAGTCATTGCCAGCGGCAAGGGCGGCGCGGGAAAGACCTGCGTGACGGCCTCGCTTGCCGACGTGTGGGGCGCTCCGCTCGTTGCCGTGGACACGGACGCGGAAGCCCCGAATCTGCATCTTTTTCTTCCGCCGCAGATAACGGAGAAGAAGACCGCCTTTCTGGACGTGCCCAATCTTGCTCCGGAAAAGTGCGTACACTGCGAAAAATGCCGCAACATCTGCACGTACAAGGCCATAGCGTCGTTTGCGGGCAGGATAACGCTTTTTCCCGACATGTGCCACGGCTGCGGCGGCTGCTTTGCGGTATGCCCCTCGGACGCGCTCATTCATGCCGAGCGCGAACTCGGAGAGCTTTGCCGCGGCACGGTGCTTGAGGGTTCCGTGCGCTTTCTCATGGGACGCACCAGAATAGGCGAGTCCATGACGCCGCCGCTGCTGCGTCAGGAACTGAAACTGCTGGCCGACATGCTGGACGCCGTGCCCGGCGACGCGCTCATCGATTCCCCTCCCGGGGTGAGCTGTCCGGCGGTGACGGTGGCGAGAGAAGCGGATCTCATTCTGCTCGTGGTCGATCCCACGCCCTTCGGCTTTCACGACTTCCGCCTGGCGCATCAGGCATTTCTGCCCATAGGCCGTCCCATGGCCGCCGTCATCAACAGAGCCGGGGCCGACGGCAATGCCGAAGGCGACGAAGCCGTGCGCCGCTATTGCAGGGAAAAAAATCTCCCGCTGCTTGCGGAACTTCCCTTCGAACGCGAAGCCGCCGAGCAGTACGCCTCGGGGCGCCTGCTTGCGGAACTTTCTCCCGCATGGCGCACGCGCTTTGAAAATCTGAGAGACGCGCTCCTTGCCATGGAAGCGCCGCACGCCGCAAAGGAGACGAACCATGCGTGAAATCGTTGTCATCAGCGGCAAGGGCGGCACGGGAAAAACCACGGTGAGCGCAGCCTTTGCTCATCTGGCCCAAAACAAGGTCATCTGCGACCTCGACGTGGACGCCCCGGACCTGCACATTCTGCTTGATCCGAACATACGGGAAACGCATGCCTTCGTTTCCGGCCACAAGGCCCGCATTCGTCACGACGCCTGCCTCTCCTGCGGCAGATGCGCAGCCCTGTGCGCCTTCGACGCCATACGCCTGCATGACGACGGTTACGCCGCCGATCCTCTGCGCTGCGAAGGCTGCGGCGTGTGCGCACACCTTTGTCCGGCAAAGGCCATAGACCTTGAGGAACAGCACTGCGGCGACTGGCACATAAGCGACACCCGCTTCGGTCCCATGGTGCACGCCCTGCTCTTTCCGGGGCAGGAAAATTCCGGCAAGCTCGTCAGCCTGCTCAAGGCCGAAGCCCGCAGTCTCGCCCGAGAGCAGGGACTCGACACCGTGCTGTGCGACGGCTCGCCCGGCGTGGGCTGCCCCGTCATATCGTCGCTTTCCGGCGCAAGTCTCGCCGTGGGCGTGGTGGAACCCACCCCCTCCGGCCGTCACGACTTCCGACGCGTGGCCGATCTGTGCCGGCACTTCCGCGTGCCGCTTGCCGTCATCATCAACAAGGCCGACCTCAACGAAGACGAGGCCGACGCCATGGCCGAAGACTGCCGCAAAAACGGCGATGTCCTTCTCGGCCGACTGCCTTTCGACCCGGTGGTCACGCGCGCCATGGTGGAGCGCAAGGCCCTTACCGAGTTCGACAACCCCGTGGGCAACAGACTGAAGGACATGTGGTCGGCCCTTCAGAACCTGAACGTGCGTCGCTGACACGACGCCTCTACGACCGTTTTTCAGGAGATTCACATGAGCACCATCATTGCCGTTCCTTCCGCCATGCCCGGCGGCCTCGATGCCCAGATGGGCATGCATTTCGGTCACTGCGACATCTACACTCTGGTGGAAGTCGAAGACAACAAGATCAAGAACGTCAGCACGCTGGAAAACGTGCCGCATCAGCAGGGCGGCTGCCTGGCTCCCGTGCAGCACCTCGCCTCCCACAACGTCAACGTGCTGCTTGCCGGCGGCATGGGAATGCGTCCGCTCATGGGCTTCCAGCAGGTGGGCGTAAAGGTGTACTTCGCCGGCAACCAGCTTACCGTGGGCAGCGCCGTCAACGCCTTCCTCGCCGGTCAGCTCCAGCCCTTCAGCATGGAATTCACCTGCGGCGGCGGCCACGCTCATTGATGCGGTGCCCCATGGACATACTCGTCGTTTCCCCCCGCGCCGACCTGTGGCAGAACCTGCGGCCGCAGTTCGAAAGACGCGGCGCATCCATGCACGCCGCAGCCACCCTCGATGAGGCTCTGAACGGCATGAAGAACCAGCTCCCCGTTCTCGTCGTGCTCGACCTCGACCTGAACAGAGACGAACTGCGCCACGCCGTGTTCCGGATACTCTCCGTCAACGCCATGATCCATACCGCCGCCGTATCCACCATGAGCCCCGAAACCTTCCACGACGCCATGGAAGGCCTCGGAATGCTCACCAGCCTTCCCACGTCCCCCACCCCCTCCGACATAGACGCCCTCATGGACGCCCTCGCCAAAGTGACGGGATAGAGGAAGGAAAGAGGGATTGTTTGCGGGGGGAGAGGGAAAACTTTTTCAAAAGTTTTCCCTCTCCCCCCGCGCCCCCCTCTCCCTTTCAAAACTTTTCATTTTTACGCCGCCCAACCGGCGCAATTTTCCGTCTGCTCAAAACACGCTTTACAGCAGGCAGAGCGTGCGCGCCTTCCGTCGGCCGGGCCACTCGAAAGCAGCCCGGGGCCCCAACGCGTTGAAATGCCGTCTCTGCAAACGAAAATTCCCCGCCGCGGAACGAGCTGAAACAACGCATTTTCCCGGGGAGAAAAGCCCGAAAACCAACACTCGCTTTTCCCTCAACAACGGCCGGCACCACATTCTTTCAAAAATCTGGAAATCTTTTCCAATCTCACCGATGTTGCCGCGAAGCGGGAACATTGGTCGGCCAGCCGCAGGCGGGTGCAGCCGCGCACGCCTGCACTGCGTTTGCAGCCCGAAAAAAGCCTGCCGAGGCTTTCGGACTTTGCGCCGCTTCGTCTTCCCCGCCTTTTCGAAGATGCTCTCTCTGCCTGCCGCGAAAGCCCGCCGCAGGCGAATCAGGGGGGCGCGGGGGGGAATTATTTCCCCCGCACTGTCTTTGCTTTTCCCCTGCCGGAGTATCGCGAGTTCCCGTTTGCGCAAGATACGCTGTACGGCAGGCAGGGCTTGCACGACGGCGGCGGCGTTTAACGCCGGAAATGAATTCCGGCTACGCGCCTTCCGTCGGCCGGGCTCCTGATGTCGCCCGGGGCCCCAGAGCGTTGATAACAAGCTGAAAAAATATGGGCGCGGGGGAGAATTATTTCCCCCGCACTGTCTTTGCTGCCGCCGGATTGCCTCAAGTTTCCGTCTGTTTTGCGTTTTAAGTTGACATTGGTTTTCATTTTCATTATTTTCCGTCTGTCCGTCATGTGAACGAAGTATCAGGCGCATTCCGGTTGATAGTCGCTCCGAAGCGGCCTCTCGTTTTACGCCTTGTTCAACGTTGTTTTTTTTCGGCAATAATTGAAAAAGAATTTCATTTTTATCAGGAGGAACCCCATGTCACAGCTGAATCTTCGACAGCTTGTTCCGGGTCAGAAGGCAAGAATCGTCAAAATCACCGCCTGCGGGGAGCTGGGCCGCCGCATCCGCGACATGGGGCTTGTTCCCGGAATGTCGGTACAGGTCATGGGCAGGGCGCCCTTGCGTGATCCCGTGGCGCTGCGCATTGAGGGTTCCACCATTGCGCTGCGCAACAGCGAAGCCGACTTTATTGCCGTGGAGGTCAAATGAGCTGTCCCATGTGTGAAAAACGCGGCGTTGCCGGGGAAGGCGCGCTTACGGAAGAGGAAAGAAAAAACGGCGTGCGCATTGCGCTTGCGGGCAATCCCAACTGCGGCAAGACCACGGCCTTCAACGCCTGGACGGGCGCGCATCAGCACGTGGGCAATTATCCCGGCGTGACGGTGGAAAAAAAGGAAGGCTGGACGAGGTGCGGCGACAGCAAGGTGCTTCTTGTGGACCTGCCCGGCACCTATTCTCTTACGCCCTACTCCATGGAAGAGCGCGTGGTGCGCGACGTGCTTGCGCCGAAGAATCCTTCCGAAAAGCCCCGCGCGGTAATCGACGTCATCGACTCCGCCACGCTGGAGCGCGGTCTTTTTCTGGCCGTGCAGATTCGGGAACTCGGTCAGCCCGTGGTTCTGGCCTGCAACATGATGGATGAAGCCCGAAAGGCAGGCATGAGCATAAATCTCGACAGGCTTTCCGAGCGTTTCGGAGTGCGCGCCGTGCCCACGGTGGCGCGCTCCGGCGAAGGGCTGGACAAGGCCCTTGCGCTGGCTCTGGAAGAAGCGGAAAAGCCCTGCGCTCCGCTTGCCATAAGCTACGGGCCGGACATTGATCCCGCGCTCATGCGCATGGTGAAGGTGATTGAAGGCAAAGGCCTTCTCACCGACCGCTATCCCGCCCGCTGGACCGCGCTCAAGCTCATCGAGGGCGACGAAGTCATACGCTCTCAGGCGGAGGCCGCAGACGCCGCAGCCGCGGCCGAGCTTGAATCCGTGCGCAGGGAGCTGGCCGGTCACCTTGCCGCCACGCTGGAAACCACGCCCGACGCCGTCATTTCCGATTACCGCTACGGCTTCATCAACAGCGTGCTCAAGGACGGCGTCATACGCAAGAACGACGCCAAGGACCGCCTGGCCTTCAGCGACAAGCTCGACAAGGTGCTCACCAACACCATTCTCGGTCCCGTGATCATGCTCGGCGTGGTGTATTTCATGTTCTGGACCACGTTCATTGTGGGCGCGTATCCGCAGGGCTGGGTGGAGGACTTTTTCGGCCTGCTCGGCGAAATGATGACCGGAATTCTGCCCGAAGGACTCATTCAGTCGCTGGTGGTGGACGGCATCATAGGCGGCGTGGGCGGCGTGCTCAGCTTCGTGCCGCTCATTCTCATCATGTTTCTCATCGTGTCGTTTCTTGAAGACAGCGGCTACATGGCGCGCATGGCCTACATGCTCGACCGCGTCATGCGCGCCTTCGGTCTGCACGGATCTTCGGTCATGCCCTTCATCATTGCGGGCGGCATTGCGGGCGGCTGCGCCATTCCCGGCGTGATGGCCACGCGCACCATGCGCAGCGAAAAGGAACGCATGGCCACCATGATGACCCTGCCGCTCATGACCTGCGGCGCGAAGATTCCCGTGTTTCTCATGCTTACGGCGGCCTTTTTTGCCGACAATCAGGCGGGCATCATGTTTGCCGTCACCCTGTGCGGCTGGGCCGTGGCCCTGCTTGTATCCCTGTTTTTGAGAAAAACCGTGTTCCGGGGCGAATCCACGCCCTTCGTCATGGAACTGCCGCCCTACCGCCTGCCCACGCTGCGCAGCATTCTCACCCACACCTGGGAACGCGGCTGGATGTACATTAAAAAGGCGGGCACCGTCATTCTGGCCATATCGGTCATACTCTGGGCCGCGCTTACCTTTCCTTCCCTTTCCGAGGAGCAGTCCGCCCCCTTTGAGGCCAGAATTTCCGCCCTCGAAGAAAAAGCGGCTCCCCTCAGCGAACAGATAGACGCCCTGAAGGCACAGCTGGAAGGCGCTCCCGAGGCTCCCGCAGCCATGCGCGCCATGCTTGCCGATCTGACCGCGCAGAAGGAAGCTCTGGAAAGCGAAAAAGCCGACGTCGAAAACGCCCTTGCCTCGGAAACCGTGCGCAACACGTGGGGCGGCCGCATCGGACAGCTTGTGGAACCCCTGTTCCGTCCCCTCGGCTTCGACTGGCGTACCGACGTGGCCCTCATTTCCGGCGTGGCCGCCAAGGAAGCCATACTTTCCACCATGGGCACGGCCTACTCCATAGGCGAAACCGACCCCGACGAACCGGATTCCCTTTCCGCCAGACTGGCCGCCGATCCCGGCTGGTCCAAAACCGTAGCCCTCTCGCTCATGCTCTTCGTGCTCATCTACTCGCCCTGCTTCGTCACCCTCGTGGTGCTCAAGAACGAGGCGGGCGGCTGGAGATGGCTCTTCTTCAGCATGGCCTTCAACACCGCCGTGGCCTACTTCGTGGCCTGGCTCGGCTCCCTTGCGGGCGGCCTTCTGTGGGGCTGACGAATTCCCTGCCCTGAACGCCTGCAATTTCCATACGTTCCCGATGAAAAGCCCCGGATATCCGGGGCTTTCTTCGTTCTTCACCCCCGGCTTTTCCCCGGAGTCTGCGCCTCGCGCCTGCTCCCGTACGTCTTTTCTCCCCGGCGCGTCCGCTCCTCCTTTTTCCGGCCTTCCCCTTCCGCCCCGGGCCTTTGTCTTTTCAACGCCGTCCTCTGCAATTGCTGCGCAACATCCGCGTTTCTTTCTCCAGCGCGTCTTTCTTTCCTTCCGATTTTTCCGGTGCAGAACATTGTTTCCCCCTGGTTTTCCCCGAACCGCAGCTCCCCGGCTCCGGCACCCCTCATGCGCATTCCCGCGCGGACTTCTTGAAGAACCTCCTTGAAACGCAGGGCTTTTTCCATTCTGCAAAGGCTGTTGAACATCCGGCTTTCCCTTTCGTGAAAATTTCGTTAGATTTTTCTGCACCTAATATTTTTCTGAAAAAATGCCCTCCATCCACCTCCGAGGTGATCATGAACCGCATCTATAAGCTGTTCCCCGCTCTCGCGCACAAAGCTTTTTTCTACTTCATCATAGGACAGACCATATCCATGCTCGGCCTGTGGATGCAGCGGCTTGCCATGAGCTGGCTCGTATTCCGCCTCACCGGCTCCGCCTTTCTCCTCGGCATCGTGGAATTCGTAAGCCTCGCGCCCATTCTCGTGCTCGGACTCATGGCGGGCGCATGGCTGGAACGGCACGACCTGCGAAGGGCCCTCATCACCACACAGGTGCTCTGCATGTTCGAAGCCGTGCTGCTTACCGTTTCCACCTTCACGGGCATTGCCGGCTATCCGCTGCTCGTGACCCTCAGCCTCGGCCTCGGCATCATCAGCGCCTTCGACATGACGGCACGACAATCCTCGGTGTCGCTCATGGTTTCCGATCAGGCCGCCGTCAAGAGCGCCGTGGCCCTCAACTCCATGGCCTTCAACATAAGCAAGCTCGTGGGGCCCTCCATTGCGGGATTCGTCATCTATCTCTGGGGCGAGGGCGTCTGCTTTCTCATATCCTCCATTACGTACGTGCCCATCATATGCATGCTCCTTTTCCGGGTGCGCCTGCGCGAACGCGTGGCTTCGCATGAAAAGAAAAGCATGTTCGGCGACATTGCGGAAGGCATTCGTCACGTGCAGAGCGAATTCTTTTTAAATCACATCTTCCGCCTGCTCGCCGTGTTCTGCACCTTCAGCATGTGCTACAGCGTGCTCTTTCCCATGTTCTCCACCGAAATTCTCAAGGGCGGTTCCCAGACCCTCGGCTGGCTCTTCGGCGCCGTGGGCGCGGGCGCCTTCGTGGGCGGCATAGTGGTTTCCGTGCACGTTCGGCTCAGGCATGTGCCCACCTTCGTCGTGCGCACCACGGGCGTCACCACTCTCGCCCTCATCGTGTTCAGCTTCTCCTCCAGTCTCTACATCTCCCTCGCCGCCGCCTTCTTCATAGGCTACGGCATCACCGCCACAAACATCAGCGTGAACACGCTCTGTCAGACCACCTCGTCCGACGACTGCCGCAGTCGCGTGCTCAGCCTGTACATCATGATCACCTCGGGCCTCGGTCCCGTGGGCGGTCTGGCCTTCGGCGCTCTGGCCGACTTCATGGGCGCTCCGCACACCATGCTTTTCTGCGCCGTTATCATAGGACTTGCCATCCTGCTGTTTTTGCGACATTTTCGCGCCATACGCCACAGCCTCTCACAAACGCTCACGCATCTTTCCTGATCTTTTTCCCCGGCAGGGCCGCTCCCTCAATCGCTCTTTCCGGGCCCGACAACCAAGGACTGCTTCTTCTCATGAACGGTATTTTCTCCGCACTCGTCACCGTGTTCGGCATCATGTTTCTCGGACTTCTGGTGGAACGCCGCCGCATTCTCGCTCCTACCATGGCCCTGTGCCTCAATCAGTTCGTCTATTGGATAAGCCTGCCCGCCATGCTCTTCGGCCAGATGTGCTCCATCCCCATGGACGGCGAAGCCACTACCTTCATCTGGGCCACGCTGGCCGGTTCCCTAGTGTGCTACCTCATTGCCTACCTCTTCTTTTCCAGAGGATGGCGCTCCCACACCCTTGAGGCCACCGTGCGCACCCTTGCCGCCGTGTTCCCCAACGCGGCCTTCTTCGGTCTTCCCTTCATTTTCATGGTTTTCCCGGACAACCCGGAAGCCGCCACTGCAGGCATGCTCGGCGCGCTGCTCTATTCCGGCGTGTTCCTCATTGCCGACGCCACGCTCGACATTCTCTCCTCCCCCGGATCCGGAGAACGACGCAACATTGGCCGCAAGCTCATAGGCGAGCTCATTCACAACCCCATGATCGTTGCCGCCGTTCTGGGGGCCTGCGCCGGATTTTCCGGTCTGCCCCTGCCCAGGGCCCTCCTCAACATCGTGCACATGCTCGGTTCCACCGCCGCGCCCTGCGCCCTCTTCGGCATGGGCATGGTGCTCTCGGCCCAGCTTTCCGGCACCTCCGGACTCGGCGGCGGATTCAGCCGCAAAAACCTCACCATAGTGTGTTTGGCCAAGCTCTTCATTCAGCCGCTCTTCACCTTCATCGTGCTCCTTCTTGCCGGCTGCACGGGAACCCCCCTTGCCGTGGGCACCGTGGTCGCCGCCATGCCTACGGGCACCATGGTCTATATTCTCGGTGAACGCTATCAGGCCTGCCCCACCGAAGCTTCCATGACCGTCATTGCCACCACCATCCTGTCGCTGGTGTCTCTGCCCGTGATCATGCTTGCCCTTCAGTTCGCAGGACTCGTGTAGGCAGTCCGCCGCTTTCCCGGACGTCCGGAGTCCCACGACGGCCTTCGGACGTCGCCCTTGCTTAACGAAACCGGGAGCGTTATCATCGGCCCCGCCCGATTTTTTGCGTCACGCTCAGCCGGGCGACAAGCCCGCCGCATTCCAGCAAGAAGGAGGTCTTCATGCCGGAGCCTTATCTGCCAACCATTCTTCCCTGCTCCTCCTGCGGAAGCCGAGAGCAGAAGCTGGAATCGTGCCTGCCGGCCGGTCACATTCATGAAGTGTGGAGAGTCGTGTGCCCGTGCGGCTGCGCGCTCACACAGTGGGCCGTGTCGCAGGGGGCGGCCATACGCCTGTGGAACCGCTTTCTCGGCGAAGGACACGAGAACTGACGCCGCGTCCGCTTCTCCGCGTCCGACACCTTCCTACGCCGCACACGGCAAGCCGACTGCCCCTTACCCTGCGCCCGACACCTTCCGAAAGGACGCTTTGTCAACCATCCTACCGCAAGAACCATCATGGCCACATCCCATCCCCGTCCCCGCATGCTTCTGGCCGACGACAAAGGCCAGATATTCGACGATCCCGATCTTCTCATGCTCTGCCGCAAGGGCAACGAATGGACGCTTCCGCGCCCCGACGAGCTCATGCCCCTGCCCCCGGAGAGCGAACTCTTCCTGCTGCCCGGCCGCCACGCCGCCGGACTCGACCCGGAAACGGGCGAAACCGTGGAAGTGGAAGAGCTTGCCGTGGCCGCCTTCATTGCGCCCGCGCACACCCTTACCGGACACCCCGTGTACGTCACCGACAAGGACGCCCCCACCCTGCCGCTCTTCGCCTACGCGGCCGTGGGCATGATTGGCGATCGCTTTTACGTGTGCGCCAAAAAGGTGGATGAAGACCACCGCCAGGTGTTCACCGGCATTCCGCAGAAGAAAATCAACAAGGCGGCAAAGGCGCTCATGGCCGAGTTTCCGCACAACCGCTTCATTCAGCACCTCATGCAGAACTGCGTGCTGAAGTACGGCTGCCCTGCGGCCAAAAACCTCGCCATAGGCCGCTACGAGGCGCCCATTCCCACCTCGCGCGTGTGCAACGCCCGCTGCGTGGGCTGCATTTCGCACAAGAACGAGGATTCCACCATCTGCGCCACCCCGCAGGACCGCCTCACCTTCACGCCCACGGCCGACGAAATCCTCGAAATGATGTTCCATCACATGAAAAATGAGGAGCATCCCATCTTTTCCTTCGGTCAGGGCTGCGAGGGCGAACCCCTCACCGAGGCTCCGCTCCTGCTTGAGGTGGTGAAGAGATTCCGGGCCGAAGGCGGCCACGGCACCATCAATCTGAACACCAACGCCTCCATGCCGGACGAAGTGGCAAAACTCGCCGAAGCCGGACTCACTTCCATGCGCGTGAGCATGAACAGCGCCCGCGAAGAGGTGTATCTGCGCTACTACCGGCCCCGCAGCTTCTCCTTTGCCGACGTGCGCCGCTCCATCACCGAGGCGTCGAGCCGCGGCGTGTTCGTTTCCCTGAACCTGCTGTACTTCCCCGGCATCACCGACTGCGAAGAGGAAATCGAGGCGCTTGTGGAACTCATCAACACCTGCAAGGTGAGCTTCATTCAGCTGCGCAACCTGAACATCGATCCCGAGCTCTACATGAAGCTCATGGAAGGCGTCAGCTTCGGCCCTTCCGTGGGGCTCGTGAACTTCCGCAAAAGGCTCAGAAAATACTGCCCGGATCTCAGGTTCGGCTACTTCAACCCCTACATGGGAGATGAGGCTGCCCACAGCGAAAACGACGGGGAAGACGCTCACGGCGAAAACGACGATACTTCCCACAACGAACACTGACATGCAGGCGGGGCGCCATACAGGGGCCCCGCCTTTTTCGGGCGCCCCGTCCGAAACCATGCGGCATGGCCTTTTCCGCATGCGTTCAACCCTCAACGTTTTTCTTCTCCCATGATCGCTTCTCTTTTTTCCCGTTTCGGCAGATTCTCCTCGCGCCTTGCCCTGGCCTCGGCTCTCGCCATGGCGCTCGGTCTTTCCCCTCTTCTCCCTTCCGGCGCGGCGCAGGCGTATGAATCGCGCTATGTTCCCAAGGCCGACGGCTCGCCTCTCTTTGAGCTGCGCTTCTTCGGCAAGGGGGAACGGTTTGACGAGCCGGACGAAGAGACCAACGGCATCTCCACCTGGACGCTCTCCGAAAAACAGAAGAACGGCGTCATCGAAGCCGTCCGCCTCTGGGCCGACACGCTCGGAGCGTCAAGCCGCAACACCTCGCCCATCGTCATCAACGTCGGCACCTTCAATGATGAGAATGCCTCGGCAATCAGTTATTCCAATGACTCCGATCTTCCCGTCGTTCCCAGCGGAATGCAGGGCGCCATCATAAACGGCACGGCCATGGACTATCCAGCAGTCATCACGATCGGCCTTCTTGATTTCGCCATTGCCGGGCAGCTTTCGCCGATTCCATCAACAGGCTCATGGGATTTCACGGGTACTCTGTACCACGAAATGGGGCACGCTCTCGGCATTGCCAACCAGGCTACGTTCAATGACGACGGCGTCATGGAACAGATTTCCGTATGGAACTCACACCTCGTGGACCAGTACGGCAACAGGCTCCAGCCGGGCATGATCATTGTTTCGGAAAGCGAAGCCGACAGCGTGGAGGGGCCGAAGTTCGTCGTGGGCGACTTAACAAACAGCGGCGTGCATTTCTACGGCAAGCATGTTTCCGAAGTGCTCGGAGAAGGCAACGGCCTGCTCGTCGAAGGCAATGAGGGCGACTACCCCGATCTTTCGCACATAGAACTGGAACACGACCTCATGAGCCACCAGAGCTACCGCAACTACACCTCCTTCATGGAAGCGGACCTGGCCGCGCTTCAGGACATAGGCTACAATTTCGACCGCAAGAACTACTACGGCTTCTCCGTGTACGGCGACGGCCAGACCATGGTGAACGAAAACGGCTACTTTGCCAGAAACGCCGAAGGCACCGCCTACCTGTACGGCGTGCCGAACACGGCCACGCTCGGCGTGGGCCTGCACGTTTACGGCAGGAACAACACCATTGTTCAGGCCGCCGACCTTCTCGCCTGCGGCACGGCGGGCACCGGCATTCGCGTGGACGGCAGCGCCAACACCCTCACCATAGCCCCCGGCGTGCGCATTGCGGCCGACGGCACCTGGGGCACGGGGCTTCTTGTGGCCTACGGAAAGGATCAGACCGTCATAAGCCGCGGTGACATTACCGCCCTCGGAACGGAAGGCATTGCAGCCCGCTTCGACTTCGGCAACAACTTACTCGGCAACGACACGGAATACCGCGGCTCGTGGATATGGAACAACTACGAGGACATATCAATCGCCGACAGCGAAAACACGGATCTTGACGGCTTTCCCCTGGACCTCGACGGTGCGCTCGTCTCCCGCTTCGACGTGAGCGGCCTTCTTGCCGGAACGGATGCCTCCATCTTCATTTCCGAAAATGCGCTGGTCAAGGACATCAATATTCTTTCTGGCGCACAGGTCATCGGCGACATCGTTTCCGAATGGGACCCGAACAACGACGACATTCAGTATATGGGCGACAGAGGCGATCTTCACACCGCTCTCACCTTCGGTCATGCCGCCAATGCCGACGGAACCGCAGGCGCTCCCGACAGCAGCTTCGACATGACGCTCTTCGGCTCCGTCAACGGCGCAAAAAGCATCGACATGAGCCTTGACGCCGGACGCCTTGCCGTGACCGGCACGGTGAACGCATACTCTCTGAAGAACTCCGGCCGCCTCGCCCTGTACGGCATGGATGAATCCGGCAAGTCCGCTCATCTGACCTCAAGCTTCGTGAACGACAAAAACGCCGTGCTCGAAACCCTCGTTTCCTCTACCGGCAAGGTGAACGGCATTGAAGCAAATTCCGCCGTGCTTGCCGGTACCTGGGCACTGCGTCCCCTGCCGGAATTTTACGCCACAGGCTCCGTCATCCGTCCGGAATCCCCCGTGGAGGTCGAATACGTTTCCGGCGACTTTGAAAACGCCGTGGTGGAAAATACTTCCCCCACGCTTGATTTTTCCCTGAGCTTCGACCCCGAATTCACCTTGACCGCCGTTCGTGACCGCGACGCCTACAGCCGCTATGCTGAAAACGCGGGCGCACGCTCCCTCGGCGGCGCGCTCTGGGGCATTTCCGGCGTGGCCGAAGGCGACATGCAAAACCTTCTTGCCGCGCTGGACTGGTCTGCGCCGGACGGCTCCGGCGTTTCCCGCGCTCTGAACGCCCTCGGCCCGGAAGCCTTCGACAACGCCGCCCGCGCCTCCCTGAACCAGATGAGCGAGTTCAGCTCTCTCCTCTTTAGGCACATGACCGCCGCCGAAACCGCCCGCCGCGCGGGCATTCTGCCGGACTCCCCCGACGCGGAAAACTGGACGCTCTGGGCCGCGCCCTACGGCTCCGGATCCTGGCAGAGCGGCCGCGGCGGGCTTTCGAACTGGCACAGCACCGGCGCGGGACTCATGGCGGGACTCGACCGCCGTTCTGATTCCGGCCTCACTCTGGGCGCACACATTGCGGCGGGCGCGCGCCGCACCTTTACCGGCGGCAGTCACAGCGCCACGGCCGAAACCCGTGACTTCATGCTCGGCGTGCAGGGCCTCTACACCCCGGATGCCTGGAACGGCTTCTACCTCACGGCTCAGGCCCGCGCAGGCGTGGAAGACGGCGACATGACAAGAAACCTCGCCGCAAACGGCTACTTTGCCAACAACGAAAGCGACTGGACAGGCTTTGCCTTCGGCTCCCTCATCGGCGCAGGCAAAAACTGGACGTGGAACACGGCCTCGGGCTCCCTTGCCGCAGGCCCCCTCGCCTTCCTCGAATGGAACGCCTTGAACCGCCCCGGCATTTCGGAACGCGGTTCCTCCGCCTCGCGCCTGCACCTTGAAAGCGACGCCTTCCACTCCGTGCCCCTCACCCTGGGCGCGCACATGGCATGGAACACCGCAACCGCCAACGGCTCCACCCTCGGCCTCGACCTCATGGCAGGCTGGAAGCACGAACTCGCCGACGATTCCTTCTCCTCCCGCGCCTCCTTCCGGGACTATGGAGCCTTCGGCTTTGCTTCCGACACCTCCCTCACAGGACGCGACGCCATGGTGCTCCAGTCAAGCCTCACCCTCACCGCCAGAGACAACTTCTCCCTCCAGATGAACCTCGGCGGCGAACTCTTCCGCTCCAACGCCTCCGCCGTCAACGCCGGCCTCACTCTGGGATGGAAGTTTTAAAGAGAGAGAGGAAGAGTTGGCGGGGGAAGGGGGACACCCTTTTGAAAAAGGGTTGTCCCCCTTCCCCCGCACCCCCTTCCCCCTTCCTAAAACTTTTAATTTTGGGGGGCAGAAAACATCGTTGAAAAGCTGAAAAAGCCCTCCCCCCGCTGACCAGCCCCCTTCGCAAATAAAAGTACAGACGAAGGCCACCATCGGCCGTGCTCCTCACATCGCCCGGGGCCGCAGAATCAGGGGAGAAAAATTACTTCTCCCGCAAAAGAAAACAACGCTGCGGGAGTTGAGAATTTTTCCCCTTGTGCCGTTGAAAAATTCCCTGAGCGTTGAGCAGCAGAACTTTCTTAACCATCTGGAAATCCCTTCCGCTCTCACCGATGTTGCCGCGAAGCGGAAACGTCGGTCGGCAACCGCAGGCGGGCGCAGCCGCGCACGCCTGCACGGAGATTGCAGCCCGAAACGCCACTGCCGAGCCTTCCGCTCCGGCGTCATGCCTTCTGCCCCTCCCCGCCTTTTTCGAAGACCGATTCCGGGTGTCCGCACGACTCCCGCCGCGCGGCGCAGCCGCAAGGCGAATCAGGGGGGCGCGGGGGGGAATTATTTCCCCCGCATTGCCTTTTCCTTTTCCCCCGCCGGAGTATCGCAAATTCCCGTTTGCTCAAGACACGCTGTACGGCAGGCAGAGCTTGCACGACGCCCGCCGCGCTTAACGCCGGAAGTGAATTCCGGCTGCTTGCGGTCGTCGGCCGGGCTTCTGACGTCGCCCGGGTCCCCGGAGCGTTGAAAGTCGGCCTTGTGCCGGCCCCCCTTCGCCCTTTGCTCCGGGCATAAGTTTCCCGTTCACCCTGTCCTGCCGAACCGGCGAAGCCGGGAGGCAAAAACAGGGGGGCGCGGGGGGGAATTATTTCCCCCCGCATTGCCTTTTCCTGCCTTTTCTGCCTTCAGCGTCTTATCTCGGCAGAAGCCCGGCCCATGACCTGTTCACGGGAGGATTTCGGCGGGGAACAGAGGGAGGCGGCGGCGGATTTGAGCATGCCTATGGGGGTGAGGGGAACGGGGGCCCAGTCGATTTTCAAGGCCAGGAGGGCTCCGAAGGGCACGGGAAGGGGGGCGAGGTTGAGGGGAGCGGCGGCACGGCGCAGGGAAGCGAGGGGGCCGGGGGAGCCGTCGGGCCATGAGCCTTCCCAGAGCGGGAGTGCGGAAACCGTGCTTATACGTCGGCCGGGGCAGGCGCGGCGCACCATGGCGTAGAGTTCCCAGGGCTTTACGCCGAGGGGGGAATCGGAGCACACGGAGCAGGCAAGTTCGTCCTGCGGGGTCTCCCAGTGGGCGCGGGCGCTTTGGGGCACGCCTGCGAGGGAGAAGAGGTTCCATTCCATGATGATGATGCCGCACGCGGCCACGCGCAGGGCTTCGGAGAGCATGTTTTCCCCCTGCTTTCCGGGCAGGGAGGTAAGGCCGTGGTGCACGAGCACGGCGTAGTCGAAGAATCCGTCGTCGAAGGGCAGTGCCTCGGCGCTGCCGCACAGGTATTCCACCCGGTCTCCGGTCTGCTGCCTTGCGGCGGAAAGGCAGGCCGGAGACCGGTCGAGGGCGGTCACGTCGAAACCGGCCTCCCAGAAGAATTCCGGGGAGAATCCGGCGTTCAGTCCCACCTGAAGCAGGGAGGAGCCGCGCCGCTTCCAGCCGGAAATGAGCTGATGCAGCACTTTCTGCCTTGCTTCGGAAAGGAACCGACGGCGATATTCTGCCATGAAGAATCTCCTTTTCCGTCCTTCTCCGGGGCGACATCCATAAAACGGCGTCTGTTGCGGAGCGGACTATTTCTGCTCTTCGGACTCGTCGGCCATCCAGCGGCTCAGGGCATCGACGATGCGGCGGGCCTGATCGTTGCTGGAAATGGTGAACTTGGACTGCTGGCGATATTCCCCGCCGGACTTCTTGTAGCGGCGGATGACGTAGCGATCCGGGCCGTAGGTATCGTTTTCCTGCCATTCGCGATAGCGGAACAGCACCGTGGCCCAGGCGCCCTTGGAGAGCACTTCCTTGTCTATTTCCTTGATCTTTAGAATGCCGCCTTCCTCGTAATCCACCGTAAGTTCATCAACCGTATTGTTCATGGGTTGCCTCTCTTGTCATGCATAAAGGGTCCGTGCGCCTTGCACGGAGCTGCGGTTCGGGAAGGCGTCAGCGCCTTGCCCGGAAAAATTTCTGAAGGATTCCGGCACAGGCTTCGGCTTCCACGCCGCCGAAGCTCCAGGGTGCGCCGCCTGTACAGGCATAATCGAGCCCCTCAAGGCAGGAACACACGGCGCCTGCACGGGCATCGGACGCTCCGAACACCACGCCGGAAACGCGCGACTCTCTGATGGCTCCCGTGCACATGAGGCACGGTTCCAGCGTGACCACGAGCACGCAGCCGCCGAGACGATGATTGCCCGCGGCAAGGGCCGCCCGACGCAGCGCCAGCACCTCGGCATGCGCCGTGGGATCGCGCAGGGCTTCCGTTTCATTGTGCGCCTCGGAAAGCACTCTGCCTTCCGGGTCAACCACCAGCGCGCCCACGGGCACCTCGCCCGCTCTTGCTGCTCTGCCCGCCAGACGCAGCGCACGCAGCATGAGGGCGCGCCAGCTTGTTCCCGCGGGAGCCGAAGGCTCCGGCCCCCACGAAGAAAGCGCTCTCCAGCGGTCGTCTTCGGGGCAGAGATTATCGAGCTTCATGCTACAGGACCACGCGCCGCCGTATGGTGGAAAGCACTTCTTCCGGCGTGTCGCATACGGTCACGAGGTCGAGTTCCTCCTCGCGCAGGTAGCCGTCCTTTATCATGCGGCCGCGTATCCATTCCAGAAGTCCGTCCCAGAACGCATGACTGTAAAGAATGATGGGAAAAGGCTTGATGCGATGCGTCTGTGCAAGCACGAAGGCCTCGGAAAGCTCGTCGATGGTGCCCATGCCTCCGGGCATGACCACATAGGCTATGGAGTATTTCACGAACATCAGCTTGCGGATGAAGAAATACCGGTAGTCGCTGCGTATGCTCAGATACTTGTTGGGTTCCTGCTCCATGGGCAGGTGAATGTGAAGTCCCACGGAAGGCGCGTTCGCCTCGCTGGCTCCGCGATTGCCCGCCTCCATGAGGCCGGGGCCGCCGCCCGTAATGATGCCGTAGCCTGCCTCGCCGAGGGTCCTGGCCACGCGGCGCGTTTCCTCATACACGGGGGAATCCTCGCCGGGACGCGCCGATCCGAAAATGGACACGCACGGCGGCAGACCGCTCAAATCCTCAAAGCCGTCCACAATCTCCGCCAGTATGCGGAAAAGACGCCACGACTCCTGAGCGGACAGAGTGTCTATAATGTATTGCTGCGACGTTGCGCTCATGGTTTCTCCTATGAAAAGTCTTTGTAAACCGCATCATAGCCTGCGGTCACACGGGGCGCAAGAGGCGACATGAAAGCGCCGGACAAAAGACGACTCCATCTTTTCGTGCGGTGCGCTCGTTTGAAGCATGCCTTGAAATGAAAGGTCGTTCATCGTATCCATAATACCAAAAGCAATCCGTCCGGCCTGAACCGCCCTCCTCCGTGCCGAAAGATCCGCCGGGCTTATGCCGACGCGGCACGGCGGCAGCTGCGACGCCGCCGTACCATATTCGACTGTACGTTCTTTCAGTTTCAGGAAAAAACATGTCCCAAAAAACATTCCCGCTCAGAAAAAACGACCTTCCGTATCTGCTTCATTCCTTTCTCTGCCTTGCCGTCATGTTCGGCGTGGGGCAGCTGCATCCCGTTGCGCCTCTCACGTCGCAGGGCATGGCGCTCATAGGCATTTTCCTCGGAGTGCTCTACGGGTGGATTTTCATTGAAATCATCTGGCCGAGCATGGCCGGAATGCTGGCTCTCGTTGTCGTCGGCGGACTCAGTCCCGCCGAAATGCTCGGGCAGAGCTTCGGCAGGCCCATCGTGGTCATGATGTTCTTCATTCTCATCTTCTGCGCCGTCATCAATCATTACGGGCTGTCGAAGGCCATCTCCCTGTGGGTCATCACCCGGAAATGCGTTGCCGGAAGGCCATGGCTGTTCACCTGCACGTTCTTTCTGTCCGTCATGCTGCTCGGAGCGCTCACCAGCGCCTCCCCCGCAGCCGTCATAGGCTGGAGCATTCTCTACGGCATATGCGACGTGTGCGGCTATGAAAAGACCGACGCCTTTTCAAAAATGATGGTCGTCGGCGTGGCATACGCCGCCCTGGTGGGCATGTCGCTCATACCTTTCAAGCAGCTGGCTCTTACGGTCATGGGCACCTACGAAACCATTTCCGGCACGTCCATCGACTACGCGGGATACATGCTCGCGGCCCTCATCATATGCGCGCTCTGCTCCCTGCTGTTTCTGCTCTTCGGCCGATTCGTCATGCATCCGGACATGGACAGGCTCAGAAGCTTCAACGCCGACTCTCTCGGCGCCAGCATTGCCTTTTCCGGCATGCAGAAAACCGTTCTGGGCTTTTTGTGCGCCCTTGTGGGGCTGCTGCTCGTTCCGGCCTTCTGTCCGGAAGATCTGCCGCTCGTCGTGCTGCTGAAGCGCATGGGAAATACGGGAACCTGCATGCTCGTCATTGCCGTGATGTGCGCCGTGCGCGTGAACGGAAAGCCCTTTCTGCCCTTTAAAGCCATGGCCGGCAGCGGCCTTGCCTGGGGCGTCATTTTCATTCTTGCGCTGGTACAGCCGCTTTCCGGAGCCATGGCCGCTCCGGAAAGCGGCATCACTCCCTTTTTCATAAGCGTGCTGCAGCCGGTATTCGGCTCCGGCTCTCCCCGCTTCTTCGTTGTCTGCATGGGCCTTACGGCCCTTTGTCTGTGCCAGTTCATCAACAACGGCGCCGTGGGCGCTGCGCTCATGCCGGTCATTTTCAGCTACTGTTCCGACAACGGCACCAATCCGGTTCCTGCGGTCGTCATGGTCGTCATGAGCGTGCATCTGGCCTTTCTCACCCCGGCCGCAAGCTCCATCGCCGCGCTTCTTCACGGCAATGAACGTGTCAGCAGCAGGGAAATATGGAAAACGGTTCCCCCTCTCACGGCCCTCTCCTGGTTGCTGATGTGCGCCGTCGTTCTTGCCCTGAGTCCCTTCTTTTTTCAGAACTGAATTCCAACGGAGCATTCCGCCCGTGAACAGGACGCTGCAAGCCGGCGAAAGCGCGCTCCTGACGGCCTTTCCGGCCGGCGGACGCCCCTGTATTCCGCACCCGCGCGGACCGAATGACGGCCTTTGAAGCAAAACACTTCTGTACAATGAAGCAAATCATCGGCAAAAAAGAGTTTTTCACTCTCCTAAGGTCTCGTGTTCTTGCGCGGAGTCGTAAAAACGCCTATCCTTCAATCTTACGGAACCCTCATTACAGGAGTTGTGTCATGAAAATCACCTTTCTGGGCGCCGCCCAGACTGTTACCGGTTCCTGCTACGTCATAGAAACCGGCGCGTCTCGCTTTGCCGTGGACTGCGGAATGTTCCAGGGCAACTCCGCCATTGAAGAGCGCAACTTTCAGACCGACAACTACAATCCCGAAAAACTGGACTTCGTTCTGCTCACCCACGCGCACATCGACCATTCCGGACTTCTGCCCCGCATGGTGAAGAAAGGCTTTAAAGGCGGCATTTACTGCACGAAGCCCACGGCGGAACTGGCCGCCATCATGCTTGAGGACAGCGCACACATCCAGGAAATGGATCACGAATGGAAAAGCCGTCACGCCAAAAGGCGCGGAGCCTCGGAAATTACCGGAAACGAAGCCCTGTATGAAACCGACGACGCCATTGCCACGGCCAGGCTTTTCCGCCCCGTGGACTTCGACGCCGAGGTGACCCCCGCTCCGGGCGTGAAGGTAACGTTCCGCCACGCCGGTCACATTCTCGGCGCGGCCTTCCTTGAACTTTCCGTCACCGAAGGCGACAAGACCACGCGCCTCGTGTTCTCCGGCGACCTCGGCCGTCCCGGCGCCCTGCTGCTGCCCGACGCCGCCATGCCGGAAACTCCGGACTGGCTCTTCGTGGAATCCACCTACGGCGACAGAGACCACAAGGGCGAAGCCGATACCCTCGAAGAACTCGCCGAAGCCGTGGAATACAGTCATTCGCGGGGTGAGAAGGTCATCATTCCGGTGTTCGCCGTGGAGCGCACGCAGGAAATACTCTACAGCCTGCTCATTCTGAAAAAGCAGAACCGTCTGCCCGCAGGCATGCCCATTTTCGTGGACAGTCCGCTGGCCTCCAAGGCCACGAAGGTGTTCATGAAGTACGCCGATCACCTGCGCACTCCGGAGTTCACGGTCGAAGACTTCAAGGCCACGCCTGACGGCCTCGTGCGCTTCACCCAGAGCGCGCAGGAATCGCAGAAGCTCAACACCATGGAAGGCCCGGCCATCATTCTTTCCGCAAGCGGCATGTGCAACGCCGGCCGCATACGCCATCATCTCAAGCACAACCTGTGGAAGGAAGGCGTAAGCATAGTGTTCGTGGGCTATCAGGCCATGGGCACCCCGGGCAGAAAGCTCGTTGACGGCGCAAAAACCCTGCGCCTCTTCGGCGAAGACGTGGCCGTGGCCGCAAAAATATTCACCATCAACGGCTTTTCCGCCCACGCCGGTCAGAGTCAGCTGCTCGAATGGATAGGCGGCATGGCCCGCCCGGGCATGAACATAGCCCTCGTGCACGGCGAACCCAAGGCGCAGCAGATTCTTGCCGGACTCATCAAGGAACGCTTCGGCATCGCGCCGCGCATTCCCGAGTATCTGGAAGTGGCCACCATCGAAGGCACCGCCGCGCCCGAAGTGCGCATAAGTCCTTCGCGCGCCAAGCCCCGCGTGGACTGGAACTTCCTTGCCGGCGAACTCGAACAGCGCGCCGCCCAGGTGCGCGAACGCCTCGCCCACATCGACGACATTCCCTGGGAAGAGCAGACCGAACTGCGCGACCGCCTCGTGGAAATCGAACGCGATCTCGTACTCTTCCTCTCCCAGCTCTGATCCTTCTTCCGGCCCCCGCACCCCTGCGGGGGCCCTCTTGTCAGCTCTTCGCTCAAGCGTTACCTTTGCTGCTCATGCGCAGGCGCACGGCGGCGTCTTTCGCCGCTTCCCCGCCAGAAAACACGTGAATGTCCCCGCGCTTTTTCCGCGCGGCAAACTTCATCCCGGAACACTTCTTCCGGCGGCGTGCCCCGGGCGCGCCCACTCAGGAAACGTTTCATGCGAATCATTGCCGGAGCCTGTCGCGGACGCACGCTCCAGACCGTTACCGGACCGGGCTACAGACCCGCCATGGGCAAAGTGCGCGAATCCCTCTTCTCCATGCTCGAAGCCCGCGGCGTCGTGTGGGGCGCCGTGCGGGTGCTCGATGTCTTCGCGGGCAGCGGAAGCCTCGGCTTCGAAGCCCTGAGCCGCGGCGCGCTTTTTGCCGAGTTCATTGAAAAGGATCACAAGGCCGCGGAATGCCTGCGCAAAAATGCCGCCAACCTCGGCCTCGCCGAACGCTGCGCCGTTCATGAGGAAGACGCCCTGCGCGTTACCGCCCGCCGCCCCGCCGAATCCTGTCAGCTCATCTTCATTGATCCGCCCTACGGCGCCAACCTGTTCAAGCCCGCGCTCAAGAACATCATGCGCCAGGGCTGGCTTGCCGACGACGGCTTTCTTGTGGCAGAAGTGGAAAAGGGCCTCACCCTCCGCGCAGATGCTCAATACGATCTGCGCCTTGAGGCGGAACGCATGTACGGCAACACAAGGATTCTCGTATGGGCGAAGAACGCATAGCCATCTACCCCGGTACCTTCGATCCGCTCACCAACGGACACGAATGCATCATACGCCGAGGCCTCGAACTCTTCGACACCGTCATCGTGGCCGTGGCCAAGGATTGCGGAAAACATCCGCTCTTCTCCCTCGAAGAGCGCGTCGATATCGTGCGCGAGGTGTTCGCTGACATTCCCGGCGTGAAGGTCATGCCCTTTGCCGGACTGCTCGTGGACTTCGCCGCCGCCGTGGGCGCCAAGGCCATACTCCGCGGCCTGCGCGCCGTTTCCGACTTCGACTACGAGTTCCAGATGGCCCTCATGAACCGCAAGCTCCAGCACGACGTGCAGACCATATTCCTCATGTCCGACCTGCGCTGGATGTACATAAGCTCCACCAACATTCGAAACGTGGCCTCCCTCGGCGGCGACGTGAGCTGCCTTGTGCCTCCCACCGTCATTCCCCGCCTGCGCCGCGCCTACGGCCTGCCCGAATCCTGGCCCGCCCACACCAACTGCGGACGCGCCGACATGAACGACGACGACATGTTCGAATGCCCCGACGAGGAGCCCCGCTCATGAGCGACGTTCCCGGCATTCTCTGCCTTGTCGGACCCACCGGCTCCGGCAAGACGGCCGCTTCCCTGCACCTCGCCGCCATGCTGGAAGCCTCCGGCCGCCCCGCCGCGGTCATCAACGCCGACTCAAGACAGGTGTACCGCGACTTTCCCGTCATTACCGCCCAGCCCTCACAAGAGGAAAGGAACGTCTGCCCGCACAAGCTCTACGGCTGGCTCGAAACCACAAAAAAAATATCCGCCGGACAGTGGACCGACCTGGCCGATGCCGCCATACGCGAAACCCTCGACAGCGGCCGCATTCCCATTCTCGTGGGCGGTACCGGATTCTACCTGCGCGCCCTCCTGGACGGCATTGCCGCCATTCCCCCCGTGGATCCGGCCATAACCGCAAGACTCACCGAAGAATGCGAAAACAAAGGCGCCCCCGCCCTGCACGCGCGCCTTGCTTCCATAGATCCGGACTACGCTGCAAAAATCCATCCCAACGACAGCCAGCGCAACGTGCGCGCCCTCGAAGTGTGGGAAGGCACCGGAAAAACCTTTTCCTGGTGGCACGGCCAGACACCTCCCCCGGCCAAATGGCGCGTCCTTCGCCTCGGCATAGGACTCCCCCTCCAGGAACTCTCCCCCTTCCTCGAAAAACGCATAGAAATCATGCTCGAACAGGGCGCACTCGAAGAGGCCCGCCGCGCCCTCGACATCTGCCCCGATACCTCCGCCCCCGGCTGGACCGGCATAGGCTGCGCCGAAACCGCCGCCTTCCTCAAAGGCGCCCTCTCCCTGCAAGAATGCACACAGCTCTGGGCCAAAAACACCCGCGCCTACGCCAAACGCCAGTGGACCTGGTTCCGCGCCGACAAGCGCATCCAGTGGTTCCGCCCCGGACAGAACAAAGAACTCGAATCCCCCGTAAGGCAATTCCTCGGAATTTAACGAATGCCGCGTGTCCGGACATTCCGAAGGCAGTAAAGGCAGGTGCGGGGGAAATAATTCCCCCCGCGCCCCCCTGTTTCGCCTTGCGGCTGCGCCGCGCGGCGGGCTTTCGCGGCAGGCAGGGAGCGCATCTTCGAAAAGCCGGGATGGGCGGAACGGCGCAAAGGCCGAAAGTCTCGGCAGGCTCTTTTCTGGCTGCAAACTCCGTGCAGGCGTGCGCCCTGCGCCCGCCTGCCGTGGCCGACCGATGTTCCCGCTTCGCGGAAACATCGGTGTGATTGGAAGGATTTCCAGATTCTTAAAGAAAAACGTTGCTCAACGCTCCGGGAAACGTTTGGTTGCAGAGGACAGTCCTGTTGAAAACTCGGCCTAGCTTTTGTCTGCTACGGAAAACCTTTCCCAACGCTCGCATGAGCCTTTGCCCGTAACGCCCATTCTTTTGGCATCGCTCGAAAAACGTAAAACGCTTCTTTGCCCGCCGCTCTCAACGCTCCGGGAAACACGGGCAAAAAAACCGTGCCTGCGCGTATGTGCAGCCGAAGTTCACTTCCGGCGCAAAAGCCTTCCATGCAAAAATCGCAGACTGCAAGGCGTGTGCTGCACAGAAAAAGTTTGCGACGCCCGGCATGGGAATCGAAAATTAAAAAGTTTTGAAAGAGGATGGGGGCGCGGGGGAAGGAGGAAACTTTTTCAAAAGTTTCCTCCTTCCCCCGCAAACACTTTCTCTCTTATCCTTTCCGATTGCTTGACAGAATAAGCTGGGGGCGTACATGATGGGCGGAATGCCAAGGAGGCGTGCGATGACCACGGTACTGTACCAGAGAGGCGATCTGGAGTTCTGTTTCAGCGACAGGTTTGAGGGAAAGTTTCTCGTGTCGCTGCTGGAGAACATGAAGGAAAAGCTTTTGAACGAGGAGTGGGACGACTACGACGAGTTTCATCACTGCTGCAAGATCATACACGATTTCAGTCAGAATCCCGGTCTGGTCATGGACTTTCACACGTTGCGCCGCGGCGACGAGCAGCTCGGCATGGTCATGATGACGCACGGCGCCATTGACCGGGACATTTATGCGTGTTCCGGGCTTTCCATTTCCGATCCCACGGATCAGGTGGCTCTGCTCAGCTACTTTCACATTGCGCCTTCGGGTCGCGGGAACGGCACGTTCTGGCTTCGCGATCTCATCATGCCCTTCTACGCCGATCAGGGCTACACTGCCGTGTATCTCAAGACCAGTCATCCCAAGGCCTTCCCTCTGTACGACCGGCTCGGTGCGGTAATCGGCAACTACACCTTCCCCAGCGACAACGGCGAACATATGCGCGTGGGGCGCATCTATCGTCTTCCGCTTGTGGAAAAGCCTCTGCCCGAGGCCTGATGATGCCGGTCATAGTCTTCGACATGGACGGAGTTCTTGTGGACTCCGAGCGTCTTGTTCTGCGCTCCTGGGAATGTGTGGGGCGCGATCTCGGTCTGCACGGCCTGCACGAGCTTTTCTTCCGCTGCATAGGCACCACGCACGCGAGCACGCAGAAGCTTTTTGCGCAGGTATTCGGCGATGCTCTTGACTATCAGGCCTTCCGCAACCGCACGCGCGTCTATTACATGCAGTTCACGAAAGACGGCGTACCGCTCAAGCCCGGCGTCATGGAGCTGCTTTGCTGGCTGAAGGAAAACGGCTGGCGCACCGGCCTTGCCAGCTCCTCGCGCGAAGCCAACGTGAGGCACAACATGGAAGTGACGGGCATGGGGCCTTATTTCGACACGCTGGTATGCGGAGACATGCTCACGGTCAGCAAGCCCGCGCCGGACATCTATCTGCGCGCCTGCGCCGAGCTTCATGCGGAGCCTTCGAGCGCCTATGCCGTGGAAGACTCGCGCAACGGCATTCTTTCGGCCAGTTCCGCCGGCATGAAGGCACTGCTCGTTCCCGACATGGTGCAGCCCGACGAACTCATGAAAAGCCGTGCCACGGCCGTTTTTCCCGACCTTCTCGCCGTACGAGACTACCTTGAACGGCAGCAGGAACGCGCATGATTCAGAACATTGCTCCCTGGCATTTTCACAACGAGTTTCACAACGTCCCTCCCTCCGGGGACGATCTTGTGCTCGACATTGATGAAAACGGCATTCTGCTTGCTTCCGATTCCCTGCGCCCGCCCCGCATGTGCGAATGGAAAAAAGCCGGAGGCCGGGCAGCTCTGACGTATGCCTTTTGTCTGACCGCGGATGATGCCCCGAAAAACGACGTCGGAAACGACGGACAGAAAAAAGACACGGATTCCGCTGTCCGCTCCGCGGAAAAAACGTGCGACGAACGGGGGCGGGCTGCGGTGCCTGCGGAATCCGACAAGGGCCGGCATGCCGGCGAACCGGCCGCAGCCGAAAGCCCGTTCCGCCCCGAAGCCCCTTCATGGATTGCGGAACAGAAAAGCGATGCCGCACCGCACTCTTTTGACTCTGCCATGTCCGCATTCCGGCCGTTTGTGCACATGTTCGGGGAAATGCGCTGCTTTCTGGCCCTTCGCGGAGCCGGAGAGTCTTTTCCCGCGCCGGAGGGATGGGTAAGAATCGCGCCGTCCGCCCTGCGCGGCCATCCCGCACCCCTGCCCTTCGCAGCGGCTACGGCACTGCACCTTTTCCGCTGGTACAACGGGCATCGCTTCTGCGGTCGCTGCGGCTCGCCTGTGCGCCATTCCAACACGGAACGCGCTCTCGTCTGTCCCGACTGCGGCGAAGTGTGCTACCCCGTCATTGCCCCCTGCGTGCTTGTGGCCGTCACCTGCGGCGAAAAAATTCTTCTCACCCGCTACGCAAGGCCCGGAGCCTCCCGCCTCGTTCTCGTGGCCGGATTCGTGGAAATAGGAGAAACGGCGGAACAGGCCGCCGCCCGAGAAGTCATGGAAGAAACGGGCCTGCGCATAAGAAATCTGCGCTACGTCGGTTCCCAGCCCTGGGGATTTTCCGGCACCCTGGCGACAGGATTTGCGGCCGAGCTTGACGGGCCGGATGCCATACGCCTCGACACCTCGGAACTTGCCGAGGCACGCTGGGTATCGCGCGCCGACATTCCTCCCTGTCCGGACGAATCCTCCCTCACCATGACCATGATCTCCCGCTTTGCAAGAGGCGATCTGTAACGAAGCCCCTCCCCGACTCGGCGCAGAATCTACGCAGAAAACAGCACGGGCAAAGGGCGAAGCGTCTTTTTCCGGTCTTGAACGCCGCAATTCCGGCATTCCTCCGTTTTCCCTCCGAGGGACTTCCCGACCGTTCTCCTCTCCCCGTTCACGCACCGGACGACGGTGACGGCGCGTCCGACACCGCCCCGCAAATCCCCCGAAGAACTCTGCCCTTCTTCCTGCATCCGCCCTTTTCTCCGCACGTCCCCGAACATCTCTCCGCTTTTCTGCGGAACGGCTCTCGACGAGGCAAGGCCGGAGTCTCTCCTTTTTCCGACAGAACATGCTGCGTCCGAACGCAGTCGAAGATTCTTCCGGAACAACGTTCCGTCTCCGGAAAAGCACGTCCGCCGGGCGACAAAACGAAAAGACGCGCAGAAGCGGCAGAAGAAGAAATCCCGCATCCGCACTTTCCCGGAACGACACATGACGACCACGCTTCTGCCTTGTTTCACGCCGCAGACCGCATCTTCCCCAACGGACAGGCCCGCCCGGGCCGGAAGTCGGCATTTTTCCTTCCACCGGTTCCCCGGTTTCCGTCCGTTCTCCTCTTTTTTCTGAGAAAAATAAAAAAAATCGGAAAAACGCCCTTTTTCCTCTTGCCAAACCAGGCGGCTTCCTATACAAAGTCTTTCGTTGTGCCGAGGTAGCTCAGTTGGTAGAGCAGGGGACTGAAAATCCCCGTGTGGGCAGTTCGATTCTGTCCCTCGGCACCATATTTTTTTAAAGCCCGGAACGCGCTTCGTTCCGGGCTTTTTTCGTCTTTTTTCCCGCCTCTCCCGTTTTTGCCTTCTCTTAAAAAACGTGCACGGCTCCGCCCTCGTTTGCTGCGGTCCTGTTCCGTAAAAATTCTCCTCCGGCAAAAAGCGTGAACACGCTCACAGCCCGGCAACTTCCCCCATTGCCATCGCTCCCGCCTCTTCAGGGAAAAATGCCGCGTGTTCCCGCATCGTTGCGTCTTTCACGGGTTCTCGCTCCTCTCCACGGATATTCAACCATTCTCCCCCTCTGCAAGGCATTGCGCCCATCGGCATCGGCCTGCGCGTGTCGAAAATTTTTCTTTTTAGGGGTTTATTACATAACCATATGTTATAAAATGATTTTTTAATTTCTTTTCGTTTCTGGAAACTTAGACCGCAAACGGAGCTGAACGCCCTCTCGAGGTAAAAAAAACGTTTTACTAACCTTTTCGATACTTCGAAAAAGGAAAAAATAAACATTTATCATACTGTTTTTTATTATAAAAAATATAATTCGTCACTTTTCCGCAAAAAGGCAGCTCCTGAAAAACCGTAGAAAAATCGCAAAAATGCCCTGACGATCCCCGAAATATTGTTCCGTCCAACACAATCTGTTTTATAAAAAACTACATAAAAAACACATAGATATCGAATAGTTTGTGAAAAAAAATAAAAAACAGCTTGACACATTTTTCCTTTTTAATTAAACGTTAAATAAAGTCACACGCTGGAAAACTACTTTCATTACTTAGCGTTTTTATTGAATATTTTTCAACATCAGCACATCGCATGACGGAAATTTGACGGTTTTTTACTTCTTTATAACTTAAACGATTAATCTATCAGGAGGTCATTTATGCATCTGGAGCCTTCGTCCGTTCCCGTCCTCCATCTTGAGCACGGAAGATTCGTTCAAATTTACTGCGACAAGGTTTCGACCCCCGACGCTCCCATAAGCCTGCTGCGCGGCGTTCGTCCTCCCCATGTGGGCGGCAACTGCCATGTCCACGATACCGAAACGGAAATCTTCATCGGCATCAGCGGTACGGGCACGCTCATTCTCGACGGACAGGCCTGCACCGTAGGTCCCGGCACAGTGGCCTGGGCCATGCCCGGCGTGCGCCACGAGCTCAGAAACGACGGCGACGAGGAATTTTCCTACTACGCGCTGTTCACGCCTCCCGTATCTCTGGAACACATTCGGGAAAATGCCCGCCGTCTGGCAGACGAAAACTCCCGTATCTGACCCCCGTTCCGCTCCAGGAATCCTCCGTTCCTCAAAAACATTGCGGGAACACCCGCTCTTCAAAAACAAAAAAGGAGTAGCAAGCCATGATCATCGACTTCAGAATCCGTCCGCCGTTCAAGAGTCTGGCCGCCATGCGGCATTTCGGCCCGGGCATGACCTTGCCGAAACATGATCCGCTCTATGAGAGTCTGAACTCCCTGGGACGCGACTTCATGCCCTCCGCCGTGCGCAAGTCACTGCCCCTGTTTCTTGAGGAAATGGATCAGGCCGGCATTGCCAAGGCCGTCATCATGGGACGCGTGAACGACAGCGATCCCAACTCGAAGCACGACAACAAGGATCTGCTCGAACTGACCGCCATGTATCCAGACCGCTTTTTCCCCCTGGCTTCCATCGATCCCACGGTGGAAGGCTATGTGGAAGAAGCCGAAAAGGCCCTCAATGACGGATTCAAGGGCCTGAGCTTCGACCTCGGCTACATTTCCGTGTATCCCGACGATCCGCGCATGCTGCCCCTTTACGACCTTTGCAATCAGCGCCGCTGCCTTGTGGCTCTGGCCGCAAGCTGCGTCATAGGCCCCGACCTCACCTACAGCGATCCCACGCCGCTCGGCCGAGTGGCCCGCAACTTCCCCGACGCCACCTTCTACATTCCTCATGCCAGCTGGCCGCACGTGCAGGAAGCCATAGGCGTAGCCACGGTGTGCCCCAACGTGTATCTCTCCCCCGACATCTACATGAGCGCCCCCGACATGCCCTTTGCCAGAGCCTATGTGGATGCGGCCAACTCCTTCCTCATGCGCAAGATAGTGTTTGCAAGCAGCTATCCCATCCGCGGACTGGTTCAGAGCGTGCGTGAATGGAAGGCTCTGCCGCTGTCCCGGCAGGCCGTGCTTCAGACCATGTACTACAACGGCGCCCGCATTCTCGGACTGTAAGACCCACGCAAAACAAAGGAGAACGGTTATGCTTCATCTGACCAGAGCCGCCGCAATGTTCGTGTCTCTCTGCACCATGCTTCTTGCCGGAGGCGTTGCCGCCGAGGCCGCCGATTATCCCGTGCGTCCCATCAAGCTCATCGTTCCGTGGTCTGCCGGCGGCGGCATGGACAACCTTGCCAGAATTCTTGAACCCATAGTCACCCAAAAGCTCGGCAAGCCCCTTACCTTCAACTACCGCCCCGGCGCCTCCAGCAGCGTGGGCATTTCGGAAGTGGCCCACGCCAAGGCCGACGGCTACACCGTTACCGTGAACAACTTCCCGCTTCAGAGCACCAACGTGGGCCTCGGCATAGGCAACTACAAGCCCGAAGACCTCGTGCCCGTGTGCATGGTGGCTCAGGATCCCACCATGCTGGTGGTGCTGAAGGACAGCCCCTGGAACACCGTGGAAGAATTCATCGCCGAGGCCAAGGCCAAGCCCAACAGCCTGAGCGTGGGCGCTCCCGACCGCTTCGGTCCCTCCCACGGCACCGCCCTGCTCATGAAGGCAGCCGGTGTGCCCATCAACATCGTGCCTTTTGCGGCCGGCGCCGGCAAGGGCAACTCCGCCTTCCTCGGCGGACAGGTACAGGCCGTTTCCGGCACCATTTCCTCGCTCATTCCCATCAAGGAAAGCATTCGTCCCCTCATGGTGGGCAGCAAGACCCGCATCACGCAGTTCCCCGACGTGCGCACCTCCGCCGAAGTTGGCATGCCCGACGTGCTCGGCTTCTGCGGCCGCTTCTTCTGGGTTCCCAAGGGCACGCCTGAAGCCGTCATCAACAGGCTCGACGAAGCCTTCCGCGCCGCCAGCCAGGATCCCGTCGTGCAGCAGCGCCTCATCGAGGCGGGCATGGAACCCCGCTACCTGAACCATAAGGACGCCGCAGCCCTCATCAAGTCCATGCAGCCCGACGTTGAAAGGCTCATAGTCACCTTCAAGGACGCCATAGACAAGGGATACTGATATAGCCACGAGCCGGAAGCCCCGCTTCCGGCTCCCTTTCTCCAACACATTCCCACAGGATACGTTATGGACATTGTATGGTATGTGCTCAACGCACTGCTGGAAGTGTTCCAGCCCTTCAACGTGCTCATGATGCTGGTCGGTCTGGCGCTCGGCGTCATAGGCGGCATGCTGCCCGGCATCAACTCCGTGACCACGCTTGCGCTGTTTGTCCCCTTCACCTTCAGCATGTCCCCCTACACGGCGCTCATTTCCCTGGGCAGCATCTACATGGGTTCCACCTACGGCGGCTCCATTGCCTCCGTGCTCATCAATACCCCCGGTCAGGCCAGCAGCATTGCCACGGCCATGGAAGGCTACCCCATGACCCTGCGCGGCGACAGCCGCAGAGCTCTTGATCTCTCCCTTTCCGCCTCGGCCTTCGGCGGCGTGTTCGGCGGCGTCATGCTGCTGCTCTTCTTCGAACCTCTTTCCTCCGCCGCGCTCAAGTTCGGTTCCGAAGCCTTCTTCTGGATGGGCATTTTCGGCCTGTCCGCCCTGGCCACGCTCTTCCCCGGACAGGTGGTGAAATCCCTCATGGCCGGTTTCATAGGCATGGCCATAAGCACCATAGGCATGGACCAGACCGCCGGTCTTCCCCGCTTCACCATGGGCTACTATCCCCTCATTCAGGGGCTCGACATGGTGGTGGTCATGATAGGCCTCTTCTCCATTTCCCAGATGTTCACCCTGCTTGAATCCGACGACGACTACATTGTCGCCGAAGCCAAGAAGGGCAAGTCCTTCTGGCGCGTCATGCTCGACACCCTGCGCAGAATGAAGCTGCTCTGCGGCTCCTCCATGCTCGGCACCTTCATAGGCATCATGCCCGGCACCGGCGGCACCGTGGCCTCCATTCTGGCCTACAACGAAGCCAAGCGCTTCTCCCGCACCCCCGAAAAGTTCGGCACCGGCATCGACGACGGCATCATTGCCCCCGAAAGCGCCAACAATGCCAGCGTGGGCGGCGCCCTCGTGCCCCTGCTCGCCATAGGCATTCCCGGCAGCGCTTCCGCGGCCGTCATTGTGGGCGGACTCATGGCCCAGGGCATCACGCCCGGCCCGCAGCTGCTCGAAAAGGCTCCCGACATCGCCTATGCCTTCATTGTTTCCATCATCATCTGCAGCGTCGTCATGATTCCCGTGGGCTGGCTCATCTCCCGCGGCTGCGTGAAAATGCTCGACCTGCGCCGCAAGTTCATCATTCCCGCGGTCATCACGCTCTCCTGCGTGGGCGGCTACGCCATCCGCAGCAGCATGTTCGACGTAAACGTCATGCTCCTCACCGGCGGCTTCGCCTACGTATGCCTCAAGGCAAAAATACAGCCCGCTTCCATGGCACTCGGTCTGGTGCTCGGCCCCATAGTGGAAGAAAACCTCGTCATCACCATGATGCGCGCCAGAGCCGGCGGCGACCTCGTCGATCTGCTCGTGTTCTCCCCCCTCGCCATGGTGTTCATGATCTGCTCCATTCTGGTGCTCTGCCTGCCGTTCATCATGTCCCAGATAAAGAAGCCCGCCGGTGAACGCGGCCTCAACCTGCACCTCACCTGCAACCTGCTGGCCGTGAAACGCTTCGACTTCTGGATGGTTCTGCTCATCGTGCTCGCCGCCATTCCCTTCATCATCGAAGCCACCGACTTCCAGGAAGAAAGCCGCATCTATCCCATGTTCGTGTACGTCGGCATCGTGCTTCTCGGACTGCTCGCCCTCGTCAACATGGTCTTCTTCACCTATCCGGAAAACACCTGCGACGACGGCAACTGCAACATAGGCATGTGCCATCTGCACATTCTCTTCTGCTTCCTCGTGTGCCTGGCGTGCATTCAGATTTCCGACACGCTCGGATTCTACGCCTCCATGTTCCTCTGCATGCTGGTCATCCTCGTCTATCTCACGCTCGTGAACCACAAGGAAAGGCTGACCGTCAAGGAATTCGGCAAGCTCGTTCTGGCCACGTTCATTGCCATTCTCTTCGAATACCTCTGCTTCACCGTTCTGCTGCAAATGGAAACGCCCGCCGGAATGCTCATCTGACGGAGAAAAAGAGCCTGCCATGGAAAAGTTCAAAAGCTATCTCACGATCATCTTCATGTGCTGTCTTCTTTACGTCATGAGTTATTTTCACAGAGTAAGCCCGACCGTCATCGCCATGGACATCATGGAGGACTTCAAGATATCTGAGAACAGCCTCGGACTTTTCAGCAGCGCCACCATGATGGCCTACGGACTCATGCAGCTTCCCTCCGGCATGCTGTCCGATCTGTTCGGCGGCCGGAAAACGCTGGTTCTGCTCACCGTCGCCGCGGGCGGCGGAGCCCTGTGGTTCGCGTTTTCCGGCTCCGCACAGAGTGCCGTTGCAGCACGTTTTCTCGTGGGCCTCGGGCTTGCGGTCACCGTTCCCGCCGCCACGCTGCTCGCTTCCTGGAGTTCACCGCAGGCATTCGTAAGAAGCACCTCCATTGTTTTCGCTTCGGGAGGACTCGGCGGCATTCTCGCAGCCCCCCCCCTGGCTTTTCTGAGCAATCACGTGGGCTGGCGCACCGCCATTGCCGGATTCGCCCTGTTCACGCTCCTTCTCGCCGTTCTCACGCTCTGGCTCATCAAGGACTCTCCCGAGGGCCGAAACTCCCCTGCCCCCCGGCGTCCCGACCTGGGCAAACTGCTTGAAGGCGTGAAAAACGTGGGCAAATCCAGAAGATTCTGGATGCTGTGCATATGGTACATGTGCACGGTGGGCGGCAACTTCTGCATGACTTCGCTGTGGTGGGGCCCGTACCTTTCCCAGGCCTGCGGTCTCACCAAGCTGGAAGTAAGCCATGTGCTCACCGCCAACGCCGTCGGACTCATGCTCTGCTATCCCCTCATGGGCTGGATGTCCGATGTGGTCTTCAAATGCAGAAAGCCGCTCATGCTCGCCTGCTCCGTGACCGCCGCGGCCTGCCTTGCCGCTCTTGTTGCGGGCAAGTCCTCCCTGGGACTGTGGGGCATCATGGTGCTGGTGCCGCTCTTCGGGGTTTGCACCTCCTCCCCCGGAGCGCTGGCCTTCGCCATGCTCAAGGATGTCTTTCCCGCTTCGCAGACGGGTACGGCCCTCGGACTCATCAACATGAGCTTTCCCATATGGGCCGGCGTGCTGCAGTTCGGCTACGGCATGGCCTTCAGCACGGTGTCCGGTTCCCTGGGCGTCGGAGCCGGACACCTCGCCGGAATGGCTCTTCTCATCGTCAACCTCGTCGCGGGACTTTTCTTCCTGCTGCCCGTGCCGGAACACTCCCGCCCCGCAGCCGAAGTGCCCGCCCTGTCCGACCGGTAAAAAGCCGGCCCTCTCCCCTTCACTTCCTTCGCCCGGAACCTTTCCGGACGGCAACAAAGGAGCACCCCATGATCATCGACTTCAGACTCCGTCCCCCGACCGGCGACTTTCTCCAGTCCGCTCAGTTCAACCCCGAACGCAACGCCAAAATGACCAAGAGCTTCGGCATGTGGCAGATGCCTTCCACCATTGAACGTTCCATGGATCTGTTCATCAGTGAAATGGACAAGAGCGGCATCACGCAGGGCGTGCTCACGGGCCGCGTAAGCTCCAGCATGGGCAACGTCACCTGTGAATCCATCCGCACCATCATGAACACCTGGCCCGGACGCTTCCACGCCTTTGCCGGTGCGCCCTTCCTCGACTACAAGAGCACCTTCGACATCATCGACAAGGAAATTCTCAACGGCCCCTTCGCCGGACTCAACGTGGAGCCCATGACCACCTACGATGCCCCCATGTACGCCGACGACAGACGCATCTATCCCGTGTACGAACGCGCCCAGGAATGCGGCATTCCGGTCATGATCATGACCGGCGGCTTTGCCGACGTGGATTTGTCGTACACGCATCCCTCTCACATCGCCAATGTGGCCACGGATTTTCCCAAGCTCACCATAGTCACGCCCCACGGCTGCTGGCCTCACACACGCGAAATGGTACAGGTGGCCCTGCGCAAGGAAAACATCTACATCTCCCCCGACATCTACTCCATGGGACTGCCGGGATATCAGGACTACATTTTCGCCGCCAACAACTTCCTTCAGGACCGCTTCCTGTACGGCAGCGCTCATCCCACCATGCCCATGGACGGATGCGTGCAGTTCTACAAGCAGCCCGGCCTGATCAAAGATGAAGTCAAGCCCAAGATATTCTGGCAGAACGCCCAGCGAGTTCTGAACATGAAGAACAACAGACCCAGATAGACAACGACAGGAGGGGGGGCAATGTCCCCCCTTTCAACAAATTTTCTCAGGAGGCGTCACGCATGAACGTGCCTTTGTTTTCAACTCCCGTGAGCATTCACGGAATGCAGGTTGCCAACCGTTTCGTCATGGCCCCCATGTCCGTACGGTATGCCGCGCCGAACGGCGAGGTGACGGAAAAGCTCATCTCTTACTATGAAGCGCGGGCCGCGGGCGGCGCAGGACTCATCATCGTGGAAGCCACATGCGTGGAACTTGCCGGAAAAAACGGCCCCAACGGCCTTGCCGTGTATGACGATTCCCACATCGCCGGCTTGAGCAAGCTCGTGCGCAGGGTGAAAAAACACGGTACGAAAATCGCCCTTCAGCTCGTGCATCGCGGCCGCTGCGCCTCCTCTCTCGTTACGGGTCAGCCCGTAAAGCTCGTTTCCTACGTTCCCGGCCTCTGCCCCGAATCGGGCTGCGTCATGCAGGAATCGGAAATAGAATCCGTCATCGACAGCTACGGTGCGGCCGCCCGCCGCGCCCGTGAGGCGGGATTCGACGCCGTGGAGCTGCACGGCGCCCACGGCTACCTCATCAATCAGTTTCTCTCTCCGCTCACCAACCGCCGTACCGACAATTACGGCGGAACTCCCGAAAAACGCCTGCACTTTGCCCTGCGCGTGCTCGAAAGAGTAAAGGCCTTTGCCGGAGAAGACTTTCCCGTCATTTTCCGCATGGACTCCCTGGAAGGCTACCCTGGCGGCCTGACTCTCGAAGACACCATGCCCGTGGCAAAGGCTCTGGTTGAAGCGGGCGTGGATGCCCTGCACGTGTCGGCCGGCATTTACGAAAGCGGACTCGACGTGCCGAGCGCCTACACCCCACGAGCCTGGAACGTGGACAACGCCGCAGCCCTGCGCAAGGCCGTGGACGCCCGCGTGCCCGTCATTGCCGTAGGGCGCATATGCACCCCGGAACTTGCGGAAACCGTTCTGGAAGAACACAAGGCCGACATGATTGCCCTCGGTCGCGAAATGCTGGCCGATCCGCAATTCGTGAACAAGGCTCTTTCGGGACGCTCTGCGGAAATCATTCCCTGCATAGCCTGCAACGAAGGCTGCATAGGCCGTACGGCGAAAAATCTGGAAGCGCAGTGCGCACTCAATCCCTCCACCGGCATGGAACACCTGGCAGGTTCCGTACCCGCGTCGCTTGTCAATGAAAGCGTGTGGGTCATAGGCGGAGGCCCCGCAGGCATGGAAGCCGCGCTCACGGCCGCAAGGCTCGGCCGCAAAGTCACCTTGTGGGAAAAGAATCCCGAACTCGGCGGCCTGCTCAATCTGGCCGACAACCCGCCGGACAAACAGGAGCTTTCCCGCATAGTCTCAAGCTACGCCGCAAGACTCGCCGCGTGCGGCGTCGATGTGAGAACCGGCGTGGAAGTCACAGCCGACGACGTGCGGAAGGCTGCGCCCGATCACGTATTCGTGGCCACGGGCAGCGTACCCGTCATGCCCCGCTTCTGTGCGGCCATTCCCGGCGCCGTGCCCGCAGAAGAGGTGCTGAACGCGTCTTTATTCGATTTCTCCCGCGCCCTCGTGCTCGGCGGCGGCCTCATAGGCTGCGAAACCGCGCACCTTCTCGCAGAAAAGGGCGTTCACGTCACCATTCTGGAAATGAAGCCCGAACTCGCTTCGGACATGCAGGCCAGAGCCAGAACCATCCTGCTTGAAAAACTCAAGAAGCTTGGCGTGACCGTGATGACCGAACGCGAAGTGGTGGGGCCTGGAGAAAACGGCGCCATTCTCATACGCAACCGCTTCGGCGGACAGGAAACGCTGACCGGCTTCGACAAGGTCGTGGTGGCCGTGGGATACCGTCCGAGGCAGAACCTGAGCGCCGAACTGGCCGCCGAAGGCGTGACGTTCCACGACATGGGCGACTGCCGCAGAGTCGGCAAAATCATGGATGCCGTACATCAGGCTAGAAAAACGGTTCAATCGGTGCTATGATTGACACATTGCGGTCATGAGGGTATGTCCGCACATACCTTCATGACCGCAGGGCACGACGCCCCCCTCCCGTCATGCGCGGTCGCTCTTCGGGGATGGACGTCTTTACCGCTTCGTCAACGAGCCAACAAAAAACGAGAAAGCAATGGGCACCCCCCGCCGTGTCACCCTTAAGGATATCGCCAAAGTTGCGGGAGTTTCTTCGGCGACGGTTTCCATGGCCCTCAACGGCAAGGGAAGCCTCACCCCTCTGCGCAGGGAGGCCATAAAAAAGCTGGCCAAGGACATGGGCTATGTGCCCAGCTCCATCGCCCGGGCCCTCCGGGGAGAAAAAACGCAGCTTGTCGGCGTGGTCAATTCCGACATAAGCAGCCCCATGTTCCGGGACTTCTTTTCCGGCCTGGAAGAAACGCTCTACGCCCACGGGCTCTATTTCATGGCCTCTCAGTCCATGTACAGTCTGGAGAAGGAAAAATTCCTGGTCTCCAAAATGCTCGAACAGGGGATATGCGCTCTCCTCATAGAACCCTGCTTCCATCATGACCCCTACCTGCTCGACGTGGCCGCGCAGATTCCCGTGATACAGGTGCTGCACAGGCAGCAGCCGGAGCTTGCCGCCGTGCGCTCCGACAACAGGTTCGGAGGCGAACTCGTCACCCGTCATCTCTTCGAACTGGAAGGCAGACAGGTCGTGCACGTGTCCGGAACGCAGGGCCTCGACGCCTTCGACGAACGCATGAAGGGATTTCAAAAGGTCTATGAGGAACTTTGTCCCGACAAAAATCCGGAAGAAGCCATCTTCCATGTGCGGGGCATACGCTACGAAGAGGGCTTCATGATCATGCCCTCCATTCTCGAAAAGTTTTCTCCTCCGCTGTCCATTTTCGCCACCAACGACATGATCGCCCTCGGCATGCTCCAATACTGCCGCCAGGTGGGACTGCACGTGCCGGACGACGTTGCCGTGGCCGGTTTCTGCAACATCGAACAGCTGGGCGTTTACGGCTTTCCCCTCACCTCCGTCAATTTCTCCAAACGGGGCATGGGCGAAGCCGCAGGCAATCTCGTGCTCGAACAGATACGAGCCCACAAGAATGCCATGTCCGTCACCATCGATCTGCCGGTATCGCTGGTCATTCGCTCCAGCACCACCGGCCAGGCCGGCCCCTCTTCCCTTTCCCGGCCGTAGGAAAGGCTCCGGCTAAGGCATGGAGCCTTTCCTGCGGCATCGGCAACAAAAGCTCACGCTTTCTCATCCTTCAAAAACACGCGGCTTCCAGACGCTCAAGGCCCACACAGACACCAAAAAACATCCTCCGCACACGTACTCATGCGTTCCGGTCCTGAAAATTCCCTCTCAGAAGAGCGCATTTCCGGCAACTCGCGCTGTTTTCCCGAACCGCAAATGCCTGCTCAACGTTCCGTTCGCTCGGCTTCTCTCCGGTTCCAAACGAACGTTTTCCCTCCTCAAACCATGCAGCTGCCGCTCAGACCATACTTACACTCCCTGCCCTTCCCCGCCTTCGCAACAGGCGCATCCTGCAGAGTTTTCTCATGACGCTCTTGACATATTTCAAGTTTTGTTGAACTATCCGCCCCATGGAAAGCAAAAAAGCCAGCAGCATATTTGAAGCCCTCTCGTCCGATGTGCGTCTCGACGTGTTCCGGCTTCTTGTGAAAAACGCGCCCGACGGTCTCGTGGCCGGCGACATCTCGCGGCTTCTGGACATCCCCGCAACCAACCTGTCCTTTCATCTGAAGGCGCTGGTGCAGAGCGGGCTCGTCACCGTGGAGCGCGAGGGAAGGTACATGCGCTACAAGGCCTCCATCCCTCTCATGCTGGACATCATTGCCTACCTCACTTCGGAATGCTGTTCCGGCAATCCGGGGTGCTGTCGCAAGTTCCGCAGGGAAAGTCACGTCGATCCCTGCTTTCTGCCCGAACGCTGAGGGTCCGCCCTTTTTTCGCGCAGTATATTTCAACATTTCAACAAATATCATTTCAAAGGAGTTTCGTCATGAGCATGATCGACGGCCGCGCTCCTGAACGCGGCACGGACGATACGAAGGAACGGCTCTGGCTCGCGCGCTACGTCGCCGTGCTGGTCGTACTTGCCGCTCTCTGGTGGACGGCCTATTCCTGCATTCAGGACGCGGCGGCATGGGTCGTGTACGACGCTCTCGGCCTTGCGCGTGAATCGCACATCGGCGCGTCGCTGGAGTTCTTCCTTTACGACACGGTGAAGATTCTGCTTCTGCTCGTTGCGCTCATCTACGTGATTTCCTGGCTGCGCGCCGCCCTCAACGCCGAGCGCGTGCGCGACTTCCTGGCAGGAAAGAAGCGCGGCATAGGCTACGCCCTCGGCGCCATGTTCGGCGCCATCACGCCGTTCTGCTCCTGTTCCAGCGTGCCGCTCTTTCTCGGCTTCACCACGGCGGGCATTCCCATAGGCATCACCATGTCGTTTCTCATCACCTCGCCCATCATCAACGAGATCGCCGTGGTGCTGCTCTGGGGTCTGCTCGGCTGGAAGTTCACCGTGGTCTATGTGGCCGCAGGCCTTGCCGCAGGCATGATCGGCGGGCTCTTCATGGATTCCATACGGGCCGGACGCTGGCTTCAGCCCTTCGTGCTCGACGCAATGAAAACGCCCGTCATTCCCCTGTCGGGCGGAAGAAAACGACTGACCGTGCGTGCGCGGCATACGTTCGCCTTCGGAGAAATGAACTCCATTTTCCGGCGCGTGTGGAAATGGGTCATCGTGGGCGTGGGCATAGGCGCAGCCCTGCATGGCCTCGTGCCCGCCAACTGGTTTGCCGAAAACCTCGGCGCGGGAGAGTGGTGGACCGTGCCCGCCGCCGTCATCGTGGGCATTCCCCTCTACTCCAACGTCACCGGCATAGTGCCCGTCATGGAAGGCCTGCTCACCAAGGGCATGCCCATAGGCACCACCATGGCCTTCTGCATGTCCGCCGTGGCCGCCAGCATCCCCGAAGTCGTCATGCTCAGACAGATCATGACCGTAAAGCTCCAGGCCGCCTTCATAGGCTACCTGTGGGTGGTCTTCACCCTCACCGGCTGGCTTCTCAACGCGCTGTTCTAAGAAAGAGCTTGCGGGGGAAGGGAGGGAAACTTTTGAAAAAGTTTCCCTCCCTTCCCCCGCGCCCCATTCTTCCCTGCCGCGTCTTTTGCAGACGCGACTACAAACTCCCAATGAAGAGGTTGCCATGATCATCAAAGTCTTCGGCCCCGGCTGCTCCAAGTGCAAGGAAACGGAACACATCGTCCACGATGCCGTGGAAGCCTCCGGCATGACCGCCACCGTGGAAAAGGTGACCGACCTGCGCGACATGATGGCCGCAGGCGTTCTTTCCACCCCCGCCGTCTCCATCAACGGCTCTCTCGCCTGCTCCGGCCGTGTGCCTTCCAAGGAAGAAGTCGTCTCCTGGATCATGACCGCAGCGGAAAAGGCATAACTGTTCCGCGGGGAAAGGCGGCTCATCCCGCTTTTCCCCGCCGGGCCAAAAAGCACTCGACGCGGCCGGGCGGCGTACGCCCTCAAAAAAAGCCGCGCCGTCCGGCGGACGCCTTTTTTGCAGGCCCGTCTGCACATCAGCACAGAACGCCGCATGAAAAAACGCATTCTCTTTCTCTGTACCGGCAACAGCTGCCGCAGTCAGATGGCCGAAGCTCTCGCCCGTCTTCTTCTGCCCTCTCTCGAAGCCTTTTCCGCAGGCTCCGCCCCGGCGCAGTGCATTGATCCGCTGGCCCGGGAAGTCATGGCGGAACTGGGGGCGGATCTTTCCCGGCAAAAGCCGAAGGGCATCGACGAGCTGCCCGCCGCTCACTTCGACCTTGTGGTCACGCTCTGCGGCAGCGCCCGGGAAACCTGTCCCGTTCCTCCCGGAGGAGGCATGACCGTTCACCGGGGCTTCGACGATCCTCCCGCGCTCACCGGCAGTGCCGGCAGCCGTGAGGAAGCGCTGGCGGTCTATCGCAGGGTACGCGACGAAATCGCCCTTTTTATCCGCTCGTTCCCCGACGAGTTTCCCTTTCTTTTCCGCTGATCTTCAACGCTTCGGCAGGACTTCCCATGTTCAGACGCCTTTTTCTCTCCGTTTTTTCCGTTTTTATGCTGTACGCTTCTTCCGCCTGCGCCGGGGAAGTTCCCGTACCCGGCAGGGTCACCATGGTCGACATCGGAGCAGGCACCTGCATTCCCTGCAAAATGATGGCTCCCGTCATTGAAAAGGTGAAGGGACTTTACGAAGGCCGGGCTGAAGTCGTCTTCATCGACATGCGGAAGAATCCCGAAGCGCCCGAGAAATTCGGCATCAGCGCCATTCCCACGCAGATATTCTATGACGGCAGCGGCAGGGAACGTTCCAGACACGTCGGCTTTCTGGATGAAGCGGGCATACGGCAGATTCTGGACGCCCTGCTTTCGGAATCAGACGGCGCTTCCGCGCGCTGACGCTCGGCAGGAACGGTTCTTGCGATGTTCAACGACTTTCTCCTCACCATCAACATGTGGATGGCCGACTCGATCGGCTACGCGCTCGTCGGCTGCTTTCTCTGGGGCGTGGTGAGCGTGCTGTTCAGCCCGTGTCACCTGGCGTCGATTCCCCTCATGACCGGGTACGTGGCCGGACAGGAACGCCCCCTCTCAGGAGCGGAAGCCGGGGGATACGCCGTCATGTTCAGTGCGGGACTGTTTTTCTCCATCGCCGTCGTGGGGCTTGCCTGTTCCATGCTCGGGCGCATGCTGGGCGATGTTCCCCCTCTCTGGGGCATGCCTGTGGGCGCGCTGCTCGTGTGGCTCGGCCTCGACCTCATGGGCGTGACGGCATGCCGCCTTCCGGGCAAGGGCCTCGGACGCTTCTCCCTGCGCGGCTACCGGGGGGCCTTCGTGCTCGGCGGCACCTACGGCATACTTTCCGGTGCGTGCACCTTCGGCTTCATCGCCCCCATTCTCGCCATCATCACCATGCAGCAGCGCGTGGTCGAAGGCCTCATGCTCATTGTCATCTTTGCCGCAGGGCACTGCCTGCCCATTGCCATTGCAGGCAGTTCCGTGGCGCTCTGCCAGCGCCTCGTGGAATCAAAGGGCATGCGTGCCGCCTCCGCATGGGGCCGCAGGGCCGCAGGGCTGCTCGTCGTGGCTGTGGGCTTCTACTTTCTTGCAACGGCGGTGGCGGGCATGCCGGGAATGAACTGACGCCGCCTTGCATGCCGCCGGGGCGAGAATGCCTCCCGTGCAGGGGCAGAACGTCTGCCCGTGCACGCGCGGCCCGTCAGCTTCGGACATAATCTTCCCGTTCACCCTGTCCCGCCGCCGCGGCGAAGCCGCAAGGCGAATCAGAGGGGCGCGGGGGGAATTATTTCTGACCTTGCAGGAATGGTTCTGCCGCAACCGCCCGTTTGCGCAAGACACGCGGTTCAGTATGCAGGGCCTGCACGACGGCGGCGACGTTTAACGTCGGAAGTAAATTCCGGCTACGCGCCTTCCGTCGGCGCGGACTCCTGATGTCGCCCGCGTTCCCCCGAGCGTTGAGCGTCGGCCTTCCGAACTCCCCCCTTCGCCCATAGCTCCGGGCGTAATCTTCCCGTTCACCCTGTCCTGCCGAACCGACGAAGCCGGGAGGCAGAATCAGGGGGCGCGGGGGGAATTATTTCCCCCGCACTGCCTTTTAAAAAATCGCCCCGCTCTTCGGGAAGGGCCTGTCAGGAGCAGGATCCCTGGGAGCGGGGCTTTTTTCAAGGATGGCCACAGCCGCCCGCGTGGATTGCGTCGGCCGGGCCGACGCGCCTAGCGACGGTATTCACGCAGGAACGCGGCCAGCTTGTCCACCGCTTCTTCCAGAATGGAGATGCGCGGCAGATAGACGATACGGAAGTGGTCGGGCTTTTTCCAGTTGAAGCCGGAACCCGGCACGAACAGGATGCGGGTTTTCCGCAGGCAGTCGAGGGCGAACTGGGTATCGTCCGTAATATTATACCGTTCGGTATCGATTTTGGGGAAGATGTAGAAGGCGGCCTTCGGCTTTTTGGCGGATATGCCGGGCACGCTGTTGAGGGCCTCGTAAATGAAGTTGCGCTGTTCGTAAATGCGGCCGCCGGGCACGATGTATTCGTTCACGCTCTGGTAGCCGCCGAGGGCGGTCTGGATGATGGACTGGCCGGGCACGTTGGAGCACAGGCGCATGTTGGAGAGCATGTTTATGCCCGCAATGTAGTCTGCGGCCAGGCTTTTGTTGCCGCTCAGTATCATCCAGCCCACGCGGAAGCCGCAGACCATGTGCGACTTGGAAAGTCCGCTGAAGGTCACGCAGAAAAGGTCAGGGGCAAGAGAAGCTATGGAAACGTGCTTTTCTCCGTCCATGACGAGGCGGTCATAGATTTCATCGGAAAAAATGATGAGCTCGTGTCGTCTGGCGATTTCCACGATGCGCTCAAGCACATCCACGGGATAGAGCGCGCCCGTAGGGTTGTTGGGATTTATGATCACGAGAGCCTTGGTTCTGTCGGTGATTTTGCTCTCCATGTCCTCCAGATCAGGATACCAGTCGGACTCCTCGTCGCAGATGTAGTGCACGGCCTTGCCGCCAGCAAGGTTGGCACAGGCGGTCCACAGGGGGTAGTCGGGAGAAGGAATGAGAATTTCGTCACCGTTGTTGAGCAGGGCCTGCATGGAAAGCTGAATGAGTTCGCTTGCACCGTTGCCCGTGTATATGTCCTTCATGGTGACGTTGGGAATGTTCTTTATCTGGGCATACTGCATGATGGCCTTGCGGGCGGAAAATATGCCGCGCGACTCGGAATAGCCCTGCGACTGCACGATGGAATCGCGCATGTCGAAAATGACCTCTTCCGGCGCGGAAAAGCCGAACGGCGCGGGATTGCCTATGTTCAGCTTGAGGATTTTCATGCCGCTTTCTTCCATGCGGGCGGCTTCGTCCACCACAGGTCCGCGCACGTCGTAAAGCACGTTGTCGAGCTTGCTGGATTTCGCAAAGGTTCTCATCATAGACTCCCGGTCTGTTTTCCTTAATTTAATTGCGCCGACTTCGGAGTGCCGCCACAAAGGCAACCGTAGCACTATTCCTGTCGGACGCAAAGAAAAATCGCTCCTTTTTTCGAAAAAAAATGGCGGGATTTCACAGGATTTTTTCAAAAGGAGGGGCAGTTGCCGTTAGAAGTTGCCGTCTTTTTCTCCGAAACGGGCGGCAGGCGGCTTTCGTCTCCCGCGTTTTTCCGGCCGCTTTCTTGCTGCAACGGCTGCATGCGCCCTTGCGCTTTTGACGCGTCCGCCCTGCGCTCTGTTTGCGGCAACGCGCCTTCTGCGTCTGAGGCAGCGCTTTTCCGAAACGTCCGGCAAGCGTTTCCTGCATCTCGGCGTTACGCTTTCTTCCCAGGAGCGGACTTTGCCAAAATGCATCTTTTATCAGCGGCGTGACAAAATCCATGCGATTTTTCTCAGGTAAAAAGAAGGAGAAAAGTTTTTTCCGTCTCTCTGCTCTACAGAAGTCTTGTTAATTTTCTTTTCCGTATTGACCGGGATTCGGGAGTTTCGTATTCTGAAGCAAAGAACTGTCACCCTCTAGCGATGAAGGAGAACGTCCATATGCGGTACGTGTATCTGTTCCACGAAGGGAATGCACAGATGAAGAGTCTGCTGGGCGGCAAGGGAGCCAATCTGGCGGA
>CALUPL010000007.1 GCA_944322635.1 uncultured Mailhella sp.
TTGTTACCAAAATCATAAAGGATAAACAGCAATAAAATGAAGACGCGCCGCCCCCCCCCAGCTACAAACGGATGCTTCCCCCTCCCCAACAAAAAAAAAAAAAAAAGGCGCGCCGCATCCTGCGGAACAGTTCTGAGCCTTGCGAAGACCCGCGCGCCCCAAAGAATCCCCAAAAAGGTAAAAACAGCGCCGGGGATTGACTTCGCTTTCCGGCAGGCCTATATTACAGGGAAAGCATTTCCTGATGCCCCGCTTTTTCTGGAAGTGACGACCTCTCTTTCAAGAAGTTGGGCCTCTTTTTTTTGCATATCACTTTTGTTTGAAGGTACCTGCCATGAGCACGCCTATTTCCGTCCAGGGCTACAAGAAGCTCGAAAAAGAACTCGAAGCGCTCAAGAAGGAGCGTCCCATCGTCATTCAGGCCATCAAGGAAGCCCGTGAAGAGGGCGATCTGAAGGAAAATGCCGGTTATGACGCTGCCCGTGAACGTCAGGGATTTCTGGAAGCCCGCATCAACTACATTGAATCCCAGCTTCCTCAGTACACTGTCATCGACCTTGATACGATTCACAGCGACAAGATCATCTTCGGTGCCACCGTACATGTTGTCGATGTAGATACCGACGAAGAACGTCAGTTCACTCTGCTCGGCCCCGACGAAGCCGATTTCGCCAAGGGGTCCATTTCCATCAATTCCCCCGTGGGACGCGCCCTTCTCGGCCATGAAGTCGGCGACGAAGTCACCATCGACATTCCCCGCGGCCGCGTGACCTACGAAATTACCGAAATCGAATTCCACGGCGTTCGCGACTAAGCGTGCGCCCGCACATTCCCTCAAAGGCCTCCGTTTTTGCGGAGGCCTTTTTTGTCTCGCCCCCCGGCAAGTTCGACCTTCGCCGTGCCGCAAGCCCGCGCCGTGACGATGAAGAACCGGCCGAATGAAAAGCGGCCCGGCTTTTGCCCTGCGCACGCAGCGGAATGTATTACCGGAGTTACATTTTCTGGTGGAGAACCGGCCTTGCCGCGCGAACGCGGAGGAGAGGCGAGTGCGGGCAAAAAGCCCTTCTTTTGCCGGAGCGCACAAAAAAGCCCCGCGCGCCTTTCCGAAGAAAAGCGGTGGAGCCTTTTCAAAATCACACGACTTCAGGCCAGCTTCCAGTCGCGTATGCGCACGTCCACGCTGGCCGCGCCGTTGTACATGTCTATGGCGGGGCTGTAGGCAAGGCGAATGCACCTTCCTTCCATGTCGGCAGGAAACTGTTCGGCCTGCCGCCAGGCCTTGGCCTGAAGCGTAATGCCACACCCCTCGTCGGTCAGCTCCAAAAGCACATGATTCTTCTGCGGGCCGAAAAGCCTGCGCCTTTTCACCACCAGAGGCGGCGACTGAAACACCGGTTCGGGGTTGCCCACGCCGAAGGGCTGCATCATCTCAAGTTCCTTGAGAAAAATGAAATTCGTTGCGGCCTTGAAATCCAGTTCGCCGTCTATCATCTGCACGGCTGGCACAGGATCGCTTCCGAGAGCTTCGCGCACCGTTTCCATGAAGCGACTGCGGAAGGACTCCAGCTTTTCCGGCAGAAGGCGCACGCCTGCGGCCATGCGGTGACCGCCGTAGGAAAGCAGCTCTTTTGCACAGGCGGCCAAGCCGGCGTGAAGGTCGAATCCGGTTATGGAACGGCCCGAACCTTTAAGCGTGTCCCCGTCGGCACACAGAACCAGCGTGGGCTTGTGGTACTTTTCCACCAGTCTTGAGGCCACTATGCCTATGACGCCCTGATTCCAGTCTCTGCCGGCAATGACCAGAGCAGGATCGTTCAGCGAGGCCTCGGCCTGCACCATGGCCTCTTCGGTAATGCGCTCCTCTTCCTGGCGGCGCTGCGTGTTGTAGTTGTCGAGCGTGCGGGCAAGATCCGCTGCGCTGTCGCAGTCTCTGGCGCACAAAAGATCCAGCGCTGTTTCCGCCGAAGCCACGCGCCCTGCCGCATTGATGCGAGGCGCAAGGCTGAATATCACCTGCCCCGCGCCGAGAGAGGCCAGAGGCGCAAAGCCGCTTACCGCCTTGAGTTCGGAAATGCCCGGCCTTCTGGCTTCGGCCAGCACGAGAAGGCCGTTCTTCACCAGAATGCGGTTCTGCCCTTCCAGCTCCACAAGATCGGCCAGCGTGCCGAGAGCCACGAGATCCAGCGTGCGGCGCATATCCATGCGGGGCGTACCGCCCTCGGCAAGGCGCGCATTGAGTTCGGCCATGAGAAAGAACGTGACGCCCACGCCCGCAAGAGAAGCGCAGGGGCAGTCCGCCAGCTTGGGATTGCATAAAACCGTCGCATCCGGCAGGTGTTCCGGCGGCAGATGATGGTCCGTGACAACCACGTCCATGCCGAGTTCCCTGGCTCTTGCAATGGCCGCCACGTCGGAAATGCCGCAGTCCACGGTAAGCAGCATGGAAGCGCCTGCTTCCGCAAGCTTTTCCACGCCCCTTGCGTTCATGCCGTAGCCTTCTTCCCGCCTGTCGGGCAGATGCCACAGCGCGTCGTGGCCGTGATGGCGCAAAACCTGAAGCGCAAGCGCGGTGCTCGTGACGCCGTCGGCGTCGTAGTCTCCCCAGATGGCAAGCTTTTTCCCGGACATAAGCCCCGTTGCCAGCACGTTTGCCGCCTTTTCCATGCCGGGCCACAGGGAAGGCTTTGCCAGATGACGAAGGCCGGGAGAAAGATATTCCGCAAGCTCCTCCTGACGTTCCAGACCGCGCAGCCAGAGCAGTTCGGCCAGTCGGGGAGAAATGCCGCAGCGTGCGGCCGCGTCATGAAAGGAATCGGGGGCGGATCTGCCGTCCCGGCGCGTGCGGAATATCCAGTTCTTGCTCATAGCTCTCCCTGTATCGGGCGACGTCGTTTGTGCCGATCTCCCCCGTTGTCGTCAATGTTGCATGGCCGTGCTTCGTGAAAGGCCGTTCGGCGCTCTTTGCGCCTGCGCCGAACACTTTTTTCAAAAAACCGCCGCAAAGCGGCTTCTTTCCGCGCTTTCGGCAAGGCCCTCGCCCTGCGGCAAAATCCGGCGCGCAAGGAGCAGTCGCCGGAATTCGGGATGTCCGGTGCTTGCACAAAATTCCGGCGTGCAGGAAGCGGCCCTCTTTTGCCTAACCGCCGCAGATGGAACGGGCCAGCTGAGGCTTGAGCGAAGGCTGAAGCGTGGAGGCCAGATAGAACGAACGCAGCTGGTCGTAGGCACGCTCAAGGTCGTCGTTCACGATGATGGCGTCGAACCAGTGACTGCTCATGATTTCGGTGCGGGCGTTGGCAAGGCGAATGCGTATGGCCTCTTCGCTGTCGGTTCCTCTTCCGCGGAGCCTGCGTTCCAGCTCCTCCATGGACGGAGGCAGAATGAACACGAAGCGAGCTTCCGGCAGAGAAAGGGAAAGCTGCGCCGCGCCCTGCACGTCTATGTCGAAAAGCATGTCGCGGCCGAGCGCCAGGCGGTCAAGCACGGGCTGAAGGGGCGTGCCGTAAAAGTTGCCGTGCACTTCGGCCCATTCGGCAAAATACCCCTGTTCGCGCCGCTGCACGAAGGTTTCGCGGTCAAGGAAAATGTAGTCCACGCCGTCCTTCTCGGTGCCGCGGGGCGCTCTGGTCGTGCAGGAAATGGAAAATTCCAGGGGAAATTCCGCGGTCAGCCGGCTCACCAGCGTGGTCTTGCCCGCGCCGGAAGGTGCGCAGATCACAAAAGGCAGGCCGCGGCGCGGACCGAAATCATTGCTCATATATCATCCTCGTCTTCATCGTCGGAGCCGTCCGTACCGTTCTGCGAAACGAAACGCTGCCCCAGTGTGTCCGCAGAAATCGCGGACAGTATGACATGGTTGGAGTCGGTAACCAGAATGGCTCTCGTTTTGCGGCCCTGGGAAACGTCCACAAGGCGGCCTTCCGCGCGGGCGTCGTCGCGCAGGCGGCGCATGGGGGAAGACAGCGGGTTCACTATGGCCACCACGCGCGAGGCCAGAACATAATTGCCGAACCCCACGTTGACAAGCTGCTGCCTTGCCATGACTACTCCAGATTCTGCACCTGTTCGCGGCATTTTTCCAGTTCGTTCTTGCAGTCCACCACAATGCGGGAGATTTGCGCGTCCTGAATCTTGTTGCCGCAGGTATTGATTTCGCGGAAGCTTTCCTGAAGCGTGAAGTCCAGCTTGCGCCCCGCGTCCTCGCCGCTTTCCATGAGGGAGGCCAGACGCAGAAGATGGGAGTGCAGGCGTATGAGTTCTTCCGTCACGTCCAGCTTGTCGGCCATGATGACCATTTCCTGAAGGAAGCGGCTCTCCTCAAGTTCCGCGCCGAGACTGTTCATCATGTCGGCAAAGCGTTCGCGCACCTGCTCAAAGCGGGCGGCCTTCACCTCGGGGGCGCGCTCCTCAATGGCGGAAACCCACTCGGCCATGCGGCCGAAGCGCACTTCCAGATCGCCGGCAAGCGCCGCCGCCTCGTTTTCGCGGGATTCGTTCCAGTCGGCAAGGGCGGCCTCAAGTCCCAGGGCCAGAGGTTCGAAGAGCGCGTCGTCGTCTTCCTCTCCGGCCGAGGTCCACAACGCGGGAAGCTGCATGAGCGCCATGTAGTCCACCTCAAAAATGTCTCCGCGCGAAGAGGCAAAGGACTTCATGGCGTCGAGCATGGCCGAGGCCTGCGCGCTGTCGAAGCTCATGCGCGATTCCCGGGCGAACTGAAGGTTCAGGGAAATTTCCACCCGCCCGCGCGAAGCGAAGCGTCGCACGATTTTTTCAAAGCGGGCCTCCATGTTGCGGGCCTGCGGAGGGAGCTTCCACTTGAGGTCGAGAAAACGGCTGTTGACGCTGCGGATCTCCCAGGTCTGTACCACGTCGCCGTTGTCCTGCTGGAAACGGCCGAAGCCCGTCATGCTGCGAAGCGGCATACTATTCTCCTGATGGATGGTTCGTAAGGTCTTCTTCCCCGGCGGGGCGAACGATGATCATGTTTCCTTCCACTCGCACGGGCACGGCTCGAACAAGTTCATGTCCGCGCCTTGCCGCGCACGCTTCCTCTTCCATGCGGCAGTCGGCATACCATTCGTTGTTGCCGTGCCGTGCGTCCGCGCTGTCGAAGGCCACGTGCATGCAGGCCATGTCGAGCTGGGAGAGGAGAAAATTCCGGTGCTTTTCCGCCATGAGGGCGCGCACCCTTGCGGCGTGTTCCTGCCGCACCTTTTTGGGAAGCTGATTCTCCATGGCGGCCGCCCGCGTGCCCGGACGCACGGAATAGGGAAAAACGTGGGCATAGGTCATGGGCAGGGCGCGGAGCATGGCAAGAGTTTCTTCGGTTTCCTGCTCGGACTCTCCGGGAAAGCCCATGAGAATGTCGGCCCCAAGCCCCATGACCGGCCAGAAGCGGCGCATCTTGCCCACGGCCTCGGCCACGCTTTCCGGAGAATAGGGGGAACGCCCCATGCGGCGAAGCACCGCCATGCTGCCGTTCTGAAGGGAAAGATGCAGATGCGGACACACCATGCGGCTGCCTTCCAGCGTTTCCAGGCACTCCTGAGAAGTCACCTGCGCAGGGTCGAGGGAACTCAGGCGAAAGCGCGCCCTGCCCCGCCACTCTGGCGCAAATTCCTCGTCCATGCGCCGAAGCAGCGTCCAGAAATTCCTGCCGTCGGCATTGTCGGCATGAAACTGCCGCAGGTTCACGCCGGAAATCATGATTTCCCGGTATCCGTTTTCAAAAAGCCGCCGCGTTTCGGCCAGAATGTCGTCCACCGGGCGGCTCCGGGCCGGGCCGCGCGTCAGCGGAATGATGCAGTAGGCGCATCCCTGGGAACAGCCGTCCTGCACCTTCACCACGGGGCGCGCGCGCCGGAAGGAACGTATGGCAAAGGGCGCAAAGCGCGGACGCTTCTGCTCGTCCACCGAAAAATCCGTCATGTCCAGAGGATGCCCGCGCAAAAGCACGAACTTGTCCTTCTGGGGAATCACGGCGGCCACGCCCGGAAGGGCGAAGTCGGCAGGTTCCGCCGAACAGGCACAGCCCGCGGCAAAAATGCGCGCTTCGGGATTGAGGCGGCCTATCTTTCTCGTCATCTGCCTCGCGTCGCTCACGGCTTCGGCCGTTACGGCGCAGGAATCCACGAGCACGACGTCAGCCTCGGCGGGATCGTCGGTTTCCACGCCTCCCAGGCTCTGCCACCATTCGCGTATGGCCTGCGTTTCATACTGATTCACGCGGCAGCCGTAGGTGACGGCATAAAATTTAAATGCTTTTTCCATGATTACCGTCCGCCTATGATGGAATAGCCGCGTATGCGCTCAATGAGCAGCCCCTTCGGATCCGCGTCCTTTCTTTCCCTGCCCGGCTCAAGGCCGGTTATCACGGCCCTGCCGAGAATGATGCGTCCCTCGCGCCCGTCGCGCAGTTTGCTGCGCACGCCCCAGATGTCGTGAAAGAACACGGGCCTGCCCTCAAAGCGGCCCACGTAAAGCCCTATGTGGCCGGGCAGCCACAAAAGCGTGCGGAAAGGCTCGGCCCCGCGGAGAATGGCCTCGCTCTTGCCTTCGGCAGACATTCCCTGAACGCTGTGAAAGTCTCCGGCCTTGGCCTGAGCGGCGGAATTTCTGGGCAGCCATATGCCGAAGGGCGCAAACAGGTCGCGCATCATGGCCGAACAGTCCCTGTTGCCGTACATGCCGCCCCAGCCGTAATTTTCTCCCATCATGCGGTCGCCCACGGCGGCCACGGCCTGTGGGGTAAGAGGCTGAGGCATGGACAGAAAGCTCCCCGCTTCCACGGAAACATGAGCCGCCGCGGCACGGGCGTCGGCGCCGCGCACGGGCACAAGCAGCATCTGACCGCTCATGGGCAGAACCGTGCCTATGTCCGCCAGGGCGAGAAAGGCTCCCGCCGATTTCAGCGAAACGCCTTCCCTTACCGCGCATCCCAAAGGCGCCGACTGCCACAGGCTTTGAAAGGCCTCGTCGGCAAAGGCCACGCTGGCAGATTCCACCCAGCCCCAGGCCATGGGGCTTTGCACCAGAAGCCATGCGCCGTCGCGGCTTGCGTGATGCACCATGAGCGGCGTGCCCACGGCCATGGAACTCTGCTGAAAGTCGTCGAAGGGCCAGCCCTGCCCCGCGCCCTCGATTCTTGCAAAGCGAGGCTTTGCGGTGGGAGCCAGACGAAGATCGGCATGGCGCACCACAATGGCCGCCCGGCGCTCCTGCGAAACGTCGTCCAGCGCGGCGTTGTACCGCATTTTCTCCCACGCCGCGTCGCTCCAGGGGCGCAGGTTTTCGGCATAGCCGCGCTTGCCGGGCGTCCAGTTCAGCACGGCCTCAAATTCGCGGAGCGTTGCGCGGGACATCTTTCCCGCGCTCCAGGGCGCAAAGAACCTGCGTCGAAACTGCTCCATGTCTTCCTGCGCCGCAGAGGAAGAGCGCAAAAGCGCGTTGCCGCCCGCCTGCCTTGCAAACACGGCAAGGTTCTGGGGCACGGTTTCCACGTCGCGCACCTCTCCCGCCGCGTTCTGCGGCTGCTGAGGAAGGGCGGGCCGCCCCGCGCAGCCGCCGGAAAGCACCACTCCGGAAAGCACGAGTCCGAGAACAACGGCCTTCGCACCGAAGCTTTCCGCCGTACGTCCGTGCGTCACATTCTTTGCTGTCATGATTTCTCCACGTCCTTTCCTGCCCGGCGCCTGCCGGAGGAGCCTACCTCGGGCAGCATTTCGGCGTGCACCGAGCCTTCGCTTCCGGCCAGCCTGTGCGCCAGCCAGGTATAACGTCTGCGGATGTGATTGTTTTTCACCGCCATGGACAGCGCGCGCCATTCCCCCACCAGGACGACCATTTTTCTGCCGCGCGTCACGGCGGTATAGAGCAGATTGCGCTGAAGCAGCATATAATGCTGCATCATAAGCGGAATGACCACCACCGGATACTCGCCGCCCTGCGACTTGTGTATGGAAATGGCATAGGCGGGGACAAGCTCGTCCATCTCTTCCCAGAGATAGTTCACGTTGCGGTCGTCAAAGCGTACGGTGACCTCGCGTTCCTCGGCATCCAGATAGATGATGGTTCCGGTATCACCGTTGAACACGTCCTTGTCGTAGTTGTTGCGCACCTGCATAACTCTGTCGTTCAGGCGGAACTGCCGCTCCCCTCGCACGAGGGAGGAAGGCTGAGGATTCACGGCATCCTGAAGCCGCCGGTTCAGGCTGTTCACGCCAACGGCTCCGCGCAGCATGGGCGAGAGCACCTGAATGTCTTCCGTGTGGAAGCCGAACTTGCGGGGGATGCGGTCTTTCACGAGATCGACCACAAGATCGGCGGCGGCTTCGGGATCTTCCTGCCGGAAGAAATAAAAGTCCGTCTTCTGGCCGGCGCGCTGATGCAGTTCCGGAAGACTGCCTCGGTTGATGAGGTGCGCGTTGCATATGATGTCGCTTTGCGCCGCCTGACGGAACACTTCCAGAAGCTCTACCACGGGCACGACGCCGGAGGCGATGACGTCGCGCAGAACGTTGCCCGGCCCCACGGAAGGCAGCTGATTCACGTCGCCCACGAGAATGAACGTGGCCCCCACGGGCGCGGCCTTCACCAGATGATACATGAGCATGGTATCCATCATGGAAGCTTCATCCACCACGAGCAGCCCGCAGGCCAAAGGATTGTTTTCGTTGCGGTTGAAGCCGTCTTCGGCGGGGCTGTATTCCAGAAGCCGGTGAATGGTCTTGGCCTCAAGGCCGCTCGCCTCCGACATTCTTTTGGCGGCTCTTCCCGTGGGCGCGGCCAGAAGCACGCGGGCCTTCGCTTCCAGAAACACCTTGATGATGGCGTTCAGAATGGTGGTCTTGCCCGTGCCGGGGCCGCCGGTGAGCACCATGACCTTGGAGGAGGCCGCCGTGTACACGGCCTGCTTCTGTTCCTCGGCCAGCTTCATGGGCATGGCGTCTATGACCTTTTTCACCAGCTTTTTCGGCTCGGGAATGCGCACGGACTTCGGAGAATGCAGAAGCCGCTGCATGTAGAAGGCTATTTTGGATTCGTAAATGTAGTTGCGCGTAAGGTACACGCCCTCGTGATCGCCGAGGTCTTCAATGACCACGCGCTCTTCCATTTCGAGGTCGGCAATGGCCTGATCGGCCATGTCGGCGGGAATGGAAAGCTTGGACACGGCCTCTTCGGCAAGGAGCTTGCGCGGGTAGTAGATGTGCCCGTCTTCGGTAAGGCGCATGAGCAGGTAGAGCACGCCGGCCTCGGCCCGCAGAGGACTCGATTCGTCGAAGCCGAGCTTGCGGGCCAGCGCGTCTGCAGTGGTGAAGCCTATGCCGTGAACGTCCATGGCTAGGCGGTAGGGGTTTTCGCGCACCACGGCAAGGGCCTGCGCGCCGTACTGGCGGTAGATGCGCACGGCGAGGTTGGCGGTAACCCCGTGGGGCTGAAGAAAAATCATGAGCTCGCGAATGCCCTGATGCTCCGCCCACGAAGCCTTCATGGCCTCCAGCCTTTTCTTGCCGAAGCGCGGCAGTTCCAGCATTCGGTCGGGGTCGTGATCCATGACGTCCAGCGTGCTTGCGCCGAAGTGCGCCACAATGCGGTCGGCCCACTTGGGCCCTATGCCCTTTATGCAGCCCGACGCGAGAAAGAGCCGTATGCCCTCTTCCGTGGCCGGAAGTTCCTCTTCGCAGGAAGACATTTGAATCTGCCTGCCGAACTTCGGATGATTGATCCAGCGCCCCTTCACGCGAAGGCGCGCGCCGGGCTGCGGAGACGACATGCTGCCCACGACGGCCACCGGGTCTTCCCGGCCCTCCACGCGAAGCCGGAATACTGTCCAGCCGTTTTCCTCGTTATGAAAGACCACGCGTTCCAGCGTGCCGGAAAATTCCTCCGGCCTGTCGGTGTCTTCCGAGGCCAGCATATCCAACTGTTCCATGATTTTCGCCCGGGCCGCGTTAGGAAAAAAGAAAAGCCGGGCAGCCCTCATGCCGGCCTCTTTACAACTCCCTTGATGTACTACTATAAACGTGAAATATCATCAAGGCAGGCTCCGTCGGGTGCGCGTCATGCCAGCGCGCCTCCGGCACCGGTCCAGAGTCTGCCGTTTTCCGTATGCCGCGCAAGCGCCCGGCATGCCAGTAATCCTCAGCAGTTCAGACTGCGTCGAGGCAGCCCGGAAGCGTCATGCCAGCGCCAGGGGAAAGAGCGCGACACGGTCTGGCTTTCCGTACTGTGAGGACAGTATGCCCGAATTTTCGAGGATAGACCGTCTGCCCCCCTATGCCTTCGCCGTGGTGGGAGAAATCAAAAAGCAGCTGCGTCAGCAGAACATCGACATCGTTGACCTGTCCATGGGCAACCCCGACCTTCCGACGCCCAAGTTCATCGTGGACAAGCTGTGCGAGGCCGCCCGCAAGCCCGTAAACCACCGCTACTCCGTCTCCAGGGGCATTCCCAATCTGCGCAAGGCCATCTGCGACCTTTATGCCCGCCGTTACGACGTGCATCTCGATCCGGAAACGCAGGCCATAGCCACCATAGGTTCCAAGGAAGGCCTCGCCCATCTGTGCCTTGCCATGCTGAACCCCGGCGACGTGGTGTTCGCGCCCGACCCCACCTATCCCATTCACGTTTATGCTCCCGTCATCTGCGGGGCCGACGTGCGCCGCATTCCCGTGGCGGAAGACCGCGACTTTTTTGAAGACCTGCTCACCGCCACCAAGCAGACCTGGCCCAAGCCCAAGCTTCTCATCATAAGCTATCCGCAGAACCCCACCACGCAGGTCGTGGATCTTCCCTTCTTTGAGCGCATCGTGGAATTTGCCAAGGAGCACAAGATGTGGGTCATTCACGACATGGCCTACGCCGATCTGTGTTACGACGGCTACAAGGCGCCGAGCTTCCTTCAGGCCAAGGGCGCCGAGGACGTGGGCGTGGAATTCTATTCCATGACCAAGGGATATTCCATGGCCGGATGGCGCATGGGCTTCTGCCTCGGCAACCGCGATCTCGTGCACATTCTCACCCGCATAAAAAGCTATCTCGACTACGGCATTTTCCAGCCCATACAGATAGCCGCCACCGTGGGTCTCAACGCCCCGCGCGACGCTGTGGAAAAAATATGCGACGAATACCGCAAGCGCCGCGACGTGCTCTGCGCGGGACTCAACCGCATAGGCTGGCCCATCACGCCGCCCAAGGCCACCATGTTTGCCTGGGGTCACATTCCCGAACCCTTCCGCGCCATGGGCTCCATGGAATTTTCCAAGCTTCTGCTGCAAAAGGCCCATGTGGCCGTGCAGCCCGGCATAGGCTTCGGGCAGATGGGCGACGAATACGTGCGCTTTGCCCTCATTGAAAACCAGAAACGCACCCGTCAGGCCCTCAAGGGCATTAAAAAGGTGCTTCAGGAAGGCTGATTTCAACCATCGGAGCGGGCGCGGCACGCCCCGCCTGCTCCGGAGCCGGAAAAAAGGCGGCTTGCAAGGCCGTTGCCATTCCGGCAGAACCCTCTTTCCTCCTTTGGAGCTTGCATGTCTCAGAACCTTTGCATCGGCATAGCCGGCCTCGGCACGGTCGGCAGCGGCCTTGTGGAAATGCTGCAAAAGAATCACGACGAAATTCTGCGCAGAACGGGCCGCGAAATCACGATCAAGGCTGTGGCCGTACACAACCTCGCCAAGAAGCGTGATCTGCCCGAAGGCGTCGTTCTCACCGACAACGCCCTGTCTCTTGCCGACGATCCCGACATAGACGTGGTCGTGGAACTCATGGGCGGAACCACCGTGGCCCGGGAACTGATCATGCGCTCCATGGAAAACGGCAAGTCCGTCGTTACCGCCAACAAGGCGCTTCTTGCGGAATACGGACGCGAAATTTTCGCCCTTGCCGCCAAAAAGAACGTGGCTCTCGGCTACGAAGCCAGTTCCGCCGGCGCCATTCCCGTCATTCAAACCCTGCGCGACAGCCTTGCCGGCAACCACATCACCTCGGTGATGGGCATTTTGAACGGCACGTCCAACTACATTCTTTCCGAAATGAACAGCCACGGCTTCGACTTTCCCACCGCGCTCAAGGAAGCGCAGGATCTCGGTCTTGCCGAAGCCGATCCCTCGCTCGACATCGACGGACAGGACGCCGCCCACAAGCTCGTGCTTCTCATTCGCCTTGCCTGGGGCGTGCACTACGATTTTTCCCGTCTTTCCATTGAAGGCATACGCGGCCTGAACCCGCTGGACATACAGTTCGCCCGGGAATTCGGCTACCGAATCAAGCTCATAGGCCAGGCCCGCGACGAAAACGGCAAAATTGAAGCCGGCGTTTTTCCGGCGCTCGTGCATCATTCCATGCTGCTTGCCAGAGTGAACGGCGCCTACAACGCCGTGCGCATAGAAGGAAACGCCGTAGGTTCCCTGTTCCTGCACGGACTCGGCGCGGGCAGCCGTCCCACGGCAAGCGCCGTGCTCGGCGACCTGCTGGCCCTTGCCCGCCGCGACGACGTCAACAGCGCCGACGCCAACACCGGCTTCGTGCACGCCCTGCCCGATGCCGAAATTCTGCCTTCCGATGAGGCGGAAAGCCCCTGGTACGTGCGTGCAACCGTGCGCGACACGCCCGGCGTTCTGCGCGACATTGCCACGGTGTTTGCCAAGGAAGGCATAAGCTTTGCCCAGCTCATTCAGAAAGCCGCCACCAGAGACGACTGCGTTTCTCTCGTGCTCATGACGCATGAAACCACAGGCCGGGCCATCAAGAAGGCCACGCGCATTCTGCACGAAGACGGCACACTGCTCGTGCCCGCAACGTGCTTCCGCATCCTCGCTTCCAGCGGCAACGAGGCAGACGGAGCATAGCTGTCGGCGGCCCGAAAGATTTTTCCCATTTCCAAGAAGGCCTGCCCGGCCTCTGCCCGGCAGGCCTTGCGCAACGTTCTAACAAAAGAGGACTTCCATGACATCCTTCGACCATGTTCACCTCTGCTGCACCGACCTTGAAGCCATGATAGACTTCTGGAAAAAAGCCTTCGGGGCCGAGTTCGTGCGTTATCGCAAGTTCGGCGGAGCCGACGGCGCCGTCGTCACCCTCACCGGCGTTCAGATTTTCCTTAAGAAGGTTCCGGAAGACTCTCCCCTTCCCAACGGTTCCGCCTGCGGCATCAACCACATAGGCATCCGCGTGGACGATCCCAACGTCATGGCGGAAAGAATCGTGAACGAGTTCGGCGGCAGGCTGATCAACAAGGCCAGCGACAACTGCTCCTTCGTGGCAGGGCCGCAGGGCGTTACCTTCGAGTTCATGCGCGTGGGCGCCGAAGTCTGAGGCTTCTTTTCCAAGAATGCGGGCGGCCTTTTCCCCTGGGGAGAAAAGGCCGCCTTTTGGAATCGGCGAAAAAAAAGAGCCTTTTGCCGATTCTCCCCCTCCAGCTTGCCCCGCGGGGAAAAAGCGTGCTTTGCCCTCACGCTCCCCTATTCTTTCCTTTCATAAAGCGGCTTCCGCACAAAAAACGCTTTTCTGCGGTTTGCCGCAAAAGCCATTTGCGCCCATCGGAGGTCACATGAAACTTCTCATGCCCGCTCTCGCGCTGTCCATGTCCCTTGCTGCCGGCCCGGCCCTTGCCGGATTCAACGGCCCCAGCGACGCCCTGCAAATCGTCAACAACGTGCAGACCGCCGCGCAGGCTCCCGACATGACCACCTGCGTGCTGGAAGGCCACATTGTCAAGCATACGGAAAAGAACCGCTACGTCTTTCAGGATCCGAGCGGAACCATGACCATAGACGTTCCGCCCCACGTTTTCCGGCACGTTGACGTAACGCCTCAGGACACCGTGAGAATCACCGGAGAAATCGGCCATGGGAAAAAGGCCGAAGCTCAGGACCTGCACCTTCGCGTGCGCTACATTGAAAAGATTTCCTAGCCCCTGCCAACGCGGGCGGGCAACGACGCCTTTCCCGCAACGGCGTTTTTCCGCCTGAGCTTTGCCGCTCCCCTGCGGCAGAACGCCGTGCCGATTCCTATGCTCCGGGCCGTCCCCACGGCCTGCCGACAGGGCTAAACGGGCACAAACCCGGCCCCGCCGACAGGGCCGACGTTTTTTCGCGCCGAGGACCTGCGTTTAGGGGGGAAATCCTTCCGGCATGACGGCTCCTTTTCAGGCAGGGCCACCTTCCGCAGGCGCGAGGCAAAGCGCCGGAGCCTGCGTTCGTTCTCTTGACAGGCCCCCTCTGCGGGGATAATGTCTTCCCTCGTGTCCTCGTAGCTCAGATGGATAGAGCGACTGCCTCCTAAGCAGTAGGCCGCGTGTTCGACTCACGCCGGGGACACCATAATAAAATCAAGAGGTTAGGTGTAAAAATACACCTAACCTCTTTTTGTATGTTTTTTATTTTCCAACCCTATTTCCAACCTCCAAAGAGAAAATCCATACCAGCTCAGGAAAATTTCTTTCGCTTTCTTCGTTTTTCCTCTTCTTTCCAACGCCATTCAACTCCGGGATGGCGTTTTTTTGTCTGAAGAACTCCCCTTTTTGACCTCAATTCCGAAGTCGGGTAGCCATATAAATATCTCCTGTCGTTGTGAGGGCGCAAGAGAACTGAGAATCTTCCGCACGACAAATGAGAACGTGCCAAGGCATTTTTATGCTTTGGCACGTTTTTTGATTAAGATTTTTAGGGGCGCGGGCTGTGTGCCAAAACAGACACAAAACCACGCCTATTTTTCAGCCCTCAATGATCCAGCTCGCGAAATCCCTGAACCTGAAAACCTCTACAGCATCCTCTCCCAGCTCTCCTAGATAAAGCGGTCGCTGGATTCCCGACAGGGAGAGTTCCTTTCTGTCCACGGCCCCGGGATCCGTGCACTGGTCCAGTTTGGAAGCTCAAGTCCGCCCTGCCGATACAGTGCTCTCATTACGACACAGCCTCGCTTATACAAGCAAAGTAATCGATCACGAACATGAGGCTATTTTAGCCAAGATATATTTTCATATGTATTATTTTCTCTTCCTCTGTGCTACTTTTTTACCATATTTTTTTTTATTATTTTCTTTTTGCTCATACTCTGCAAGTTTTGCACGCAGTTCTTCTTTCTCATAATCAATAATTTTACATGGAGATGAAACTCTTCTTCTTGTAAGAGAAAGTGGAATTGATCTTCTTCCTCCAGAAATAAATGTAATTGAGTCATAAAAATCATCTAATTTTACAAAAATACCATTATCTTCAGCCCATTTTTTCAAATCTTTGTTACATGAATGTTCCCACGATAATACTTCAACCCCCCATCCTTTAGTGTGCAATCTTTTTATATCAGACAAAAACCCAACACCATCAACAGCTCCTGCTCCATCTCCTGTCAAAAGAACAGCGATCTGTGGTTCACTTTCATCAGCTAAAGCTCGAAGTATGTGAGTTTGAAGGCATTGATCAACCCCCTGTTCACGTCTACTCAGTTCTCCTCTTTCATATAATTCAATAGATAGTCCTGTTTCTTGATTCATTTTTTTCCACATTTCCTCCTGTTCAGGAGGTATAGATCCCACAGCAATAGCCTTTTTTAGACTACGATTGCATGTAGCAAGCTTCATCAAATTTGAAAATTGTAGACGTAGAGCAAGCTGACTATTTATTCCATCACGCTCACGGGCAATACTTTGTGCAGATATAAAAATATTTGAATTATCCCAAAAAACGTAAACAGAAGCCATAAGCTATCCTTTCTCTAAAATACTTTGTTCCATCTACATGACAAAAAACTACGTGCCTCGAACATTAACCTCTAGATTCCCCACAACTCTCACGGATCATCATCTTTTCCCTCCAGCATCATGGTAGTAAGTACAGCAAACTCGCTACGTCTGTCTACATGCCTTATTTCCCTCTCTTCTGGGCAGGCGTAAGGCACATTGACATCTCTAATACTACAAATCCTATATAAATATAAATTATTTCATTACAATCAACGTATAATCTTCAATATCTATTATGAAAAACAGTAATTTTTTATGATGTCAAAACCTAAGGATTCTTACTTCGCATATCAGTTCTAATCTATACTACTGTACGATGTATTTCCCTACCCCCATTACATTTTTGACCTCAATTCCGAAATCGGGTGGCCACATAAATATTTCCTGTCAGCCAAAAACATTTATGGAGCTATTTTTTCCCATTGCGCTAGGCATAGGGGCATGGGCCCAAAAACAGATCACCACGAGGAGGAACCCCTATGAACCCCATCCCTCTCAAGACTTGGCTGACGGAGAAAGAAGCAGCCGCAATGACTGGTCTATCGGTTTCCACGTTGCAGAAGCAGCGTTTTTACCATCGCGGCATACCGTACTCTAAAGT
>CALUPL010000008.1 GCA_944322635.1 uncultured Mailhella sp.
GTTCGGCCGACTCAAGGATTGGCGCAGAATAGCCATGCGTTATGACCGTTGTGCCCACACGTTCTTTTCGGCTATTTGTCTCGCTGCCATTGTCATCTTTTATATTTAATGAGTCCTGAACCTAGACCGCTTCGAGCTGCAAGCATGATGTTTTCTCCTGCTACTTGATGAGTCCGAGTTCCTTCATCATCGCCTCACGCCGTACGACTGTATTTTCGATCAGCATTCCGAACTCTTCCGGTCCCAGGTAGGACAGCGAGATCTTGAACTTGTCCAGAGCTTCCTTCATTTCAGTGCCGGAACATATTTTGTTGATGGCGCCGTTCAGAACATCCAGCGTTTCGGCAGGGACGCCGTTGCGCACGGCAATGCCGAACCACAGCGTTTCCGGCATGGCGAATCCCTGTTCCTTGAAGGTGGGCTGGTCAGGCAGATAGGGCAGTCTGTCGTCCGTACCTACGGCGAGCAGCCTGAGCTTTCCGCCTTTGACCAGAGGATAGAATACGGAAACGGCGGTGAAGGCCATGTCCACTTCTCCGGTAAGGAGCTTTGTTACGGTGTCGCTTCCGCCCTGTCCGGCAATGTGTCGCATGGACTTGAAGCCGTTTTTGGCCGCAAATTCGCTTATGACCATGCGCTGGGTGGAGCTGGCTCCCGGAGTGGAGAATTTTAAAGTGCGGGTGCGTGCTGCGGCGGCAAGGTCGTCAAGAGTTTTGAAGGGACTGTCGCTTTTCACGGCAATGGCAAAAGGCAGCTCGGTCAGCTTGGCCAGAGGCGTAAAATCTTTGCTGGTAAAGCCCGGAGAGTTCAACAGAGGCGCGTTGATGAGAGCTCCGGCAACGGCCATGACGAGGGTTTGCCCGTCAGGAGCGGCTTTAAGGGCGTTCTTCATGCCTATGATGCCGCTTCCTCCCGTGACGTTCTGAACGATGACGCTGGTTCCGAGTTCTCTGCCGAGTCTGTCGGCGAAGATGCGCGCCGTGTTGTCCACGGAATCTCCAGGCGCATAGGGAGAGATGATGACGACAGGCCCGGAGGGATAATCTGCCGCATGAACGGAGGGGGCGCACAAAGCGAGGGCGCAGAGCAGTGCGGGAAGAAGATGACGTGTTTTCATGGAAGCGCTCCTTTCGGGTAGGGGTTGGAGTTCGAACTCTAGGTGAAAGGCCGATGTCTCATGTTGTCTTTGATAATTTTTTCTCATGTTCGCAGCCGACTGAAAACAAAATAATTTTTTTTATGGGGCAATAAAATTTTGCCGCAGCGTAAATTTGACAGGAAAACATGATCCCCTATATGGGTAGGTAGTAGGGCAGCCGAATAACAGTGTTCTCTGACAGGAGGAGGAATGGCGGAGCTTTCGAGCGGGAAGTTTTTCAAGTGGCTGATCGCGTTTCATGCAGTTGCAGAGAAAGGGAGCGTCTCCGAGGCGGCCAAAAAGCTGGAGGTCAGTCAGCCGGCCGTGAGCTATCTTGTGCATAATCTGGAAGCTGAGCTGGGCGTTGAGCTTTTTGTGCGGCGTCAGTCGTCCGTTGTGCTCACCAATGCCGGGCAGTCGCTGTACGTGCGTGCGGATGCTCTGCTCAAGTCGTTCAACGAGTTCAGGACCGGAATCACGTCCATGGACAAGTCCGCCTATCGGGGGGAGATTTGCCTGTCCACCACGCATTCCTTTGCCGTGAGTTTTCTGCCGGCCTACGTGGCCCGTTTTAAAAAAAGCAATCCCGAGGTGAGCTTCGCCATTACCAGCGGCATGGATTCACAGACGATAGTGGCTTCCGTGGTGAAGGCGGAAGTGGACTTCGGCATAACGTCCATGGAGCGTATTCCCGAAAATGTTCTTGCAGATTTTCTTTTTCGCGCAAGACTTGTACTCATAGCTCCCCGGGGCTGGGACTTTACCACGGATGAGAGCGGCGTTCTCAGCCGCTTGTCCGAACTGGACGGCATGCCTTTTCTCGTAAGAACGCACAGCGTGAATGTGAAAAGATACATAGACCGGCATCTGCTGGCAAACGGAATCCGTCCCGACATTGTAGCTACGGTGAACAACTACAACGATATCAGGGCCTTTGTCCGGTCCGGCGTGGGCTGCTCCATAGTGGAGGACTTTGAAAGCGGCTACGGAGACTGGTATGATGTTCATGCTCTGCCTTTCAATGCAGAAGCGGGCAGCTATTATATCATTCGAGGACGAAGAAAATACATGTCTCCGCAGGCTTCGGCCTTCATACGAAGCATTTTGTATCGTCGCAATTCAGATGTTCAGACAGGAGAGGAGAAGGGCGGCTCGTCTGATGAAAGACGGGATGACGTATCATCTTAGCAGGGAAAAATCGAACCCTTCCGCCGTGCGTCCTGCGGCGGAAGGACGCACGAAAAGACCGCACCTCTTTGCGCCGGGTTTTAATGGGAGAATCTTTCGACGGAACGGGGGAGGAACGGACTGTTTAGGCCGGTGTACAGCCGATTATCGTTTTCAGTGTTTCATGCCGGAAATGAGGGCGTAGATCTCACCCGTGGTCCAGCCTCTTGCGCGGGACTGCACGCGTCGCGCCACGGCGCGGGGCGCGCCGCCCAGGGGGCGTTCCTCCTCCACAAGGGCGAGAATCTCCTCACGGCTGCTGCGTGCGGACTGTTCCGGCGGGCCGACGATGACGGTTACTTCGCCGAGAATGCCGGAAAGGTCCGGAATGCTTTCAAGGCGGAAGCGCAGATACTCCTCATGGGTCTTGGTGAGTTCCCGGGCTACGCACACTTCGCGTGGACCAAGCAGGGCAAAGGCGTTTTTGAGGGTTTCCTCAAGCCTGTCCTTGCGTTCGAAGAAAACCAGCGTGGCGGCAATGGCGGCATAGGGCGCAAGGGCGTTTTCCTGATCGGAACGCTTGCGCGGGAGAAATCCGAAAAATACAAACGGCTGAGGCGGTATGCCGGAGCCTGCAAGCGCCGTGACGGGAGCGCACGGGCCGGGAATGACGGAAACGGGCAGGCCTGCTTCGCGGCAGGCTCGTATGACGACATAGCCGGGGTCGGCCATGACGGGCATTCCGGCATCGGAAATGAGCGCAAGGTTTTTTCCTTCACGCAGCATTTCCAGCACGGCGGCGGTCTTTTCTTTTTCGTTATGGTCGTGATAGCTCATGAACCGGCGCACTTCAACGCCCCAGCGGGCACAGGCGAGTCCTTCGCGCTTGGTGTCTTCGGCCAGAACGACGTCCGCCCCTTCAAGGCAGGCTCGGGCGCGGGGGGAAAGATCACCAGGGTTGCCAAGAGGAGTGCCCACCACCCACAGAGTGCCGGGTTCCGTAATCTGCGTATTCGATGACATTTCGTATCAGCTCCGTTCGGTAGGTTCCCTCGGCATGCTCCACGCACGCGAGATCGAAGCGACAGGGTCTGTTCCAGGCTTCATGCCCGGAAATCCATGCCTGTGCGGCACGTATGAGCCGTGTCTTCTTTACGGCGGTGAGCGCCTCAAAGGGGCGTTGCATTCCGCCTTTCGTACGTGTTTTCACTTCCACGAACACAACGGTTCCGTCATCCTCGGCCACGATGTCGAGTTCAAGGTGGCCGCTGCGCCAGTTGCGGTCAAGAATGCGCCAGCCCATGTCTTCCAGCATGGCGGCTGCTGCTTTTTCACCCTCCGTTCCGGTATGTGCGCTTTCAGGTAAAGGAGAGGGCAAGCTTTCGGCGTTTTTTTGTCGTTGACGGAGAATGTTCAGCACAGCCAGCCCTGCTCCTGAACCTTCGGCGGCAGAACGCCCCGGAAGTCGAGGCGGTGCAGAGGGCACGGACCGTATTTTTTGAGCGCATCCCTGTGTTCCTTCGTTCCGTAGCCTTTGTGTCTTGCAAAACCGTATTCGGGCCAGCGGGCGTCGAGCTTAGTCATGAGTTCGTCGCGGAAGGTTTTTGCCAGCACGGATGCCGCGGAAATGGAGGGAATTTTTGCGTCACCGTCCACTACGGCTTCCTGTTCGGGCAGCGGAATGCCGAACTTCCGGAAGTACAGAGGCGGAATGATTTGTGTGCCGTCGATAAGCAGGCGTGCGGGCACGGCTCTGTCGGTGGCGCGCATGCGCACACGCATGGCGGCCACGGCCCGTGTCATGGCCATGAGCGAGGCCTGAAGAATGTTGATGCGGGAAATTTCGTTCATCCAGGCAAGCCCGATGCCCCAGCCGACGGCAAGAGAGCGTATTTCCCCGGCGAGACGGTCTCTCTCCTCGGGTTTGAGCACTTTGGAGTCGTCCAGGCCCATGAGATCGAAACCGTCGGAAAAAATGACGGCTCCGGCTACTACCGGTCCCGCCAGACAGCCTCGACCGGCTTCGTCGACTCCGGCGGTAAGCATTTGCTGCGCATCGGGTGCGCTGAAAAGCATGCCCTGTTCAATGACGGCTTTCTTGCGGGGTCTGGCCATGGATCACCTGAAAGGAAAGGGAGATTTGCGTATCGGACACCTGAACGGCATTCCGTGCAGATACTTTTTGAAGTGTCCCGGTTCGGGAAAAGTACGATCGGGAATCTTCGTTCAGCAGCCTGCGGCCGGAAAAGGACGGGCCGTATAGACAAAATCCCCTGCCGGAGTGCCGGAAGGGGATTTTGTCTGCTCAAAATGCAGGCCCGGGCAGAGCCGGGCCGGAATTTTAGTAGCGGTTGCGGGGCTTGATGCGGGCAGCCTTGCCGCGCAGCTCGCGCAGGTAGTACAGGCGGGAGCGACGCACGCGGCCTTCGGTCACCACTTCGATGTGGTCGATGAAGGGGGAGTGCACGGGAAGAATACGCTCAACGCCGACGCCGTCGGAAATCTTGCGGATGGTGAAGGTGGCGCCGGTGGTGCCGCGCTGAATGCGGATCACGTTGCCCTGGAACATCTGGATACGTTCCTTTTCGCCTTCGACGATGCGCAGGTACACCTTGAGGGTGTCGCCGGGCTTGAAGGACGGAATGTCCATGCGCATGTGTTCGCGTTCGATCTGCTTGATGATATCCATAGGGGGACTCTCCTTGAGGAAAATGGTGTTTATCCCCGGTCGCCGAGAAGCCTGTCAAGAAGAATGGCGGCGGCGGCGCGCACGGGAAGATGATTGTACTCGTCCATCCAGCGCAGCGGCGGCAGGATGGCGTCGCATTGCTCCAACACCTCAGGCGCAATGCCATGCCCGGTTCCCAGAAGAAGGAGCACGGGCCTGTCCGCAAGCTGGCTGCGCACCTTGTCGAAGGTGGTTGCCGGCCGGCGTTCCCGGTGTTTTTTATCTAGGACAGGTTGGGCACTGGTGCCGACCACGAAGGGCGGCAGGCCGCGATCGGTTGTCAACGTCTCAATCGCGCTTTCCAGAGATTCCTCGGACCTGACCAGTCGAAGGGCCTCGGCTCTGTCGGGATTGAACGACAGTCCCGGCCCTTCCGTCCAATGAGAGAGCAGTGTTGCCAAGAGTCTG
>CALUPL010000009.1 GCA_944322635.1 uncultured Mailhella sp.
CGTGCGTCCCGCCCTTGAGTTCATCAAGACCAAGCCCAACGCCTCCATCGTTTCCAGCGCCTTCTTCGTGTGCCTCAAGGACCGCGTGAACACCTACGGCGACTGCGCCATCAACCTCGATCCCGATCCCGAACAGCTGGCCACCATTGCCGTGACCACCGCCGAAACCGCCGCCGCCTTCGGTCTGGAACCGCGCGTCGCCATGCTTTCCTACTCCACCGGCAATTCCGGCAAGGGTCCCACCGTGGACAAGGTGAAGGAAGCCACCCGTCTCGCCAGGGAAAAGGCTCCCGAAATGCTCATCACCGGCCCCATTCAGTATGACGCCGCCGTGGACGCCGCCACCGCAAAGACCAAGATGCCCGGAGATCCCGTGGCCGGCCGTGCGAGCGTGTTCATCGTGCCCGACATCAACACCGGCAACAACCTCTACAAGGCCGTGCAGCGTTCCGCTCACGCCGTGGCCATCGGCCCCGTGCTTCAGGGTCTGCGCAAGCCCGTCAACGACCTTTCTCGTGGCTGCACCGTGCCGGACATCGTCAACACCGTCGCTATCACCGCAATCCAGGCTCAGGCCGAAAAGGGACTTAAATAATGGTCAAGAAAATTCTCGTCATCAACGGCGGCAGCTCCTCCTTCAAGTATCAGGTTCTCGAAAAGGAAACCGAACGCCGCCTCTGCCAGGGCCTTGTGGAACGCATCGGCTCCCCCGACAGCATGCTCACCCACAAGCGCTTCACCGCCGACGGCAAAACCGAAAAGTTTGAATATCCCGGCAACTACGACACCCATGCCGCCGGCATGGCCAAGGTGGCCGAAGTGCTCATGAAGCACGAACTTGGCGGCGTCATCGACGATCCGGCCGAAATCGTGGTGATCGGTCATCGCGTGCTCATGGGCGGCCCCGACTATCAGGAAGCCCTCGTCACCGAGGAAGTCAAGCAGGTCATCCGCGATTACATTCCGCTCGGACCGCTGCACAACCCCGCCAACCTCACCGGCATTGAGGCCATGGAAAAGCTGTTCCCCGGCGTGCCCAACGTGGCCGTGTTCGACACGGGCTTCCATGCCACCATGCCCGATTACGCCTACACCTACGCCCTGCCCAAGGAACTCACCAAAAAGTACAACATCCGCCGCTACGGCTTCCACGGCACCTCCCACCGCTTCGTTTCCAAGGCCGGCGCCGCCCTGCTCGGCAAGAAGCCTTCGGAAGTGAACGTGATCGTGTGCCATCTCGGCAACGGCAGCTCCGTTTCCGCCGTGCGCGCCGGCAAGTGCGTGGACACCAGCATGGGCCTCACGCCCCTTCAGGGTCTCGTCATGGGCACCCGCTGCGGCGACATCGACCCCGCCATCGTTCCCTTCCTCATGAAGAACGAAGGCTTCACTCCCGATGAAATCGACACCCTCATGAACAAGAAGTCCGGTTTCCTCGGCCTGTGCGGCAAGAGCGACAGCCGCGACATTGAAGCCGGCGTGGAAGCGGGCGATCCCGACTGCATCCTCACCTTCAACACGCAGTGCTACTCCGTGAAGAAGTACATCGGCGCGTACATGGCCGCTCTCGGTCATGTGGATCTCATCGCCTTCGCCGGCGGCATCGGCGAAAACGCCGCGCCCGTCCGCGCCAAGATCCTTGAGAACCTCGAAGAATTCGGCATCGAACTCGATCCCGAACTCAACAACGTGCGCCGCGGCGATCCCCACTTCATCAGCAAGGACGGCTCCCGCGTGAAGGTGGCCGTCATTCCCACCGACGAAGAACTGGAAATCGCCCGCATCTCCGTGGAAATCGCTGAAAAGCAGGCGTAAGTCCGCATTTGCGGCCCCGGCCGTTCAATGAAGAAAAAGCCCCTGACGGAACTTCCGGCAGGGGCTTTTTTCGTGCCGTGCGCTCCGCCATGCGCCGAAAAGTATTCTCTTCCGCCGAAAGACACTATTCTCCCGATTCGTGAACTTGTGCACATATATGTTCCGTACAGGCTCAGGCAACATCCATGAAAACGCGTCGAAAAATCCGTACGGGAACAAGAAGGCGCACGCAAAAGCCCCCTCACTCGCTGCTCAACTTTCCGGGCATGTCCCGTTCAACAGGCGAACCCCTTCTCTCCCTTGGGTTTTAATGTGAATTATGCCGCATAACTTGCGCTCCACATCAGATTTTTTTATGCTCTTTTCCTGTGTACAATCCCACAAATACCCGGAGAAATCATATGGCTCTTTCCATCATCGTCATGGGTGCCGCCGGCCGCATGGGTTCCACCATTGCCCGCCTCGTGGATGAAGCGGACGACCTTTCCCTTGCCGCCGTGCTTGAACGCCAGGAAGCGGAGGACAGGCTCGCGGGCTTCAAGGCCTCCGGCGCTCTGATTTCCAGCGATATCTCCAAGGTGCTGCCGGCCTGCCCGGGCGCCGTGGTCATCGACTTCACCTCCCCCGAGGCCACCATGGTCACGGCCCGCGCCGCCGTCGAAAACGGCAACCCCGTCATCATAGGCACGACCGGATTCTCCGAGGAACAGCTCGCCGAACTCGACGAACTCGCCGCACGCGGCCTGGTATTCCGTTCCGCCAACATGAGCGTGGGCATCAACGTCATCATGGACATCCTTCCCCGCCTCACCGCCCTGCTCGGCGACGCCTACGACGTGGAAATGATGGAAATTCATCACAACAAGAAAAAGGACGCTCCCAGCGGCACGGCTCTGCTTCTCGCCGAACCCCTGCTGGCCGCCAAGGGCCTTACCCGTGCCGACATCAACACCAACCGTTTCGACGTGCGCGAACCGCGCAAACACGCGGAAATAGGCATTCAGTCCCTGCGCGGCGGCGACGTGGTGGGCGTGCACACCATTTATTACATGGGCCCCGGCGAACGAATTGAAATCACCCATCAGGCCCACTCCCGCGAAAACTTCGCCAACGGCGCCCTGCGCGCCGCCCGCTGGATAGTCTCGCAGAAGCCCGGCCGGTTATATAACATGCAGGACGTTCTGCACGATTAGTTCGACAATGACAAAAGCCGCGTTTTCCCCTCCCCATGAGCCGGAAGCGCGGCTGTCCCGTATCGGGCTCCGGATATCCGGCGGCGTCCCTCGTCCGGCGCTTCCCCGCTCCGCAAGACACCGCCGCCGTGCCGCAAGGCCCGCACACGGGATTCCCCTCTTTCTGCGAAACGATCCAAGATACATCCGGCCGAGCGGCCATCGAGGTTCCCCATGCACATCGTTCTTCTTCAGCACAATCCCATTCCCGGCGACTTCCACGGCAATGCGCACAAACTGGCCGACATGGCCCGAAAGGCCGTAGCCGCCCATCCCTCGGCTCCGGGCGAACGCACGCTCTGCGTCACCCCCGCCTACGCGCTGGCCGGCATGCCCTGGGAACCCCTGAAGCACATAGGCGGCTTCTATCGCCGCTGCCGCGACGCCGCCCACGAACTTGCCGAACTGCTTGCCGACGGGCCGGATATGCTCATTTCCCTCACCGGAGCCGAAGTGCCCCTCTACGTGCTGCTCTCGCAGGGCAATCTCATTGCGCTGGCACGACAGTCCAACGGCGTCATCCGCATTCCCGGCGGTCCTTCGTTCTATCTGCCGGAAACCGAACCCGCCTGGGCCCATCAGGAGGCTCTCGGCCTGCTCAAGAGCGCCCGCGGCGCGGCTTCGGTGGATGCCGTGCTCTTCACCTCCGCCGAGCTCTTCCTGCCCGAAACCCAGGAAAAAAGCGAAATGCACTGTTCCGCCCTCGCCAGCCTGTGGAAGCTGCCCGTCATTTCCGTGCATCAGTGCGGCGCCGTTGACAGCCTCATCTATTCCGGCCGCAGCTTCGTGCTCGACGCTTCCGGCGAAGTCGTGGCCCGCACCTCCGCCTTCGAAGAAGCCGCTCTCGTCATAGACCTTGCCAAGAACGCCGTCACCGCCTCGGCCGTTGCGCTCGACGGCAACGCCGCTCCCGAAACCGTGCAGAACGTGCCCGAACGCGCCGAAGCCCTGTTCCGCGCGGCCACGCTCGGCGTACGCGACTATGTGAGAAAATGCGGTATGAGCGGCGTGGTGCTCGGCCTTTCCGGCGGCATGGATTCCGCCCTCGTGGCCTGCATTGCCGTGGAGGCTCTGGGGGCCGAAAACGTGCTCGCCGTGCTCATGCCCTCCCGCTGGAGCACCGATCACAGCGAAAGCGACGCCGACGTGCTGGCAAAGAATCTCGGCATCCAGACCGCCAACGCACGCATCACGCCCATTATGGACGCCTTCGACAGCGTGCTTTCCCCGCTCTTTGCCGACCTGCCCGCCGTGGAAAACGACCTCACGGCCGACAACATTCAGCCCCGCATCCGCGGAGCTCTGCTCATGGCCTTTGCCAACCGTCTGGGCCGGGCCGTTCTCGGCACGGGCAACAAATCCGAAAACGCCGCGGGCTACTGCACCCTGTACGGCGACACCGTGGGCGCTCTCGAACCCATAGGCGACATTTACAAAACCGAAGTCTATAAGGTCGCCCGCTGGTACAACGACATGCGCGGAGATGAGATCATTCCCGAGCATATTTTCACAAAAGCTCCTTCGGCGGAACTGCATCCCGGACAGGTGGACGAAGAAAGTCTGCCTCCCTACGAAGTGCTCGACGCCGTGCTGCACGAACTGCTCGAAAATGCCGCCAACCCCGAAACTCTTGTGGTTCCCGGCGTTTCCGACGATGTCGTGCGCAGTGTGGTGCGCCGTCTCGCCTCTTCGGAATTCAAGCGTCATCAGAGCGCGCCCGCACTCAAGCTGAGCTCCTGCACCCTCGGCATAGACTGGCACGTCCCCGCAAGTTCCCACGCCCTGTAAGCACGAAATTCAAATTTTAACGCAATAACCGTAAAAGGAGGCTGTTTTCAGCCTCCTTTTTTCGTCATTCGACGGAATTTCCCCTACTTTGTGCGTGACAGAACAGGCGTCCATCCGGTAAAGTGTACCTGTTTAATGTCATTCTAACCACGGATATGCTTCATGAACGCCTCTACTCCCGCATGGCTGCCCCACATTGCCGAGGGCGCACCAGTGCATCTCAACATCGTTCCCCGTTCCCTCCAGTCCTATCTGGACGAAGCTGCCGACCGTTTCGGCGACCACAAGGCCGTCATTTTCCAGAATCTTACGCTCTCCTACAAGCAGCTCAGGGAAAAGGCCGAAATCTTTGCCGCCGCACTGCGCGAACACGGTCTCAACACGGGCGACAGAGTGGCCATCATGCTGCCCAATCTGCCTCAGACCATCATTGCCTTCTGGGGAGCGCTCAAGGCGGGAGCCACGGTGGTCATGACCAACCCGCTCTACATGGAAAAGGAGCTGACCCATCACTTCAGCGATGCCACTCCCAAGTTTCTCATCACCCTCGATCTGTTCTGGAACAAAATAGAACCCCTGCGTGAACGCCTCGGCGTGCAGACCTGCGTTGTTTCCCGCATTGCCGACGCCCTGGCCTTTCCGCTGAACATCCTTCAGCCCATTCAGGCAAAACGGCAGGGACATCTGCCCGAAGTGAAGTTCAACGGCCATTCCGTCATTCCCTGGAAGGCCATGTTCAAAAACAGCCGCCGCTACAGCGAGGAGCCGAAAAACCCCGATTCCACGCTGGCTCTGCTGCAGTACACCGGCGGCACCACCGGCTTCTCCAAGGGCGCCATGCTCACCCACGGCAACCTTTCCGCCCAGATTCAGCAGCTGCTCGCCGTCATTCACTGCGACGCCTCCAATTCCTCGCACAGCTTTCTCAGCATCATGCCCTTCTTCCACGTGTTCGGACTCATGGGCAACATCGTGCTGCCCGCCGTGCTCGCCGCATCCACCATGCCAGTGCCGCGCTACTCCCCTCATGATGTGCTGGAACTCATCAAGAAGCACCGTCCCACCTTCTTCGTGGGCGCGCCTTCCGTGTACATCTCCCTCATGCAGCAGAAGGACATTTCCCATTACGACCTCACCTGCATTCAGCTGTGCATATCCGGTTCGTCGCCCTTCCCGCAGGCCAGTCTCAAGCAGTTCCAGGACATCACCCACGCCAACATCACCGAAGGACTCGGCCTTACCGAAGCTTCTCCGGTGGTTATTGCCAACCCCGTGTACGGACTCCAGAAAATAGGCTCCATAGGCGTGCCCATTCCGGAAACCGAAGCCCGCATCGTCGATCTCGAAACCGGCAAGACCGAACTTGGCGACAACGAATGCGGCGAACTCATCATACGCGGCCCGCAGGTCATGAAGGGCTATTGGAACCAGCCGGAAGAAACCGCATCCACCCTGGCCGACGGCTGGCTGCACACCGGTGACATCGCCTACCGCGACAGCGACGGCTACTACTTCATCGTGGATCGCAAGAAGGACATGGCCATAGTCGGCGGCTACAACGTATTCCCCCGCGAAATCGACGAAGTGCTGCACGAATATCCCAAAATCAAGGAAGCCGTGTCTCTCTGCGTACCGCACAAGGCCCGCGGCGAAACCCTCAAGGCCTACATCGTGCCCAAGGACGGCGAAAAAATCACTGTTTCCGAGCTGGCGGCCTTCTGCCGCACCAAGCTTGCGTCCTACAAGGTTCCGCGCATCTTTGAATTCCGAGACGAACTGCCCAAGTCCATGGTGGGCAAGGTGCTGCGCCGCGCCCTCCGCGAGGAAGAAGAAAAGAAACAGCGCGAAGAAGAGAAAAAGCAGGACTGATCAACCCGGACATGAAAAAGCGCCTTCGGGCGCTTTTTTTGTATCTCAGGCAGCCAGAATCCCCGTCCGAGGCCGCACGGCACGTTGCGGCACGAACTCACCGGACGCTCCGCAACACGCCCCTTCCTGCTGCCGTTCTTCCGTCCGGAATGCCCGCCGCATGAAAAAGACAGCCCCTCTGAAAGAGACCCTGCCGCTTCTCTTCCGCCGATGCAGGGGCGTCCATACCCTGGCTGGCCGGCGTGATGCAAAAAAATTCTCCGGCATCCGTTTTTCCTGTTGACACTGCTTCCTGAATCCCCTATAAGTTTCTTCACGCCACGCGGGAGTAACTCAGTGGTAGAGTGCAACCTTGCCAAGGTTGAAGTCGCGGGTTCAAATCCCGTCTCCCGCTCCAGCACAAATTTTCGTGGCGACATAGCCAAGTGGTAAGGCATAGGTCTGCAAAACCTTGATCTCCAGTTCGAATCTGGATGTCGCCTCCATGCGGGAGTAACTCAGTGGTAGAGTGCAACCTTGCCAAGGTTG
>CALUPL010000010.1 GCA_944322635.1 uncultured Mailhella sp.
GCTTGAACTGTTGAAAAAGAGAGGGCGCCGACCAGAGAAGTTCAAGCCGGCGCCCTTAAGGCGCGAGTAAGTAACAAGCCCTTACAGGGCTGAACAAGCCACCCGTTTTACGGGTGGTCCTGACTATCTTGAATTTTGCGGAATTTCAGGTCGTAGGGGAAAGTAGGCGGAAGGAAAAAGGAAAATCGTGTCTCGACCTCCAACGGAGAAAATCAGGCATGGCTGGAGCAGAGTTCCCTTGAGTATTGAGCATGTGGGGGATGATTGCTCCGCAGGGAATAAGGATGGGGTACAGGAGAATTATTTTTTTTCAAAGCGGAGCAGACAGGCAGAGATCAGCATGAGCGTATAGCCCAGCAGCTCGCTCGACTCCTCAATGGCATTTTTTGCCGTACGCCATGAGTCCTCCGGCAACAGAGGTTTCCAGAGCATGCTCATGCCGAAAAGACGGGAATAGGCCAGGACGATGACGATTCCTGTGAGAAACATGGGAAAATATCGCCATCGGATGAATCTGGCCAATGATGATATCGTTTCTCGCAGGCGAACGGCTGTACAGAGCAGGCAGACAGCGGCGAGACTGATTGCCGGCCATTTCCAGAACCCATGAACCAACATGTCGAGCAAGTAATCCTGTTCGCGTATAAGCATGCAGCCGGTAAGTCCTCCGGCCAGAATGAGGGCATTTCTCATATCCGGACGGCGCCGACTCTCCATAAAAAGACGCAGTGTGCATAAAAAAAGCAATCCCGTTTGAACGAGTTCCGTCGGACCTGTTTCACTGAACGGTTTGCTGCAAAGCGTATCTTCCCGGAAAACAAGAAATAACGCAGCGACAGAAACTCCAAGAAAAAAGAGTAGCTTGAGAGCTTCGGTGATTGTTTTGATGTCGGATAACAGTGCGTCTTGCGATAAGGAAAAGTGGATATTCATGGTTGCTGTATGGGGCTGAGGCGTCGGGTTATGTGCAAAAAGGCATCAGTTACACTTTATTGATGAATAATTTCCATGATATCACTTAAGACGCAAGGTGTTGTCAAGTTTTGACGTGGTTAAAATAGAAGATTTTACGTGAGAAAAGGGTAGTAGAAAGAAAATCCGCCGTTCTATTGCAGATAGAGCGGCGGACAATGTTCAGAATTTCTTCATTGCAGCTAAGTGTTGTATCAGTAAAGGCAGAGCAATACCGACAATACAGGTGATGCATGCCAGAATCACCATTCCATCCAGTGATGGCGGCATGGCTGGTATGGTACCGTTGTGCCAGGGCCATACCGTACGCAGGGATCCGGCCATAAAACCGATGAGTACGGCATTTGTCTGGGAGGGGTAGCGGCAGAAGCATACGGAAAGTACGCGACTGAACGTCATGAGACCGCAAAGTCCTCCGGCAATGAACGTGAGAAGTACCGCCATTTCGAGGTGAACCACCGCGGACAGGATGTAGGCATACTGCCCCATGACCACGAGCATGAATGACCCGGATATACCGGGAAGGATCATGGCGCAAAGAGCGATGAATCCTGCAAGGAAAATATGAGGCAGCTCGTGGGAAGCCGTCATGGCTTCGGTTCCGGTTATGAACCATGCCGCCACGGCTCCTGCGGCAAGCAGAGCCAGACCAGAGAGAGGCATGCGCTGCCCGCGCATCATGAGCAGAATGGAAGATATGATGAGTCCGAAGAAGAAGGCCCACAGAGCCTGAGGCCAAGTGTGGAGCAGATAGAGCGTAAGGCGCGCCAGGCTGAATATGGACGTGCCTATGCCCAGAAGAAGCGGCAGAAGAAATCCCCACGGAATACCTGCGAGCGCCTCTTTCCAGCGGCCGGAAAAAAACAGACGGAAAAAGGTGGCGTTGAAGGATTTTATGCCGTTCAAAAGCTGATCGTAAATGCCGGTTATGAAGGCAATGGTGCCGCCGGACACTCCGGGAACCACATCGGCTGCGCCCATGGCAAGGCCGCAGAGAAGATAGCGTACCTTTTCTCTCATGCCGTTTCACCTTTGACCATGATCACGCGCAGCGGACGACGGGCCGGTACGCGGCGGTAGCTGACGGCGGGAATACCTACCATGAGTCCCGCGAGAGGCCTGAGTCCTTCTTCCGTGCCCATGGCCTTGCGCACGTTCTCATCGAGCGCGGCCGCTCGCATGACGTATCCGGCCCAGCAGCCGCCGAGTCCCATGGTGGGCAGAAGAAGGTCGAGCGCGGAAACGGCAATGGAGCAGTTGACCATGTCGAGGTCGTATTCGCCGCTCGCGCAGGCAAATACGGCACAGGGCGCGCCGCGGAAAATAGGATCCGCGCCTCTTTCATGGGAGCGCACCAGAGCTGCCAGGCGTTTGTCCTGTCGGAATAGATCTATGACGCAATCCGCTACGCGACGGAGCGTATCTCTGCCCTCAAGCACCAGCCAGCTGACGTTTTCCAGATTTTTGCCTGTAGGGGCGTAGCGTACCGTATCGAGTGCCTGGAGCAGCACATTTTCAGGTACGGATTCCTGCTTGAAGTCCCGTATGGAGCGGCGTGCCTTGATAAGAGCGGTAAGGCTAGTCGTATCGGGCAGAGGAGAGAGAGGTTCAAGCGTGTCGGGATCTGTGTCGTCCAGCCATATGGCGGCCGAAGGACAGGCCGCAGCACAATGACCGCAATGCATGCAGTATTCTTCGTGATGGATGCTGATGCCATCACTTTCGACATGGAAGCAGTGAAGGGGGCAGACTCGGGCACAGAGCCCGCAACGGACACAACGGGTATCGTCAATGCGTATCATGGCTTTTCCTGAAGGTGTATGCTAAAGAATGTCCGTGCAGTATAGAGGAAAAAAACGGAAAGGGGAAGATTTTTGAGGTCGTTTTTGTCCTTTTCCGGCCGTTGCAGGTTGTCGTTCAGGACGTCCGGCAAATGGGGATTTTTACTTCCTGCCGCACGCTTTCCGCAAAAGGAAAAGGGATCATGGAATCGTTGACTCTTGTAGTTTTAGGCGCGTTGTTTGCCGTCGCGGGTTTTTTTTGGGCGCTTTTTTGCGCCGTACATGCGCTTCTTCACAAAAAGGATCCTCAATCGGCGCTTGCCTGGGTAGCCAGCGTCATGCTTCTGCCGTTTCTCGGAAGTCTCGCCTATTCTCTCTTCGGCATCAGTCGGGCGGATAGTCTGGCCGGACGTCTTCTTGACGAGGCATCCAGACGACAGGATTCCTCCGACAGAATGCTGGATCGGCGCCTGAATACGGAAGAGGATGTCAGGCTGCCCAAGGAATGGGAGGCCCTGCGAGTAGGGGGAGCCATTACCGGAAGACCCATGATGCGCGGCAACAAGCTGGAACTCTTGAGAAACGGAGAAGAGGCGTATCCGGCCATGCTGGAAGCCATACGACAGGCCAGACGCATGGTGTGTCTTTCCACCTATATATTCAAGGGAGACGGAACGGGTCGAGCTTTTGCCGAGGCCCTCGGCGAGGCCGCGGAACGGGGAGTGGATGTCAGGCTTATCGTGGACGGATTCGGCGGCATGATATACTCCCTTCGCAAGCCCTGGCGCAAGCTTGCCGCAAGAGGGGTAAAGGTGCAGATGTTTCTGCCTCCGCGACTATGGCCGCCCATGTTTGCCGTCAACCTGCGCACGCACAGAAAAGTGCTGGCCTGCGACGGAAACGTGGCCTTCACCGGAGGCATGAACATAGGCGATCATCATCTTGTGTCGCTGCCGAAGCGCGGACGCGTACAGGATATTCATTTTCGCTGCACCGGTCCTGTGGCTGCGCGTCTTCAGGAGGCCTTTCTCATGGATTGGGCCTTTGTTTCCAAGCTGCCCACGCCGCCATCCGGAGTGGAGCCGGAGGAAAGGGGAAATTCTCACTGCCGCCTGGTGTTCGACGGGCTGGGGCGCCAGAGAGAGGACATCCATCAGCTCCTCTGCGGAGTGATTTCTTCTGCAAGGCGGCGCGTGACCATATTTACGCCGTACTTCATTCCTCCGCGGGAACTGTCTGGTGCGCTCGTCGCCGCCGTGCAGCGCGGCGTTCGCGTGGACATTATTCTTCCGGCCCTCAACAATCTCTTCTACGTGCATCATGCCTCGCGCCGTTATCAGCGTCAGCTGGCGAAGATGGGGGTACGCATCTGGTATCAGCCCCCGCCTTTCGCGCATACCAAGCTTCTGCTTGTCGATGACTGGTATGCACTGTTCGGCTCGGCCAATCTTGATCCCCGTAGTCTTTTCCTCAACTTCGAGCTTAATGTGGAAGCCGCCGATCCGGAATTTCAGAAGGAGCTTTCCGCCTATGCGGATGAGGTCCTTGCCCGTTCCCGCAGAATGACGCCGCAGGATTATGAGAAAATCAGTCTTCCATCCTGTCTTTTTGATTCCGTCTGCTGGCTCATGAGTCCCTATATCTGAGACAGAGGAAACATAACGCAATAGTATGAAAGAATTTCCCTGTTGACTTCACAAAAGGATCACGTATGTCTGTATCATACGATTCCCGAAGCTTTTCAAGGAGATTTTCATGGCGCTGCTTGATATTTTAAATTCCCCCGAACTTAAGTCCACCCTCGGTGCCTTTGCAGGCAAGGCGAAGAACGTAGCTTCCGACATGGCTTCCCAGACTCCGGGAGGCATGGGCGGACTGCTCGGCGCAGGAGCGCTGGGGGCGCTGATAGGCAGTTTTGTTTCCAAAAGCGTGTTGAAGGATGCCGCTCTTGTCGGTGCGGGAGCAGTGGCATGGAATTTTTATCAGAAGTGGAGTCAGAACCGGACGAAGCAGGTTTCAGAGCTGCAACAGACACGAGAAAACACTTCGATGACGGCATCCTCTTACGGAGAAACTTCCGTGTCCGCCGTTCCCGATGCTACAGCCATGCTCATGCTTCGAGCCATGGTATATTCCGCCAGGGCCGACGGACATATCGACGTCGCGGAACAGGGGCGCATTCTTAAGATTGTGGAACAGCTTTTTCCGGGACGGGATATGACGACAGTTATGAATTCCCTGCTGAACGAGCCCATAGATCCGTCCATGCTGGCATCGGAAGTACGTTCACCCGAACAGGGGGACGATCTGTACCGGTTGTCCTGTCTTATCGTGGAGATAGACCATTTTATGGAAAGAGGATATCTCGACGGACTGGCACGGGCTCTGCATATCTCGGAAGAGCACAAGAGAACGCTGGAACAGGAAGTAGCTCAGGCCAGACAGCAGCTGTTGCCGGGCTAGGCCTTCGGGTATATTTGCTTCGACTTGTCCGCCTGTTTTCCAGAGAGCCGGATAAAGAAAAAGATGGCTGTCGTTCTTCTGCGCTGCAGCATCCGTCGGAAGGTACAATTCCGGACGAGATGAGTGAGACAGCCGCCTTCTTTTTTGCAGATCGTTTTGTTCTCGGAGACAGAAGTGCTCCGAGTTGGACTGGCTTTCGTTTGAAAGAGGGAAAAGGGTATGAGTATGTTACGCAAGCTTGGAGCAGGAGCCCTTCTGCTTTTTTTGAGTCCGGTGAGCCTTTCTTTTGCGGGGGAAGAACTGGCTCCGGGGTTTGACTCCTGTATGAACAGGTCTGAAGGTGTTACCGTGGATATGCTCATGTGTCTGAACGACGCCTATGATTACTGGGATGACAGACTCAATGACAGTTACGCTGCGGCCATGAAGCATTGTTCCGGCAGTGATGACCCGGTAACATGCAAAAAGAATCTGCGGGATGCGGAGCGGCTTTGGGTGCAATATAAGAATGCCATGGGGGAAGCTGTTGCTGGTCTTGAAGGCGGGGGCACGCTGAGCGGCGTTACGGCATCGAGCTTCATGGTCGAGGAAACAAAAAAGCAGGCAGAGTTGCTGGATCGCCTTGCTCCCGTGAAATAACTGCATAAGATGTCTGGCAGAAGCAGGTCGTCAAAGGGCATGTGCCGCAGGCTTCAGATCTGGTTGGGAAGACACGGAGAAGGAGTGCCCATGATGGAAAGGGACATTCCTGGGTAGAGGAGAGCAGCGTTTTTCTAAAAAGGTGAATTTCCGGAAAAACGGTGTGTCGGGGAACGGAAGTTCTTTGCTCCCGGGGAAGCATGCTCTGTCCGGCAGGATTTGAAACTTGCCGTGATATCAAGTACCGGAAGGGGCACGTATGATACGTGCCCCTTCCGGTACCGTAAAGAAAAGAATAAATGTTGCAGCCTACACGTTGAACAGGAAGTTCCTGTTTCAAATACCGTGTAGCGCTTCAATATCTATTGAGAAAAATAAAAAAACATCCGCTTCTGCAAGGGGGAGCCATCTCCCCTATATCTCCCCATTTTGTGTGGAGAGGTATGTTTTCCCGAAGGTAAAACAAGGGGACGTGTTCAGGCCTCGCCTCTCCCTTACCCTCAAGAAAAACTTTTCTGACCATAGTGTCATAGCGTCCTGTCGTCAATCTTGGGTCCTTTCCGGATCCGGGCTTATGCGGGGGCTTGCCGAGCGCGAAGAGTGCCGGAAATTTTTTGAAAATAAATCCGAAATTTGGAAAGTCTGCGGCGGATGTTCGGCCGTGGGCATGGAGGTCTGTGCGGCCGGTAGTGATGCTGTTGCCGGGGTAAGGGATGCCGGAAGTGGCGCTGAGACCTTCGGAGGCATGGAGGTGGCCGCATGAGTGACCACCGAAACGACATGCCGAACACGCCCCAGGAACCGCAGTCTCCGAAGGAGTGGCTGAAGGGCGAGATCATCCGGGCGGAAGTGCAGCGCAAGGCCGAGGAAGAGGCGGCCAATCTGGCCAGGCTGAAGGCGGAGGCCGGAACATCCTCCGGGCAGCGTCGGGGAGATAAGGACGCCGAGACCAGGCAGCGCTTTGTGGAAGACTGTGCGGAGGCCGGGCAGAAGGGTTCCGGCATTCTCTTCAATGCGCTTTGCCGCGGTCAGCTCATCTTCGTTCCCGAGTGGGACAGCTGGC
>CALUPL010000011.1 GCA_944322635.1 uncultured Mailhella sp.
TGGATCGTCTGCTGAGCCTCAAGACCATGCAGGTGAGGCAGATCAACATCCGAAGCTTCATCAACTGGTGCGAACTGGAATATCAGGGCAAAATTCAGGCCAGATATCTGAACTCCGGTTTTCCTCCCGCCATGACCAACAAGGATATCCGCTGCAAAGGAACCAAAAGGACCGGCTTCTCTCATGACGAACTGCACGCGCTCTTCAGTGACAGAGCCGGTTATCTGAAGGCTACGGAAGGAAAGCCGACCATGTTCTGGGCTCCGTGGATTGCGCTTTATACCGGCATGAGAGTCGAAGAAATCTGCCAGCTGCATATTTCCGACATATCATCATGGAATATCTGATCACAGAAACCCGTGTGATCTTGAATGGTGCAGACACAAAGTGTCAAACAAAAACACACTAAATCTAGATTGAAAAGCATAGCTCAGAAAAACAATTAAACAAGTCACATTATACCATATAAAAACCATACTTTTCTAGTATACTTATTATATTTATGAATTTTCTCTGATTACTTAATAAGCATGACATACTTTTTAATAATTTCTACATGAGATACAATATAAATTACCATCAATGACAGTGAATATTTCGATATGTATTCTAAATATTTATTTCTTTTAAAGTTATATTCTTTTAATATTACAAAAAAAGAAAAGCGGTACATACTGGCAATATAGCAAAATTATACCATACTTTATAGTCAATATTTATATTAAAAGTATAACTTTGAAATATAACTATTAATAAAAATATTAATACAGAAAATAATCTATTTAATCTTAATGATAAATTATTGATATAATAACATATTATAACATATATCACATATGCATTACTAATACAAAAATCAATTTGTATAGGAATATTGCTAAAACCATAGTGACGTGATAGTATGGTTATACTTAGAATACAAAAATATATTAAATAACTTTTGCCGGCAGTCGGTGTATAATATTCCAAATTATAGGAATATATATACACCAATAATTGCAGGCATATACTACGCATGTGGAAGATGAACCTATTGTAAAATAATATATTTAATATAAAAATTTTTCATTAAACGAATTTCCTTGTAATATAAAGAAAACAATGATATAAAACAATCCACATTATAAAACATATTAATAATAATTTAACATTATGGCAAAAAATTGTTTTATACATTTTGCAGTAGATAGATCTTTATTTAAAATCAAAGCTCCGGACAAAAAAGAAAAAAGCGGAACACCAAGTCTACTAACAGTAAAACATATAATGCTTATAAAACGATAAACGCCATTATTATCTAATAATACAGGATAATTAAAAAAAATATACTCTGTTCAATGGCAAAATATAACACATAATATAGCAATCATACGAATATAATCCAGTGCAACATTTCTTTCCATTATACACCCCATATAGTACTAAAACCCAAAAACAATACACTCATAAATTTATAGTTTAATAACATAAAAAATACATAAACTTTACTTTCACTATTCGCTTCACAATAAGCATTGGTGAGTATATCCCTATTTTCTTTTCATATCTATATTCAGAATCTGTTTCCATTCCTCAATCTCTTAATATTTTTATTAATTTTCTATATTTTATATCAGTATACTACATAATATAATAAATATACAACTATTTATATATAAAATTAACTTTTACTTATACAAATATATTCAATATATTTCATATAATATTGTCACATATCTATTAATAAAATAAAAAATATTACTATTAATAAACAATCTTATTGATAACACTTATACCATCAAGGAAGAACTATGAAATTTAATATTTATAATTTAAAATGGACAAGAGAACTCAGGACTATAAAATTTCTCGGACTTAAATTGAAATCACTACAAACCCTCATACGGATCTATGGCAGAAAACCTATTATCACTTCCGCAATGACAATGCCCCCGTGCTCCAGATGTCTACAACGGAAAAGTTCTTTTCCTTCGCGGTGAAAACCAAATTTTCCGAAAGCAAGCATCGCTTTGACCAGTGCGGCGTAGTACTGTATCTGGACAGTGAAAACTGGCTGAAAGCCTCTGTGGAATATGAAAATAAAAACTTTCAGCATCTGGGCAGCGTAGTAACGAATCGTGGCTATTCCGACTGGGCAACTACAGAAATTCCTGCAAATATCAAATCCATGTGGTATCGCCTGAGCCGCCGTGAAGAAGACTTTTGCATTGACTGCTCCAATGATGGAAAAATTTTTCACCAAATGCGTATCTGTCATCTTTTTGAAGCAAAAGAAGAAATCCGTTTTGGACTTTACGCATGCAGTCCAGAAGAATCCTCTTTTCGCGCAGTATTCACCCATATGCAGATTACCGAATGCCAATGGATAGCCCATAACGGACAATTACCAGATACACAGGTATGACATTTATTTTTATAAAAAACACCAGTAAATTAGAATTACAAAATTAAGATGATATCTATAAATATGTTCCATGTTCATATTCTCTATTCTTCCATAATCAAGTCATTCTTTACTGCAATATCATCAGACATAAAGAAGAAAAAGTATAAATAGATACACTCATAGAACATATAAAAATATTTTATATAAATTATATTTTAAATTAATCTGTATTGTAAAAAATATTTAATGTCTTTTAGCCTTTATTTTCCATAAGCACTGGTTTTCACAGTACCACGGAGTAACAATATAGCCATCCTTTTCCGCTGTCGCCCATGCCTGCCAGGCCCCTGTTTCTTCACATGGTTTATCGCAAATCACCAAAGACCCATCCGACTTACCGTGCTTACAAAAATATCTGCTCTCTTTTGAAAGTGCCGGACTTTCAGTCTCAGTCTTACTCGCAGCCATGACACAATTTCTCCTTTTTTAAAATTATTCACATTTCCTATAGTCAGATTGGAAGACTCATTCTGCAGAATCAATAAAAGCTTCACTTTCAGCCGTCAACTGCCTGCTTGTCCCCCATGTTGCCATCTCTCATGTCGTATTTCCTCAAATACGGCAGATACCGTTCCCCCTTCTTTCCTCTGCCTCCGTATATCGTTCTTTGCAATCATAGACACATCCCTGTCCGGCCAGAGACTGAAAAAAGTCTTTTCGGAGCCGAGAAAAACCGGCTCCCCAAAACCACGCCACTGCAGGCGAAGCCTTCTCAATTCGCTCTCAGCTCAAGAGCACAACTGAGAAGATAATTGATTCCGGTGATAGGTAATATCTCCCGGCTCAAACCTTCGAGAGCGTCCGCTTTTAACAGCCTGACCTCACGCCCCGCACCAAGAGCCAGCAACCAGTCAGCCAAACGACAGGCCCATCGCCAATCTTCCTTCGCCAGCGCATTTCGTGCAGCTTGAAGAAGTTTATCCTCTCCCCCTGCCAGACATGCCATGCGTTCGGCTTCTTCCTGTGGCGTCAGCGGAATAACGGCGGAAGGATTACCGTCGAACCAGCCGACCTTTGCTGCAAAAATGGCCCTTACCGACCACGGAACAGCGCCGTAAAACTCTGCCAAGTAGGACAAGGTACGTAATTTATCAGGCAACTCGATGGTCGCCGCAAGCTCATCAACGCTTTTACCTTCATTCATTCCATGAATGGTAGCCGTGTACACATACTCCAGTGCCTGTGCATAGTTTTCAAGAAAACAGGGAATTTCCTCCTCAAAAAGCGCCAGATTATGTCCACAGAGCAGCGCACGCGCTGGAAATTCCTTGAGTCTTCGTATCCCTTTTGCCCACCGCTCAACATCACGATAAGCTCCCCCTCTCAGAGGATACAGATTGGGAAAACTTCCGTACGCGGTATCCCCTCCAAAAAGAACTCTCTGTTCCGGCAGCCAGACTACGAGCATATCGGCGCTTTCCGTAGGTATTGTGTAAAGTTCCAGCCTGATGCCGTCCACGTCAAGTTCCGTTTTTCCTTCCGCTACCGGAACATTCGGTTTAATGGGGGATGCCGGAATCTCCTTATCAAAACGCGGCAGCATGAAGTTTTGTGTGTACCGTGCTGTGGGAATGTCAAATCCGAACTGACGACGTGTACGCTTCATGAGTATCTTCTCAAGTCCCTTACCGTCACGAGACTCCGCACCAAAGCCATGATGTCCCCAGACGGGAACATCGGCTTCCCCATCAAGAAAAACACTACCACCACAACAATGATCAGGATGGCTGTGAGTCAGAATAACACCCTGAAGGGATCCTGGTGCCAGGGTGCTGATTTCTTCTCGCGCACGACGAACCAAAGGAATATTATCCCCCGTATCTATCATGAGGTATCCATGCCGTGTAGCAATGGCAGCGAAATTTGACGAACTGTAGCCGATGAATGCCCACACACCGCAGCCAAGTTCTACTCTGCGTTGTTCAAGTGCCTGATGACCATGCTGAGGCAACGCGTGAAATCCCGGATAATCCTTCATAGATACGCCTCCGAATTTATTTTTATTTCGATATCAAAATGCTTTTCAGCAGACAACCCCTTCCCTCATAAAGCGGATAAAATAAAAAAATCAATAAACTAAAAAAGTTTTCAATATTTCAAAGCCATATCAAACCCTTGAGATTACGATACCTCCTATACAATACAACCAGAAGAGAACTCGCCCCTCCTGCAGCTGGCAACGAAAAAAGATTAAAATAAAAGCCATGGATTCCGCAGGAAACCATGGCTCAGTCCTATGGATGCTGGCTCTGCCGACGAAAAACAGGACTATTTTGCAGATGTATCAAAAGTCAGCGGCACGGTTCTGGTCTGTCCCCAAGTTGTCATATCAGTAGCATTGGTATTCCACATGACTTCACGAACCGTCATTCTGCCTGTATCCGTATCCGCGGAAATAAGAAGGAAAGAAAGCTCCGTCTCATCCCCGGCAGAAACATCACCCTTCATCGGAGAGTCCACACGAAATACGGGAAGAGAAATGGTATAATCCGGTCCCTGCCAGTTATAGAACTCATTGAAATTTTCATGACCATGGAAATAGGCCCGAATGGCGGGATGGTCTTTCAGGAACTTTTCCAGCTCACGGTGCTCACGAACAGGACGTTCCGTTATTACACCAACACTCGATACATCAGGCGTAAGATTTTCGAATTTATCTTCAGCATTGATATCATGCTTACCGTTGGGATTGGTCAGCCTGTTGGCGGTAAGATCCGGCGGCATATGCGTAAACAGCAGAGCTGCCTGCCCTTTTGGCATCTTCTTCAGCTCACTCTCCATCCAGGACCGACTGGAAGTATCCGGCCAGATACCCATAACAAGAAGATGCAATCCTCCCTTTTCCCTGCTGAGCACTACCCGTTGCGCATAGGGATCAAAGGAAGAAAACTTCTTACCAAAGGCCCTCTCAGTCATGGCTCTCAAGGCTCCATCATCCTTTGAAGGATACATGGGGCGGAAAAAACCTACCGCATTGGTCATATCATGATTGCCGGGCACAGCAAGAAGCTCAGCAGGTTTTCCCTGCCTGTCTTTGAGCTTCAACCCCCTGCCGTACTGATCCATAAACATTTCCCAACAGGCCGTTGCCGTCATGGGAGCCTTATCCTTGGATCCTTCCATTCTATTGGCTATATCACCGGTAGAAATGACATAGTCTATCCATTCCACAGGCTTTCCGGCCATGACTCCGCCATCTGGAGGAAAAACAAGACCCGGCAGCTTATTGATGGAATTGACGAGTGCAGCATTGACTTCAACGGCCGAAACCTGTTTCTTCCCTCTGAAGGCCTTTCTGGAAATGCCGTAATGCTGATCAGATGTATAAACTATCTGAATGATCTCGGCACAGGCATCACCAGGCAACACAGAGGAAAACACCAGGGCCAGAACCATTGCCGCGAGAATACGCCAACGGCACTTCTTATGGCTGACAGCAATCATAAAATCTCCTTTCATACTGCTTTGCTGAAGTACATCTTCATCAAAATGCCATGTACATGGCCAACATAGGCAGTCATGATGAAAAAAGCATGAAGGAGAAATGACGATTTCTTTACAAAACGACTCAAGTCATAAAACTGGAACAAATGGCCTGAATACGGCGAAATTCATTCGAATCTCGTATGAAACAGCAGCTTTTTCCTTTCGTTATCCGGCACGATTGAAAGATCAGACGCTGAATCTGCTGATTACTTAATATACTTTTGAATAACACGAAGTACATTTTTAATGTCGAGGGGCTTGGCGATATGGGCATTCATACCGCACGCCATGCAATTCTGAATATCCTCAGAAAAGGCATCGGCCGTCATGGCAATGATGGGAATATCTGCATCCGGTCTATCCAAGGCCCTTAATGCCCTGGCGGCTTCATAACCGTTCATGACCGGCATTCGAATATCCATGAGTACAATATCATAATGCCCCGGTTTTGAATTTTTGAACTTATCAACACAGATTTGCCCATTTTCAGCCCAGTCAACGGAAAAACCTTTTTCGCTGAGAAGAGCATCCGCTATCTCCCAGTTCAGTTCGTTATCCTCTGCCAGAAGTATATGCTTCCCAGACCAGTCGGAATTACTGTTATCTGCAATCAGATCGACAGTATTTTCCTCTGCAAATGCCTTCATTCCATGAAACAGTGTTGATTTAAATAACGGCTTCGAAATAAATCCCGATATTCCGGCCCCTCGAGCTTCCTTTTCTATATCTGTCCAGTCGTAAGAAGATATGAGCAGAACCGGAATAGAATTTCCAAGTTTTTCCCGTATCCTTCTGGCTGTCGCAAGACCGTCCATTTCCGGCATTTTCCAGTCAAGCAATATCACATGGTAATCTTTACCTTCCGCATGTTTTTGTTCCGCCATGCCTATGGCATCATGGCCGCTTGAAGCACAGTCAACATTCATCCCCATTTCTTTTAGCGACAGTGCCGCTGTGCGACAAAGTTCTTCATCGTCATCAACAACAAGGACATCCCAACAGGGTAATTTCATTTCCTGCTCAGCAACATTAACCCTCTTCATGTCGAGAATAACATGAAATGTCGTACCTTCATTAACTTTACTGCGAATATCTATTGATCCTTTCATTTCATCAATAATATATTTTATTATAGACATACCAAGGCCTGTCCCTTCTATTTTATTTACACAAGCATTATTTTCACGGCAAATGAATCAAATATTCTTTTTTGAAATTCCTCTGTCATACCTATGCCGGAATCCGCAACTAAGATATGTGTACGCACATAGGAATCTCCTAAAGCGGAATTCTCTTGATACAATTCTATTTGAATCAGTCCACCCTGAGGAGTAAATTTAAGAGCATTTGACAGAAGGTTCAATAATATCTGACTTAAACGAACTGAATCTGAATATACATTTTCTGTCTGAATATTGTAAATATGAATATCAAATTTTTGATTTTTGGCTTTTATTTGAGGCTGAATAATGCCGACAATACCATCCATAACTTCTCGTAATGATACTGTATCCATGTGTAAAGAAAGCTTTCCACTTTCTATTTTCGACATATCCAATACATCATTTATAAGGCCAAGTAGATGTCTACTTGAAAGAGTAATTTTTCTCAGACAATTTTGTACAACAGCGGTATTTTCTATATTTGCTTCGGCAATTGTAGTCATACCTACTATGGCATTCATGGGAGTACGAATGTCATGACTCATATTAGACAAAAACTCGCTCTTGGCCCTGCTGGCCCTGTCGGCCTTAGCTTTTGCACTTTCAAGTTCGACAATCTGCCTTCTCGACATTCGCGAATAAAAGAAAAACATTGCCAGAAGCGGCAAGAGAAGCAAAATTCCGGCACCGATGGCCGTATATATGCGCTGGCTCCATAAATGATCGATAACCTGATCCAATGCCCCATACGGCATATCAGTAACAAGATACCAGTCAGAATTAGGTAGCGGCGAAGAATGAATATGATGTCGCTCTCCGTCAATAGTCAAAAACATTGTATAATCATCATTATGATTTATGCTTTTTTGAAAATCCACAAGCATTTCACTTGTCGTTTTTCCATTAAACTGAGCCGTATGCTCAAACCATTTATAATAATTATCTTCTTTAACAGAAGAATTTCTAAAAACAAAGCTTCCGTCCTTTCGTATGATATGAGAGAAGACCATACTTTTATCCATATCCAACGAAAGCATATCACTTATGTATTCTAAAGGTAGTCCGACGACCAAAGCCGTACATACCTTTCCATTTTTCATGGGATATCCTTCTGATATGGGGTATCCCACAGAAATACCTAAAATCGCAAGTTCATGTCCTGATGCAGAAATTCCAGATGCAACATTACGCTTACCATCATTCATACTATCAATAAAATCGTGTTCATTAACAATATTTACATTATCACCCAATAATATTTCTGCATGACCATCTGTAGAATACAATGCAAGATATGTAAACTCTCGTATTTTAGCACTTTCTATTAAATCATTAATTATATCTTCATTAAAATATTCAATAGTATCTGGATGACTTCTATTAATAATACCTTCAACCTGTTTAAATTTCAGCTCAATAATAGACCGAAAATGAAGTTGCATTTGATAATTCATAGCATTCATATATATAGATCCCAGAGTATTACTTGCTATGCTCCCCTGACGAATCATAGAAAAACTACTCCAGACAAAAACACCTATACAAAGGAGAACACAAATTATGCTGACAAGAAAAAAATGATTATTCTTTTTCATAAAAGCGCACATTACTTGCTTATACTACCTGAAAAAATTCATAACTTTTTTCTTATCAGTGAGATATTTTATATATTCATATTTATATATTGAAATATATCAGTCAAAAGCATTGTGTATAGCAGAAACAGCACTATTATATTTATCTGTTATATCTGACATCATAGCTACAGCTGCATCATATTCGTATCGTCTCAATTTTTGGACCATACAGTCAACAAGAACAAAAAGATGATTAAGAGATAAGTTACCGCATACACCTTTTAAAGTATGTGCGGCATCCATTACTGCATTTTCATCTTTATTCCTTATAGCTTCAACAAGTTTTTCATAACTTGAATCGATAAGAAATTTTTTAAGCAATCTCTCAACCAACGCTTCACTTCCCATGCATCGTTTTAATACATCATCAACATCAATACCACCAGCAATTAAACTCTCTCTTACAGTTATATCCATTTCTATTTCTCCTTATTTTTATAGTACATATTAGCAAGTTCCGTTTCTATTTCCCAAAAACAACTAAGTAAATGAGGATTAAATACTCCACATTTACCTTCACGAATCATACTCAAAGCGTCCTCTCTCGAAAAAGCCCCCTTATAGCAACGTTTGCTTACAAGGGCATCATATACGTCTGCAAGAGAAACGACCTGTGCCCAAACGGAAATTTCATTTCCTTTCAGGCGGTCCGGATACCCTCTGCCATCCCAGCGCTCATGGTGATGACGTGCAATATCATAGGCATACCGATAGGACTCATGTTCCCGGAGTTGCGGAATCTTCTCCAGCAGAGCGGCCCCCTGAACAGTATGCGTTTTTATTACCTCAAATTCTTCCGGGGTGAGCCTTCCGGGTTTATTCAATATGGCATCTGGAATGGCGATTTTACCCACATCATGCATAATTGAGGCCAATGAAATATGCTCTATATCCTGTGCACTCAGTCCCGTTCCCAAGTCTGTGTTGGAAAGCATAAATTTTGTAATGTCATGAATACGACGTACATGCTCTCCAGATTCACCACTACGAAATTCGATAGCCGTAGCAAGGGAGGCTATCATGCCTTCATTCAATCGAATAATTTTTTGAGCTTGCAGTAGGAGCTCTGACTGTTGTTCTTCAACCTTATTACCAAGAATCTTTCTTGCACGAAACAGCTCTATAACTGAATTTACACGTCGCTGCACAATATACGGTACTACAGGTTTACTAATGACATCCATAACTCCCAAGCTATACGCTTCCTGCATAACCGTATCATTTGCTTCACCAGTAATTAAAAAAACTGGAATCTTATCCATAAGTGATTCTTGATTCAACCGTCGAAGGACCTGTAATCCGTCCATTTCCGGCATTACGACATCAAGAAGTACCGCACAGTAAGACTCAGGAGATGCCAAAATTTTGTCAAGTCCTAATTTTCCATTTTCAACTTGCTCTGTAGGATAAAATGAAGAAAAAATATGATCAAGAATTTCTCTATTAATTTCATTATCATCAACAATCAGCAACGTACTGACTTGTTGTTTGCGCATTAAAGTTTGAATCATCTATACTCCTCGATATCAAAAAAATGTTTCAATTATCAACCGGAAATTGTTCTTATCAAAAAAAAGAACTCCTATAAACATACTTAACCAATGTTTTATTCCCAAAAAATATTTATTTATATTTTCTGTGAAAAAATACATGCCACAAACAACTATATTCATCTATTATCTATTATATATATTATTTATTTCTTTTTTACTATATTTTATATTTTTACTTGACTGTTTAATATATATAATTTATAAAATTATGAACTTTTTTCATGGAGGTGTAAATATATGTCCCTATATCAAGGTAAATATATTTATACATTTTCTGAGCTAAAAAACGAAGTTGATATACTCCTTCGGTCTTTTAAAATTATTCGTCTCGTTTCTCCAGACACGTATAAAACTTATATAGTAGGTGATAATGGTCTCATTCCAGATGCAGTATGCTATACTGTATGGAATAAAAAATCGTGCTGTAAATTTTGTATTTCGAAAAAAGTGCTTACTTCCCATGATTATGGAACAAAACTTGAATCTATATCTGGACATATTTTTATTGTTATTTCAAAATATATACAACTTGAAGGAAAAAGTTTTGCGTTAGAAATGGTTACTGAACTTACCGACATATCAGGGCTTGGGCAAGAAGAAGTTCTTATGGAAATAAAGAGACTTCAGGAAGAAAATTCTCGCCTTATGCGTGATCCACTCACAAATTGCTACAGCCGGTATTATATGGATATGTACTTTTATGAATATGCCCATACTGCAGAAATAAATAATCAGGAGCTATGTATTGCACTGTTTGATATGGATAACTTCAAGCACATCAACGACAAGTATGGGCATACCATAGGTGATGCCGTTCTACAAAGCTGCGGGCATTTTTGGCTGAAATACTTTGACATTCACCATCAGAGTTTTATTACTCGTTATGGGGGCGATGAATTCATCATCATTGCCATTGCAGATGACTACAACGAATTCTGTCAACGCATTATTACTCTCGGAAACTCCATGAGAAAGAATATCGTGCTGGAAGACGGACGTACAGTGCCTTTCTCTTTCACCATAGGATGCGCCTGCATGAGCGAAATTTTAAAGGAAGACGGTCGTTCCAGGCATGAGGCCTTACTGGCTCTGGCAGACAGCCGCATGTATCAGGGAAAGCACTCGGGCAGAAATCAGGTCGTCATCCATTCTTGAAAAATAATTCAAGCGGAGTGACATGTTCAATAAAATATGACGGAAAAGTTTTTAAGGTTTTTAAGGGAGGAGGCATACTCCTCCCTTTTTTGTCTGATCAGGAACGTGACGCAATGATGCCTTCCGGCGTTTTTAAAACATTCTTCAGATGCTCAACAACGTTTTGATCAAAACAGGCGTTATTCATCAGCTCATCGACGGCCTTTCCAGACTCCATTCCCTCTCGATAAGACCGGGCACTTACCATGGCGCAGAAAGCATTAAGAACGGCAAGGATACGGGCTTCGGGTAAAATATTCTCCCCTTGCAACCCCTGAGGATATCCGGAACCATCCATATGCTCATACATTTCATGAAGAGCACGAGCGACGGGCAGGTCAAAGTCCACATTTTCCATCAGCCGGAAGGCATGCTCCGGAGCCTGATGCACCTGAACAAGCTCTTCTGGAGTAAGCCTGCCCTTCTTTGTCAAAAGCTCGCGAGGGATAAAAAGCTTTCCGATCTGCGAAAGCAGCGCTCCCATGATCACCGTATTCTTGCTGTCTTCCGACAATCCCATATTTCCCGCAACAAGTTCACCGAGCCTGGCCATTCTGTGAGAGTGACCGGCCAGATACGGATCCACACTTTCTTCCGCGCGTGTAAATGCCTCGATAAGACTTTTCTGTCTCTGACGCATCCGTTCGCTCTGGCGACGAAATTCCGTGATATCTTTCATGCTGACGACAGCTCCGCGAATACTGCTGCGCATATGCTGTGCACTGGAATCGAGAAACGGAAAAAGCGTCACACGATACAGCCTTTTTTCTCCATCTCCATTCCGCTCCATACAGATTTCGCATCCTTCTGCCTTGTTATTAAGGGCTACTCGGCGGATGTGCTCCAGAAGCGTAGTTGCGGCTTCTACAGGAAAACAGGTAAAAATCAGCTGTTCATTGATCTCCTGCTCTTCCTTACCAAGAATCACGGCAAGTGCAGGATTGCAAAACCGTATCTGTCCCTTTACATCGGCCATGAACAGACCGATATCAAGGGAGACATTAACGCTGTCCAGAAGCTCTTTCTGCCGGGAAACGACCTGGTGAAGTCTCTGGAGCTCAGAAGCCACGGCTTTCTGCTGTCGCCCAAAGCCCATCCACCACAAGAGCCCGCAAAGCAACATAAAGCTCAGCCAGCCCAGCGCTCCTACGACATATACGGGAAGCTCCGCCCTAAATATCATTTTGTCCACCGTGGCACTGGGAGTTTCATAAACGAGGCTCCAGTTCAGGCCAGGAATAAAAATGGACATGGAATACACCGTACCGCCCACTTCGGAAACGCTCCTACGCATTCCAAAAGGCAGTTTCCCCTGATCTTCGGTAAGCTCTTTCTGCAACTCCGGAGCCAGAGCAACAGGAGCGGGAACCTGCATTCTCTCCCAGTTGTTACCGGCGCGCTGCAACATGGTTGCCGTGGACATATCGTTCTGCTTCGGACGAGCAATAAACTGGGTCACCTTGCTGAGTACCGGTATGGAAGACATGAACACGGCTACGCACTTATCGGGAGCATCCAGATCATACACCGGTTCAAATACATCCAGAACCAGACCATTGGCACTTTCTCTGACCGGCAAAAAAACCGTTGTTCCCGTTTTCATGCTCTGCTGCGATGCTGAGCTCTGAGCAGAAGTCAACGGCGTAGGAGTGCTGAGAGCGGACAAGATTGTCTGCCCCTCCCTATTGACGAGGCGGGCATCCAGCAGACCGTTATAGTTCATAAAATCCAAAAGAATACGACGGATAGCCGGAACTTCCTCGGATAGAACTGCTGCGGGTCCGGATAAAGTGACCCCCTGTTCGACATTGTTGATGGCCCCCGTCACCAGCTTGTCCAACCCGAAGAGGTCGGAAGAAAAAAGCCTGTATGTTTCCGATTCGCTTACCCGGAGCCTCAGCTTTTTCATCTCCCCATTCCAGATATCAACTGCCTGTACGGCGTCGTCCAGCCAGGATTTCACCACCTGTTCATAACGCTGCAGCACCTCAAGGCGTCGGTTTTCAAGCTGAGAGAAGCAAAAAAACAGAGCAATGCCTCCTGAAACAAGGGTAAGGCATATCGCAGCCAGAAGAGCCGACTTTTTGGAAAAGCCAGAATAACCGACGGTTTCACGGCTGTTCATCGCATTCCTCCATCCCATGGGAACTTTATTTTGAAGTAGCTTGCAGACGCTGGAAAGCTTTATCAACGAGCTTTTACATGAACCCAGCGATGTTTTTCGTTGACTGAAAACTGCGGCACATAATTTCGTATTCGTTCCGCAGGACGAACGGCTTCCGACAGATTATCCAGAATATAGATCTTGTCCCCGTCATATACGGCAAGTATGGCATGACCTATATTGCGAACAGTTTCTCTGACCACTACAATGCGCATATCATCTATGGGGACCCCGAGTTCTTTCAAGGTAAAATACTTGACGATACAATAATCCTCGCAATCCCCGGATTTGGCCAGAAATTGATAGGGAGCAGCCCAATAATCCGATTTCCCATAAACTTCCGGATCGGTACGATAAGGCCACAGGTTCCAAAATCTATTAACTATATTGAGTTTTTCCAGTAGAGGTTTACCGGAAGCCCTGCTTTTAAGCTCTTTCCAAAGTGTCGATGAATTGAAGCGTTTTTCATCAAAAAAAATCGGATTTTTTCGGTTCCGCTCTATGGCGGAAAGCCAGTTCTGCTGCTTTTTCAAATCCATCTGAAACTCTACGGTTCCGAACAGCCTTGCCTTTGCAAAGGCAGACTCGGGAATCGTAAGAAAACACAGTACACAGGCTACACACTGTGCAAGAGCCCATAAGCACCCGATACGCACGGTATGTACCTTGATGTTCATGTATTTTTACTCTCCGGACAGTTGACTGCCGCAAGGATCACGCTACATTGCTCCCGGTTGATACATGCGGAATGCAGCAACGACAAAAGGGCCAGAGTACTCCAGTCTCCGGCCCATGAAATCAACAGTCCTAGTCTGGCATAGTCAGCTGATCGAGAGGTTCACTGTCATGAGGAGTGGTTTTGAGAGCCTCGGTGCTGATGTTGAAAGAAGGCAAAAGATCTCCGGCAAGAGCCTTCATGCGATAGGCGGCAATAAGCGTATTGCCGAGAGCCGTGGCTGCCTGGGTGGATGAATTGAACAGTTCATTTTCCGCATCAAGCACGTCAAGCAGGCTGCGCTCACCCATGACAAACTGCTCTTCATAAGCATTACGGGTCGTTTTATTGTACTCAATCGCCTCACGATAAAATTCAAGCTGTTTCTGAGCCGAAAGAAATTCCGTCCAGCTCTCCTCAACGTTGAGCTTCAGATCGTCCATATAGTCATAAAGCACTCGACGACTCTGACGGATACGGGCAGCGGCGGCCTTGCTTTCTGCAACATCGGCCCCGCTGTTGAAAAGATTCCAGCGCACAACGGCAGCAACGCCCACCTCGGCTGTCCACAGTTCACTCTTGCCGTCGCGATCGGAATAGGAGGGACCGGCTTCAATGCTCACGGACGGGCTGTAAGCGGAGCGAACCTGTTCTCTGACGGCAGTTGCGGCCTTTACATCTTCGAGGTAGGCGGAAACCTTGGGGTTACCCTTCTGGGCAGCCTTGAGCACGTCTTCAGGACTCTGAAACATTTCGGCAGGCATATTCACAGGACCAAGCTTCATGGCCGAGTGACGGGTCAGACGCGTATAGGTATCCTCGCCTTTCTGCAAAGAAGCACGGGCTTCGGTCAACGTCGAACGGGCTCGGGCAAGACGGCTCTGAGCCTGAGAAACGTCGGCCATGGTATCCACTCCCTGAGCTTCACGGGCTCGGGCCTTTTCAAGAATTTCTTCATGACGGGTCACATTATCCTGCGCCAGCTGATAAATCTGCTGACGACGCAGAACGTCAACATGCGCAATAATGGCATCGAGTGCCAGTGAGTTGGCATTGTCCAGCACACGATGATTGAGAGATCTATAGGTTGCCTCGGCCTCGCGAACCCGACCGCGGGTAGCCCAGCCGTCCCAAAGCGGCTGCGTAACCAGCAGAGAAGCAGACGAATAGGGAGCTGCATCATTATAGCCATAGGAGCGCGTCGTACTGTCGGTAAGTTTTCCGAATCCGCCTCTGGCCGTAAGGTCCACACGCGGACCGTAGCCTGCCTTCGCTCGATCCACCTCATACTCTGCGGCCGTTCTGTTTTCCTGAATAGCTTTTAATGAATTGTTGTTGCGCAACATGGCCTCAATGGATTCTTTGAGAGGAATCGCATCATTACTTCCGGCAGCACAGGTAAGAGGAGAACACAGCAGTACCCCGAGACAGCCGGAAACAACCAGAAAAGAAAAATTTTTTGGTAAAAGCCCTTTTCCGTTATTATGAAGACTTGAAAGAGTGCGGAAGAGAGACATAAAAAACTCCATAAAAACAAAAGGTTATGCTATAAAAATATAACCGTTCCCTTTCATGCAGAAGTATGACCCTGCATGACCATCCCTGCCACATGCTTTTTTACCAGCATACTAAATATTTATATATCGTCAAGCAACAATATAACATTACATATACAAAAGAAACCTTTTTATATATAACCATATCACATTACATACTATATTCGGCATAAAATATTAATTACCAGCTATCATCATATTATTTTATATTATAGTTTTTCCATTTATTACTCCATATATCTATAAAAAAAATTATAAATATAGGTAAATAAAATAAATTATATATTTTATAAAACTTCTATAATTTTGAAAAATAATTGCTCTATTTTTCTCTCAAAGCATTTTGTTTTGCCTTGAGAATAGGCTTAAGAAGATAATCCAAAACGGTCTTTTTACCGGTCATAATATCTACCGTCGTCATCATGCCAGGCATAATCGGCAGAGATTCTCCATGGTATAAGATGGATGTTTTAGGTGTACGCACCTTAACCTGGTAATAGAACTCTCCCCTCTTGTCTTCTATGGTATCGGCACTGATCTGTTCCAGTACGCCGTCCAGTCCACCATAAATGGAAAAGTCATAAGCCGAAACCTTTACCATGGCCGGTTGGCCGGGATGAAGAAACGCCACGTCTGCCGGCCGGACCCTTGCTTCCACAAGAAGCGTATCATCCAGCGGAACAATTTCCATGATGGGTTCACCAGGCTTGACCACACCTCCCAAGGTATTGATGTATATTTGCTTTACCGTGCCGCGAACGGGAGACCGAAGCTCTGTTCTGGTCACGCGATCGCTTCCGGCGGACAGGCTTTCACGAAGAGAAGCAAGTTCCAGACTACGCTTGTTGATTTCTTCCATAAGTGCGGCATCAAGCTCCGCCTTCCTCAATGCTATTCTGTGCTCCGCCTCGCTGGCCGCAGCTTCCGCACGGGGAATGGATACTTCAAGGGTATTGATTTCACCTTGCGTCTGCACGGCCCTTTCCTGAAGTTCCAGATATTGCGCTCTGGAATAGCTGCGCTTTGCCAGAAGAGACGAGGCCATGTTCAACTGCTGCCTTATGAGAGAAAGACTCCGGGTGAGCTGCTCTTTCCGAGCCAGCTGCTCCTTTACTTCCTGGCTGCGCTGCTCGGACTGCGCCTTAAGAACATCCAGCTCGGACTTACGCTGACGCTCCTGCACGGAAAAGGTCTCCTGCTGCACCTGCGTAAGATTACGTCCCTGCTCCAGCTGATCCTCCGTCAGCGTATAGCCTATTCCTCTTTCCAGCCAAGCCTTCATGTTTTCAGGCCAGGTGAGCGGCGTTTCGGCAACGGAGGCGCGCAGCCTGCGAATGGAAATCAGATTTTCCATAGCCTTGTACAGCATGTCGCGTACGTTGCTTTCCGCCATTTCGTTGTTTATCCGGGCCAGGACATCGTTTTTTTCAACTATCTGCCCTTCATGAACCTCCACGCTGCTCAAAATGCCGCCCTCAAGATTTTGAATGATCTGCGTGCGGGAAGAAGGAACCACCTGCCCTTCTGCATGCGTTACCTCGTCAAGGGTTGCAACACTGGCCCACAAAAGAAACACCGCAAAGAAAGCAAATACCCCCACAGACAACCAACGGGCACTTTTTGTGGGGCGTCTGGCCAGCGCCGCTTCCACTTCCGCAGCATATGGAAGATCCTCGGGAAGCAGCTTACTGGAAAGGGCCGCAGGCTCAAACAGACTTTGCGCCGCCTTGGGAGCAGACGGATTTCCTGCAGAACCAGAAGGGCCTCCGAATTCTTCCGAAATCTGGCTTGTAGCCGACTCAAATTCGGGATTTTTTTTCTTTTCATCATCCATAACGTACTGAATCCGTTACATTATAATAATCACAGCAGAAAAGCCGATCAGTTTTTTACCGCCTCTGACGACTTATGCACTGTTGGCTGAAGATTCACTTTCGACCTGTTTTCTTCCTTCCGTGATTCCGTCATGCGTACGCCCTGCGCTGCCGGCCCCTGTGCCTTTACAGTCCCCTGTTTTTCCTGAAGCTTGCGCAAAACGGCATCGCGAGGGCCGTCCATGAGAATCTTTCCACCGTCCATGACTATCAGCCTGTTCACAATGCGCAGCATGCTGAGCCTGTGCGTAATGAGAATAAGAGTCTTGTTTCTGGCAACGGGAGCAAGACGTTGTTGAACGAGGCGTTCGGACTCCACATCCATATTGCTGGTAGGCTCATCCAGAATAAGTACGTCGGGATCACGCACCAGCGCTCTGGCAAGCCCCACGGCCTGTCTCTGTCCTCCGGACAAGTTGCGTCCCTGTTCACCTACCTGTGCACCAAAGCCTGACGGATGCCTTCTTACAAAGTCAGCCACGCCGGAAATGACGGAAGCTCGAAGAATGAGATGGTCGTTGATGGTGGGATCTCCGAGAGCAATATTGTCGCGCACAGTACCGTAAAAAAGGATGACTTCCTGGGGCAAAAAGCCTACGCGGCTGCGAAGATCGGCTGTAGCGAGCTGGCTGATATCCACGCCGCCGAAGGAAACCGACCCTTCCTTAGGCGGGTAAAGCCCTATGAGCAGCTTGCCGAGAGAACTTTTGCCGGAGCCCATCTTGCCTATGATCCCCACCTTTTCGCCGGGGCGGATGCGCAAAGACACATGATCGAGCGCAAGCGTTTGAGAACCGGGATAGGCAAAGCTCACGTTGTCCATGACGAACTCACTGGAAAGCGCTCCGAAATCCATGCACGCCGCCTGATCCTGATTTTCCGAAGGCAGAGCCATGAGCGTGTCGAGAGCCTTGAGCGAAACACGGGAATTCTGGAGTCTGGTGAGCAAGGAAGCAAGCTGAAGCAGAGGAGCCATGATGCGGCCTACAAGGATATTGCAGCCTATGAGACCTCCCATACTCATTTCCCCGGCGCCTATGCGGTAAACGCCCCATATGACCATGCCCACCGTGACGAGCTGCGTGGTAAAGGTGGCAAAGGTTACCGCTCTTGTGCTGTACTTGCGCGCTTCGTTGGACGACTGGGCGGAAATGCCGGCCACGGCTTCCCACAAACGCTGCATGCGGCTTTCCGCCATGCATCCCTTTATGGTTTCCAGACCGTTCACCATTTCAACAAGCAAGGCGTTTTTCTGCATGTTGTGCCGATAGCTCTTTTCTGCACTTTTTCTTGCCAGCATTTGAAGGTAAACACCTACGCCGAGAAGAACAGGCACGGCCAGAAGAGGCAACAAAACAAGAGGCCCCCCTATGAAGGCGAGCAGCGCGAAAAAGAGCAGCAGAAAGGGAATATCGATGCAGGCCAGAAACGTTGTGGAACTGAAGAACTCCCGCAGCGACTCGAATTCCCGAAGATTATTGACCAGCGCGCCCGTGGACTCCGGCTTGGCATCCATGCGCATGGAAAGAACTTTATCTATAAGCTTGCTGGAAAGAACCACGTCGGCGTTGCGACCGGCCAGATCCACAAAATGACTGCGCAGACTGCGCAACAGAAAATCGAACAGATAGGCAATGGTCACCCCTGCGGCCAGCACCCACAGGGTTTCATAGGCGTTGTTGGGAATCACTCTGTCGTATACGTTCATGACAAAAAGGGAACTGGCCACGGCTATGGTGTTCACCACCACACTGGCCAGTGCCACATGACGGTAAATGGGCATGTAGAAGCGCAGCACGTCCCAAAACCAGCGCTTGCCCTGTTTGAGCTTTACCGGCTCAGTTCTGGCATCGGCTCTGCTTTCCAGCGCCCCGAACACGGCATAGCCGGAATACTGCTCTTCAAGTGCGCTTCGATCCATGCTCTGCACGCCGTCGCCGAGTTCCGGCAGAATGATTTTCACCTTATCCGCATCGAACGCCGTCAATACACAGGAGGCGTTATCCTTCAAGAGCAGAATGCAGGGCAGCGTGAGCGGAGAAATGTCATCCAGCTTGGGACGATACATCACCCTTCCCTTCAATCCCGCCCGCTCCGCAGCTCTCAGACAGGCTCCGGCGCTGACTTTTTCCGACCCGGAAAGACCGGCGAGCAAAAACTGAGGAGAAACGTGCCTGCCCTTGAGCTGCATGAGAATGGAGAGACTTCTCAGCAGAGTAGGCATGAAATCCACTTCCGAAGGCGAAAGTGGAGCCATGGCCGGAGAAGTCGAAGAAGAAAACGAAGCTTGTGTCTCGCTCATGATACCTGCCCTCTCCGTACCATATTCGAAAATACGCGGAGACTCTTATCTATGCCCGGCCGAAGGCCTGCCCTGTTTGGAGCGCATGTCTCGAAACATACGGCCTGTCGTGCCATGAACGGTTTTTATCACAAAATTCTTTTGCTGCGAAGCTGCTTGCAGGACCATTTTACCCGCTGTCCACACCATTGTGGAATGACCATGGTCACAAACAGATAAAAATACCGTTTCACATTTCATGACAAGGAGTTCTGCATGTTCAGCAAAACGCATGACCCTACACAATCATGGCCGTATCCAAAACTTCTTTCCCTGCGGTTTATGGCCGCCATACGGCAACATGACATAAACTCATGTCGTCAAGAATAAAGCGCAGTTCAAAAGTTATGCCGACATTCCATGTCAGCCGAACCGATGTCTTTTAATACAGGACTCATATTCCTTTTTAAGAAGATGGATATGAGCAGGTAAAACGACCTTCTGCCCATAACGCAGCATCACCATCTCCCTGGCCTTTTTCCTCATGACCGCAAGATGCGCTTTGGCATCGAGCGCACGGGAAACGGCCTTTGCTTGACTCTTAACGGAGGAAAGAGGCCATTCCAGACAGTTTTCTTCCGGCAGAAGAAAGTTCGTACTGCCACAGGCATGAGCAGAAACCATCAAACACCCTTCACAACTCATGCATTCAAGCATTTCATGCAGAGGCGTGACCGCCGCATCGGGAAACACATGAACAGATACGTTGCAGAGAAAATTTCTGTAATCCGCCAGAGAAGCAAAACTTTCAACTGAAACACGACGACGAAACCATTCCGGCCAGGCGGGTGCCATGCTCTCCATAACATGGCTTACGCGCTTATTGCCGAGGCAAAGCGAGACATGGCATTGAGGCCTTAAAGAAATCAGCTCTTCAATGGCAGCCAGACTGCTCTTAAAAGGTTCCTCTCGAATATCTTTAATATGAAAGGCAATTCTCTCGTCATGCTTCCTCCAGCGCACGTCTTGCGTTTCCGTACAGGCGGAAGGAGAAAACAAATCCGTATCCACACAGACCGGCATGACCCGCACGACGTTTTGCAGCAGGGGAGGAAAAAGCTTTCTCTGCCATTCTGAAGACAGGAAATACAGATTGCTTTGCCCCAACTGACAGCCTTGCAGACAGATGGAAGCAGTCAGTCTGCCTCTCTCTTCCTGCGTTTCCGGCATTCGTGCCGGTCGGTCGAAATAAGACACAATGAACGATTCCGGAAAGGCGTGACGCAGAAAAAGTCCGACCCCGTCTGCAGACGAAGCCAGAATCATGTCGGGAACAAAACCGGATTCCCGCAAATGCATCAGCGTGTGCTCAGTCTGCCTGCCCACGCGGTACGCCTTTTCCCAGGAAAGAAAAAAGGCATCTTTTTCCTTCTCCTGCCCTCCCCTGTCTCTGTTCAGCCGCAATCTCACCCGGGAAACGCCGGGAATGGAAAAATCCTTGCGGACAAACATTGAGAGAAACAGCACCTCGTTGGCAGAGTCCGCCGCCAGAAGCCTGGCCAACGCCTCAAAATTGCCGGGAAAGCTGTCGTTGCAGAAAAGGATGCGCATAAAGTCTCACTAAGCATTTAAAGTTTGGAACGGCCTGCTTCGCCGAGCTTTTTGAAAAGGACATGACTTCGGAAGCTATTTGCAGCCTTGATGAACTCAGCAGCAAAGCAGCCACCAACATAGCTTCTCAAAACAAAAACTCTCTTAGGGGGTATTATTCCACTGCCGCACACTTTGCAATGCTGTTATTTCAATATATGGATTTTGCAAGGCTATCCATACATATTAATTTACATTTCACTACAGCATAAAATCCGATGCTTTTCTGCCAACATCCTGCAAAAAGGAACAAAATTCATCCACCCATATTCTTAATAATACGACAGGTGGACAGATTTACTCCTTTATTAAAAGCAGCAGGGACCGCCGAGGCCTGATGAAAAGACATCGGCAGTCCCTGATCAATTATCAGCTGTTGGAGTTTTGAAGAATGAGCACCTGCTGCTGAACGGCAGCTTCTACGTCAGTGTGAGAATTGGTCCATTCTGCCTCGGTCTGAATCGTCGTTTGAAGATTCAGATCCACGCCTGTATCACCGTTATAGTGATAAGTACCCTCAGAATCTTCACTCCATTTGTTTCCATCCAGAACAAGTGCATCTTTATCGCCGTCCTTGCCTATCGTGATGCCGTACTGAGCCAGCTTGTCCATGCTGGTCAGACCAAGGGCATCATTGCCGGTAATAAGGACTTCCACACCGTTCACGAGCGGTTGACCAGCAGCCTTGGAATCAGCAGCAAGCAACGTGTCAAGCGAAGGCGTATCTTGTGCTCCACTAATCAGGACATCTATGCCTGAACCGCCATCCACAAGGTAGTCATTGCTGTCGTACACAATGATGTCGTTGCCGGAACCTCCGTAGATTTTATCGGAGCCGTCGCCGCCGTTGATGTAGTCATTGCCCTCCTGACCAAAAATAAGATCATCGTGGGCTGTGCCAGTAATGGTGTCATCTCCCCCTTCTCGGCCGATGAAGATCAAATCCTTCAACTCATCGGCATTAAGAGGTTTATCATAGTCGCCAAGCTTATACACATCGCCGTGTACATCGCGGTAGTACGTGTCATACTGGCCGTCTGTAGACGTCGCAACGAGCAGGGTTTCACGTCCCAAATCTTCGGCATGATCCTGTATGTATTTCGTTATGTCTTCGGAACTCCAGCCTGTTTTTTCAAAATTGTCGTACCCCATGCCTATTTCTGCACCGTTCTCACCAGTCACAAGGTTGTCGGTATTCATCACGTCGCCATAAATGACATTGACGGAGCTTTCCGACTGGGATGCATCAATAACGCTGTCTGTCAGATCCGCAAACGCAGGAACAAGCGTAAGTCCTCCCGCAAGCGCGGCATTGAGACCATCAGCAGAATCAATTTTTTCGCTCACACCGGAAGAAACCGTACCGGCAGTTACGAGCAATTGTGTGACGGTAAATTCTCTATAGTCGTTCTTCCATTCCCTTTCTTGTTCGTCATATGACGTCCACGCGCTTCCAATTGTAGAGTTCTGATACTCCCAGAATCCCCATTCTCCCTCATGCTCATTCCAGGTCAGCTGATAGTAGCAAGATTCTGTTCCATCTTCGTCTCTGGAAACCTTGATAAAATATCCTGTATCTCCTTTCTTTGATGCATTCTTGTCAAGGTATTGCTGCAACTCATTATAGGTATCAACGTTGTTTATTGGCGTGTCTTTAATCAAATACGCTCTGGATCCGTCGGTATTGTGCCAGATGATGCCGGGATTATCGTCGATTTCGCCCGTATTGTCGAAAATGGAAAGAGACTCCATGGCCTTATCGGTCAATACATCCTCGGTTCCTCCGCCACCGCCGATACCTATGGCATGGACCTTGATGGCATGCTCACCTTGAACAAGGTTAATAAGCCCATTATACTGAACATACGCATCCTTTGCAGCATCAAACGTATTAGCATTCAAAGACTTATTCGGAAAACCATCCGTCAGGAAGTAGGTCAGATTTTCAACTTTCCCGTCTGTAGCCGAAGTTCCTAAGTCACTATACCATTCACCAGCAGCTTGAAACGCTGCAGCATAGTTGGTTCCGCTCGGAAGTTTCTCAACATTATGCCAATCTTTTCCCATTGACCATTCTGTGGAATAGTCTTGACCATTTATTGTTGTTGATCCTTCTTCTTTAATAATTGTCAATTCAATAGTTTCAAAGTTCTCAGGATTAGCTTTTGAAGCAAATGGAATAATTGCAATATTTACTGTTCCTATATAACTTTCATTGACAATAATACTATTGACATATTGTTCAATAGCCCCAATGGCAACATCATAACGTGTCTGAGTACCAATTGTTGCATCCATACTTTCAGAAATATCCAGCAGGAAGCAGATATTGTAATTGGTACTGTTGCTGACAACACCTTCCATTGTTACGGAGGTGTCTCCACCGTCGCCTGTTACCACAAGACCGGCGTTATCCACATCAGATACAGTGATATCGGAACCTGATTCACCAGCAATGATCTCCGTGTTCAAAGGTACGTCGGCGTATTCGACAGCAGTGTCACCGTCGCCATCCTGGGTGATAAAGCCAAGCTGGAAGGAATCATTCTGCCCGTCATTCCCGACACTGAACTCCTTGTACTGCTCCATCTTCCAGGTATAGGTTCCGTCAGGCTGTGGTTCCAGCGTCGCGGAGAAAATCTGCTCTCCATCCACCGTAGCCGTCAGGCGGGAGTTGCCGGAATCGTCCGTTTGACACTCGACGGAAGCATCTTTCTTTTCACCGTTCACGAAAACCGTCAGCGTATACTCGCCCTCGCTCTTCTCCGTGAACATCTGGTCCATGGCGAATTGAACATGACTATCTGCAAAAGCATCATCATAGCCGTCTGCACCGGAAACGGACGACACCGTGCCTTCCGTTACATAGAGCGGCTCGGGAGCGGTAACGAAGTCTATGCCCTGAATGGTGAAGCTGCTTCCCTGAGGACCGTCTTTTCCTCCAGTCGGTTCACCCTTACTGTTTACATTCCCGAGTGCCGAAATGACAATCTTATCGAAGCCTCCGGCAAGGAATTCCTCAGAGTGCACTACCTTGTTTTCACTCCCTGAATCACTACCCTCGACAATACGACTGCCGACAATCTTGCCACCCTTATAGAATGTCAGGAGAGCCCGCTCCATACCTTCATCTTTAAAGTTGGAGTAAAACGCTCCGAAATCAATACTTGTCCCATAGGCAAGCTTTCCGCCAAGATTAATGATGATGGCTTCGCTGGATATGGGCTGATAATTCTCATCCAGATCGGCTTCCGTCTCAAAATTGGCGGCAGCAGACCACTTATCATTGCCCCAATTAGTATTTTCATCCGGACTGGTGACCATTATTCCCCAGTCTTGTCCACCCTTTTCTTTCCATTTGTTGTTATCACTCCAATCCGTATAGCCTCCATATTGGCTATACTGCAGTTGATAACCAGCCAGATCTGTCTGCAAATCACTAACAAATATCCTGTTCCCTGTTTCTTGATAAGTTACCTTACCGGCATATATGGTAACTCCATCCCAAACACCTTTGAGTATATCAGGCGCCACATTTTGGCCGGGTTCCGCGTTATTTGTATATTGAGTTAAAGAACCACTGGGACTCGTCACCACCTCAACGAAGTCATAGCCACCTTCGGTGCCTGAAAGATTCTCGGTAGGCCCGGCTACCGTAGAACCGGAAGTCACGCTCAGTTCGGGCGCGTCGTCCCTGATGTTGATGGTGACTTCAACCTGCTGCGTGGCTCCGGTCACCTTGTTCTCGACCGTCACCTTCACGGTACCCACTTCCGCCGACTCATCCGTTCCGGTCCCAGGCGTGTTGTCGCTGTGCAGATACTTGTTCGTCAGCGCTTCGGTCTGCGTATAGACCAGGTTGCCGTTCTCATCCACGCTCAGAGCACCGTTGGGCGTTGCAGGCAGATCTTTCGAGGAGAACACCCAGTCCTCGCCCAGTATCTCAGAGGCTGTGACCGTGGCTACCGACTTACCTCCATTTCGAAGATCCGTGTCATCCGTAGTGACGGATGCTTCCTGATTCTTCAGCACGGAGGACATGTCAAAGGTCAGGCTGTCAGAAACAGTGTCGTTGTCGCTGTCCGTCACCGTAATGGTCAGCTTAACGTCGTTGCTCGACGCATAGCCTTCCGATGCCGTCACATAGACCTTGCCGTCCTTCAACGTCACCGTACCGATGCCGTCAACCTCAGCGGTATAGACGCCGTTTTCTTCATTCGCCTGGGTTCCATTGATGCTCACCGTGTCGCCGTCGGCGCTGTGCGTGAGCGTGTATGTGCCCACCAGCGTTTCAGAGGCAGAGGTCACATCAGTCTCATTGCCCCTCACCGTCAGTTCGGGCGCGTCGTCCCTGATGTTGATGGTGACTTCAACCTGCTGCATGGCTCCGGTCACCTTGTTCTCGACCGTCACCTTCACGGTATCCGCTACCGCCGACTCATCCGTTCCGGTTCCAGGCGTGTTGTCGCTGTGCAGATACTTGTTCGTCAGCGCTTCGGTCTGCGTATAGACCAGGTTGCCGTTATCATCCACGCTTAGCTGACCATTCTCAACTTCAGGCAGATCGTCAGAGGAAAATACCCAGTCCTCGCCCAGCTTCTCAGACGCTATGACCTTGGCTACCGACTTACCTCCATTTCGAAGATCCGTGTCATCCGTGGTGACGGATGCTTCCTGATTCTTCAGCACGGAGGACATGTCAAAGGTCAGGCTGTCAGAAACAGTGTCGTTGTCGCTGTCCGTCACCGTAATGGTCAGCTTAACGTCGTTGCTCGACGCATAGTCTTCCGATGCCGTCACATAGACGTTGCCGTCCTTCAACGTCACCGTACCGATGCCGTCAACCTCAGCGGTATAGACTCCGTTTTCTTCATTCGCCTGGATTCCATTGATGCTCACCGTGTCGCCGTCGGCGCTGTGCGTGAGCGTGTATGTGCCAACCAGCGTTTCAGAGGCAGAGGTCACATCAGTCTCATTGTCCGTCACTGTCAGTTCGGGCACGTCGTCCACGACATCCACGTTCACCGTCACAGTATAGGTGTTGCCTTTGCCATCCATGATGGTCACTTTAAAAGTGTCCGCTCCGGTCGTGGTATTTTCACCTGCACCGGCAGGATGTGTGATGGCGTTGGAGAGCGTGTAGTCGAGCGTCGTTTCACCCGTCTGACTTACCGTGCCGAGATTGCCGTCGTTCACCGTCACAATGGTATAGCCTTCGGGCGCCGTCCAAGTTACCGTCTCGCTCGTCGCGTTGGGGTTCGTGCCGTCCGCAAGTCCTTCTTCATCCACGCTCACAGTGCCGGTGTAGGAAGGCTCGGCAGGCTTGGCGATGGTCACCGTCACCGTAGCTTTATCGGTATCGCCGTCGGCATCCGTCACCACGAAGTTCAGTTCCTGATTCGTCGTCACATTGGCGTTGGCCGTAAACGTATAGCCGCCCGTCGCGGGATCAAACATCAGCGTGCCGTTGTCCAGAGCAAAGCTCAGCTTGCCGCCTTCCGCAGCCGTGCCCTTCTGACCGTTTACCGTCAGGCTCTTCTGGCCGCCCTCGTTGTCCGCTCCGTAATTGATGTCCACACTGCCGGACACAGACGCTCCAGAAGACACGCTCAGCATCGACTCCTGAGTGCTGATCACCGGTCCGTCGTCGTGCACCGTCACCGTCAACGAGCCGGTAGTCGTATCACCGGTAGCATCCGTCACCTTAATGTCGATTTCGTCAGAAAGAGCGTCCTTTTCGCCGACGGCACCAGCACTCTTGTCACCCGTGTGAGCCTGCTGCCCGGTCAGATGATATTCGTATTCAATCTTCCATGAATCGTCGTCCTGCTGCTCGGCTCCCGTCACCTTCACGGTGACGCCGTTCACCGTCAGTGTTTTGTTGTGGGAAAGCCAAGACGTGGAGAACGGAACGCCGTTGATCAGGCTCACGGTAATGGACGAATTCTCCCCAGTGCCGTATTCCAGCATAACGGTGCCGTCTTCGCTGTTCAGATCCACCGTGAACGACCCGTTGCCGGAAACACCGTGTATCGTATGCTGACCGGAACCGCCGGTAAGCGCGCCTTCATCCACCACGATGACGGATTCGTTCTCTGCAGGCTCCACCGGTATGTCGGGCGTACGGAGATCCCCGGAAATCGTAATCGTCAGCTTGCTGTCCGCCGAGTCTCCGTCCGCATCAAAACCGCGGTAATTGAGAACCAGATTCGGGAGCCCATCCTGCGGCACATCATAGTCAGAATTCAAGGTAAAGGTGTAGCTGCCGTTCTGAGCAAGCGTCAGCGTCCCCACCTGCTCGTTGCCGCGCATCACCTTGTCGCCGTTCAGCGAATACTCGCCGTTGGCCACTCCTCGCCATTCCACATGATCAAAACCGTCAGCACCGAAACGGTCGTTGTCGGCAACATTGCCGCTGGCCGTAATCTCCGTTCCTTCCGTCACGTCGTCGGTATCAGGTGTCACCACCGGCACATCGTCCACGATGTTCACCGTAATGGTGCCTTCTGCCACGGTATTGTCGGCATCCGTCACCGTCACGCCGACGGCATGACTGATATTGTTGGCATTGTTGTCTTCGGGGCCGTGCTCCAGCGTGTTGTCGCTCAGCGTATAGGTATAACTCAACCTGCCATCTGCATAGCTGGCGCTGAGAGAGCCTTCTTCATGCATGTCCAGAGTCACTGCCGTGCCGTCCAGGGGCACTTCCACGCGCTCGGTTCCAAACGTGAGCACGATGCTCTTCACGCCGTCGGGAGCCGTAATGTCCAGAGAGCCTTCGGCCGTGGTGGGAACTCCGGCCTGACCGGCCTGCGTGCCGCCTTCAAGGCCGGATTCGTACACCGTTACCTTGTCGGAGGAAGGCGTCACGGTAACGCCGTTGTCCACGCCGTTGATGGTGATGGTCACGGAACCCGTGGCAATGTCGCCGTCCGCGTCCGTGTAGGAGTAGGTAAACTCTTCCGTCAGCTTTTCGTCCTTGGAAAGAGCCTTCACTTCGGCGTTGTCATTATTGAGCGTGTAGCTGTATGTGCCGTCGGATTTCAGAGTGATTGTGCCGTACTTGCCCTGCTGCTCAGGATTCGTCCATGCAAAGTCTGCTCCGTCAGCTCCGGCCGCCGAACCTTCCAGAGCATTGCCGTCGATGGGCGTGGCATCCCCTTCCGTCACATCGTGCATGAAACTTTCAATGGAAGGAACGTCGTCGGTAATGACCACGGTTATAACGCCGGTACCCGTGGAGCCGTCGTTATCCGTCACGGTAACGGCAAGGTCGTGAGCTATCTTGTCCGCGCCCTCACCGCCGTGTTCCTGCGTGGCCTGCGTAAGATGGTAGGTGTAGTCCAGACGCCCGGAGGCATCATTGAACCCCGTCACTTCCAGATAGCCTTCATCCGTGGGCACGGTCTGCCCCGTAAGACCGGAGCCGTCAAGCACCACGATGCCGCCGATGACGATGGAAGAAACGCCGTCTGGCGCATCAACCATCATGTAGCCGGAAGCCGTGACGGACGAGCCGCCGCGAAGACCGGCTTCGTTCACATTGAGCACGTTGCGTTCTGCGGCTGGATCGGCATTTCCGTCGTGAGGGTTATCGGGGTTGTCTATGACAGGAATGTCGTCATCCAGATCACCGGAGTCGCCGGGCGTAATGCTCACAGGGTAATTGATATCACCGTAGCCGTCAGCCGCACCGTCCGTGTCGGGATTGACGTCGCCACCGGGCCAGCCGATATCGAGACCGCCCAGACGGTCGAGGCCGTCAAGAAGATCGGACGTCACATAATCATGAAAGCGGTTGCCGTTGCTCTGCGCTCCTGCGGCCCGACCGGGACCGGCGGCAGGCATGAGGTCCGGCTCATTCATGGCCATAAAGAAGTCTTCACCCGCGATTTCCGCGCCCTCCACCTCGAATACGGGCATGTTGTCCTTGGTGAACGCCGTATAGAAATTTTCAAGCAGAATAGTACTGCCGTCTTCAAAGGTCATGACCATGTTGTCTCCGGAGCGGGACAACGTGGCGGCGTCGGTGGGAAAATCGAAAATGAAGCGACTCTGAGGTTCGCAAACTATGGTCTGGGACATGCCGGCGGCAGGCTTCACAAGGCGTATATCGGCCATGACAATCTCCTAAGGCAAAAAAGAAAAAAGGAAGTGAAGGAGAAAAAATGTTTAACGCGCAAAAGCCCCGCTACGGCGCAAACGCCGGAGCGAGGCCTCATTCAGGCATCGAAACAGGGAGGAAAAAAGGGCGCGAACGCTGCTGAAACAAGAGCGAAAGACATAAAAAAATCCTGCAACTTCCATAGGTTTACTCACGCAACGAAAATCTCGTCAAGCGAGTTCCAAGAAGCGCAGGAACTCTTCAGTCAGCCATAGTGCGACCGATGAAAAAAAGAGTAAACCATTTCGGCAAGGAGTCAAGGAAAAACTCTTGTCTCCCATAAGATTTGCGCCGTGGGAAGGGGCAGCTGGGAACGCCTGCCTGCGTCTGCAATCAGGAAGACAGCGGGACAATTTCCAGAACTTCTGCCACACCGTCCCGCACTCGGAAGCGGATGTCGTACCCGGCAAAAGGCATGCCGTACACTCTTTCCGGGTCGGCATGATAATGCGGGCGCGGGTCTCTTGCCAGAATGCCGAGAACGGCCGCCTGCTGCTCTGAACTGAACGGCACGCGCAGCTTTTCGGGAAATCTGACGTCCAGCGTGCGGTCGGCAAGCCTCGTTGTGAATCCGCCTCTGGCCTCGGGATGAGAGTCGGAATAGGGGACATAGGGCTTGATGTCGAAAATCGGCGTGCCGTCCATGAGATCTACGCCGGACACGTGCAGCTCCGGGCCATCAGGGCCGTGCAGCTCCACCCTTTCCAGACGCACGCAGGAAAGCCCCATGAAGTTGGGGCGAAAAGGTGAACGCGTGGCAAATACGCCCATGCGTATATTGCCGCCCAGCCGAGGAGGTCTCACCGTGGGCGACCACTCGTCGCGCACGGCCTGCGAGAACTGCCAGATGAGCCAGACATGGGAAAAATCCTCCAGCCCGCGCAAGGCTTCCGGCTCCCGGTACTTCGGCGTGAACACGATACGCCCCTTCAGGGCCTCCACAAGACCGCACTGCCGGGGAACCCCGAATTTCGTCGGCAGATCCGTATGAATATGTGCAATGGCTTCCATGCCTCTCAGCATAGCGAAAGGGACAGACGCAGGCAAGAGATGCCCGTATTTGCGGACACTTTCAACTTGCATACAAAAGCCTTCCGCCCTATTCTAACACGAATATGGCATGAAGCGCATTTCTGCATCGCCACGACTTCAACCGCACGGGGGAATCCATGATACTTGCGCTCAACGGAAGTCCGAGAATCAAAGGAAATACGGCCGCCATGCTGCAATCCGCCCTTGACGGAGCCGCCTCGGCCGGGAAGGAAACAAAGCTCATCCAGCTTTATCGCCTGAACTACAAAGGATGTGTCAGCTGCTTTTCCTGCAAGCTCAAAACAGGTCGTCACGGCCACTGCGCCATGAAGGACGAACTTTCCCCCGTTCTTGAAATGATGGAACAGGCCGACGCACTCATTTTCGGTTCCCCCATCTACTACGGCGACGTAACGCCTGAAATGCTTGCTCTTGAACACCGCTTTCTGTTCAGCCACATGCTCTACAACAAGGAAAACCGCTGGGTTTTCCCCCGCAAAATTCCCTCGGCCTTCATTTACACGTTCGGCGTAACCGCAGATCAGACTGAAAACGTGCTTACGCCCTTCTCCGGAGTGCATTCCCGCATGGGTGAAATGCTGGGAGTGAAAACCGAGGTATGCTGCAGTGCCAACGCCTGGCAGTTCAGCGATTACAGCCTCTACGAGGCCGACCGCTACGACCCCGCCGAAAAGAAAAAGTATCATGAGGAAGTCTTCCCCGAAGACTGCCGCAAGGCCTTTGACATGGGCCGTCGCCTGGCACTCATGACCGTGTAAGCCGCTTTTTGCTCCGCGGCTTTTTTTATGACAGGGTGGGAAAAACGCGCTCCCTCCCGGCCTGTCCTCCCCTGAGCGCATATCTCTTCAACACTCTTTTCAGCGAGGATTGTGCCGTGGAATATCACGTCATTCAGGTCGAGGAGCGTCCGCCGCTTCTTCTCAACATCCCTCTGAGCATTCAGCATCTTTTCGCCATGTTCGGCTCCACCGTACTCGTGCCCTTCCTGTTCCAGGTGAATCCCACCACCTGTCTGTTCATGAACGGCATAGGTACGCTGCTGTATCTCGTCCTCACGAAAGGCAAAATTCCTTCCTATCTCGGATCAAGCTTTGCCTTCATCTCTCCCGTGCTTGCCATCATTGCGACAAGCGGCTATTCCTCGGCACAATCGGGTTTCATCGTCTTCGGACTTCTCTTCATTCTCTTCTCTCTGCTCATCAGAGCAGTAGGCACCAAATGGATAGACGTCATCTTCCCGCCGGCGGCCATGGGGTCCATCATTGCCGTCATCGGTCTTGAGCTTGCGCCCACAGCCGCATCCATGGCCGGTCTCACGGGAGAAAACATCAACATGGACAATGTGCTGGTGTCCATGTTCACGCTCATCGTCACCGTGGTCGGCTCCGTGGCTTTCAAAGGATTTCTGGCCATCATCCCCGTGCTCTTCGGCGTCATATGCGGATATATATTCGCTTTCTTCATGGGCATGGTGGATCTTACCCCGGTCATCGAGGCCCCCTGGTTCCAGATGCCGCACTTCTACGCCCCCACGTTCGACCTCAACGCCATCATCATCATTGCCCCCGCCGCTCTCGTGGTGCTGGCAGAACACATAGGACATCTGCTCGTCACCGGCAACGTGGTGGGCCGCGATCTCATCAAGGATCCCGGGCTTTCCCGTTCACTCTTTGCCGACGGCTGCTCCAACATCCTTTCCGGATTCTTCGGCGCCACGCCAAACACCACCTACGGAGAAAACATCGGCGTCATGGCCATTACCCGCGTGTACAGCGTGTGGGTTCTCGGCGGTGCGGCCGTCATGGCCATTCTGCTTTCTTTCGTAGGCAAGCTCTCCGAACTCATCCGCGGCATTCCCGTGCCCGTCATGGGCGGCGTATGCCTGCTGCTCTTCGGCGTGATTGCCGCCTCCGGTCTGCGCGTGCTGGTGGAACGCAAGGTGGACTACAGCAAGTCTTCCAACCTCGTCATGACCTCGGTTATCATGATCATAGGTCTGAGCGGTGCCAAGCTCTCCTTCGGCTCCTTCACCATTCAGGGCATGGTTCTTGCCACCATCATCGCCATCGTTCTGAGCCTAGCCTTCAAGCTCTTCGACCACTTCCATCTTCTTCGCAAGGACTGAGACTTCTTCCGAAAACGGAACAGCGCCTGGCATGGGGAAGCATGACGATCCAGCCTTCCCCTTCCGGCAGCGCGCATTCCCTCTTGTCATTCAGGCATAAAAAAAAGCCCCCTTTATGCAGGCAGAACGGCCTGAAAAAGGGGGCTTTCCGCATCCCTGTTCTTTTCAGCTGCCGGTATTACCGGACAGCTTCACCCGATGCTTCACGGTGATGCCGTCGCACATGAAGCAAAGATGCTCGACGATGTTTTCGGAACGACGGCAGATGCGGTCAATGGATCGCACGATGAGAATAAGAGGAACGGCTACTCCCGGATCAACCTGATTCTGGCGCACGGCATTCATGAGCTTTTCATAAATGGAAAGCAGCAGACGGACGCTCTCGTCCGTGCTCTGAAATACCGTCATGCCCTGGTTCACGTCTTCATTGCGGAAGGAGGAAAGCGAGGTATCCAGCATGTCGAAGGCAAGCTGCATATAACGGGCAAGCTCCTGTTCCAGCTCCGAAGGAAGAGCCTCCGGCAGATAGTTCACCTGTCGTCCTACGGTCACTGCCTCATCGGCTATGCGCTCAAGATCGAGCACCATGCGCACGGCCGTAAGAATAAAACGAAGATCCTTGGCCACCGGCTGCGTTCTGGCAATGACACTGGTGCACTTTTCATCCAGTTCAAGTTCCATCTCGTCGATGACGTCATCGCCGCGTACCACTTCCTCCGCAACCTTGGCGTCTCGCAGCAGCACGGCGGTACGAGCCTTGCTGTAGGCCATCTGCACAAGACTGCCCATGGTGAGCAGCTCGGTCCTCAGTCCACGAAGTACGGAAGAACCGTACATCTGATCCTTCATGATCAACCTCTGCTTGGCGCATGGAATACCCATGCGGCATTTTTCCGCCGAACGCGCAGGCCTTCGTGCGAAATGAATGACGGACAGCGCCGCCGCTTTTTACTGAAAATCGGGTGCCGTGCCGCAGACACGATGTTGAGGACAAAAGCCGTGCTTTGTCTGATCGCACCGTCCGGAAATCCACGGCCCGAAAGAGGGCTAGCCGAAGCGTCCCGTAATATAGTCTTCCGTCTGCTTCAGCTTGGGACGTGTGAAAATCACGTCGGTCTCGTCGGTTTCGATAAGATCTCCCATGTAGAAAAATGCCGTGTAGTCGGAAACGCGCGCCGCCTGCTGCATATTGTGGGTGACGATGATGACGGTGAGCTGATCCCTGAGCTGGGCAATGCCTTCCTCTATCTGCTGCGTGGCAATGGGATCAAGCGCCGAAGTCGGCTCGTCCATGAGCAGTATTTCCGGTTCAACGGCCAAAGCGCGGGCAATGCAGAGACGCTGCTGCTGACCTCCGGAAAGCGCAAGAGCGGAGTCGGACAGTCTGTCCTTCACCTCGTTCCAGAGCGCGGCGCGTTTCAGACTTTCCTCAACTTTGGAGGCAATGACGGATTCCGACTTTTCGCCGTTGACGCGCAGCCCGTAAGCCACGTTTTCAAAAATACTCTTGGGAAACGACGTGGGACGCTGAAACACCATGCCGACTCTGCGCCGCAGAGAAACCACGTCGCAGTCGTGCACGTTGATGTTCTTGCCGTCCAGAAGAATGTCGCCTTCCGCCCGGCTCCCGGCCACAAGATCGTTCATGCGGTTGAGGCAGCGCAGATAGGTGCTCTTGCCGCAGCCGGACGGGCCGATGAGAGCCGTTACTCTTTTTTCGGGAAACCGGAGACTGATGTTTTTCAGCGCCTGCTTCGCTCCGTAAAAGAAGTTCAGCGACACGGTCTCCATTTTTATGTTCTGCATGGAAAATCTCCTTGGAGAGCTACGTATGAAAAAGTTCAGGCAAGCGGCACGGTAAAGCGGACTATGCAGCCCGGCCCGTCTTCAATGGAAATACAGCCGCCGTGACGCTCCACAATGTGCTTGCATATGGCGAGGCCCAGTCCCGTGGAAACCTGTCCGCCTCTGTGTTTCTCCACCCTGTAAAAGCGTTCGAACACCCGTACCCTCAGTTCTGGAGGAATGCCGGGGCCGCTGTCGGCCACACGGAAGATTGCCATGCCGTTTTCCTTGTCCGGCTCGGCGGAAATCACTATTTTCGAACCTTCCGGCGCGTAACGACACGCGTTTTCCAGCAGGTTGCGTATGACCCGCGTAAGATACTCGGCATCGGCCTTGATGGAGAAATCGCCGAAGTCAAGTTTTTCGCAGAATTCCAGGTTCTTGGCCTCTGCGGAACTTCTGCACAAATCCATGCCTCCGCGTATGGCCATGGACGCGGGCATGGGCTTGATGTCCATGGGAATGGCGCCGTTTTCTATGCTTGAGAGCTGCAGCAGATCCTTGACCATGGTGGCCATGTACTGTGAATTACGGTCGATGACCTCCAGGAAATGAAGAGCACGAGGCTCGGAAACATAGCGTTTCAGGCTTTCGGCATAGCCCATAATGGCCGTGAGCGGCGTGCGAAGCTCATGCGAAACGTTGGCGACGAAGTCTCTGCGCATTTCCATGAGCACGGACATTTCCGTAATATCATGGAACACGGCAACGGCCATGAGAAGCTTGCTCTCTCCCACAATGGGGCATATGAGCACCTGCAGTTTGCGGCCGGACATGTTGTCCATTTCAAACTGAACCGGTTTTTCCGGCACGTCATGCTTAAGGGACTCTATACCCTTTTGGAGATCCGGCGAAGGAATGACTTCCACGGGCTGGAGCCCCTCGGCATGGGCGGCCCGGGGGAAAAGTCGTACGAGCGTAGCATTCACGCTGCGTATGCAGCCGTCATGATCAACGACGAGCACACCTTCCGCTATGCTGTTGAGCACGGCATCGAGCTGGGCCTTCTGAGTAAGTATGTGATTGACCTGCACTTCCATACGCTGCGCCATGGAGTTGACAGCAGAAGCAAGCGGCGCAAACTCATCTCCGGGAAGTGTACGCAGACTTATGCGTCCGCTGCGGCTGCCGGGCGTGGCCAGATTTTCCACGGAAGAAATCATAAGCTGAAGCGAACGACGGAAGCGCATGGACATGAATGCCGCAAAGGCAACGGCAAAAACAAGAGCAGCCACGGCTCCGGCAATAAGAGCCTTGCTTCTGTTTGATGCATGGGCTTCCACGAGAGAAAGAGGCGCGGCAACACGAATGACGCTGACGTGCGTTCCGGGAATACTCACGCGTTTTGCCGCATACACAAAGGAAGTGCCGAGACTGGAGCTGTAACGAACGCTCGAGCCTTCCCCATCGGAGAAAGCCATGGCCACTTCTTCATGATAGCGGTGATTTTCCAGCTCGGAAACGTTTTTTGCAAAAGAATCATACAACACCGTGCCCTCGGCATCTATGAGCGTCACACGGTGCTCGCCGCCCGAATAAAAGTTCTTCAGGGTTTCGGGCAGAGCCTCCTGTTCATTGAATTCCCCCTTCTCCACCTCTTCCATAATATAGGTGCGGACAAAGGAGACTTCCCGGAAAGCTTCCTCGCACGTAAGATCTATGCTTTCCTGCTTGATGCTGTGGAGAAAATACCCGCACGGCACAAGCACGGAAAACAGAATGACGACGCAGAAGCAGAAAAAGATCTTGATGGAAAAGGTAGTGTTTTTCATGACTATTCCTTGTAGCGATAGCCCATGCCGCGCACCGTTTCGAGGTACTGAGCCGCGTCTCCCAGCTTTCGCCGCAGACGGGCTATATGCACGTCAACCGTACGTTCGTATCCTTCAAACTGATATCCCCACACGGAAGAAAGCAGCTCTTCACGGGTGCGGATGCGCCCGGCATTAAGGAAAAAGTCCTCAAAGATACGATATTCAAGAGCCGTGAGTTCCAGCGTGCGTCCGTCGATGGAAACCCGGCGCCCCTGCTGATCGAGACTGACGCCGTGTCTTGTGATGACCCGCTTGCCGGTATCCACGCTGCGACGACGCAGAATGGCGCGTACCCGCAACATGAGTTCACGGATGTTGAACGGTTTGACCACGTAATCATCGGCGCCGTACTCGAAGCCTATGATACGATCCATTTCCTCGCCTCTGGCCGTCAGCATGAGTATGGGACAGGGTATGCCCTCTGCGGCATGCTTGTTCAGCTCACGGCAGACAGACAGACCGTCTCTGCCGGGCAGCATGAGATCGAGAATGATGAGATCGGGCTTGAGGGTTTCGGCCATTTCCTGACCGCGCAGGCCGTCGGCAGCCTGCTCCACATGGTAGCCTTCCTCCTCCAGAGAAAACGCCACGAGCTCCCTAATGTCATCGTCATCTTCTACTACAAGTATGACAGGCTGTTTATTATCCACAACTTTCCCCTTTCGGTTTCAAATGTATGTAGCTTTCCTATATGAAGCCAATGTTACATTCCGATAAAAATATCGTGAATCGTCGCACAGTTGAACTGAAACAAAAAGTTAATATCCGAGATATACTGCCGCAACAATCCCTTTCTAAGTTCCATGCTGTCCGAACGGAATGAACCGTTGGAAAAAACAAGGAGTCTGATCCATGAAGATCAAAAACATTCTCATGAGCGTTCTCTTCACGCTCTGCGCGGTTTCCCCGGCTGCTGCCGCCGAATCCATCACCATCAATGGTTCCACCACCGTGCTGCCCATCATCCAGAAGTCTTCCGAACATTTCATGGCGAGCTATCCCGACATTTCCATCGTGCTCTCCGGCGGTGGTTCCGGCACCGGCATCAAATCTCTGCTTGACGGCATCACCGACGTAGCCATGTCCTCCCGCGACGTGAAGGCCAGCGAAACCAAGCTCGCCGCCAGCAAGAAAATGGAACTGACCCGCACCGTCATCGCCGTGGATGCCCTCGTGCCCATCGTGAACATCAAGAACCCCGTGAAAGATCTTTCCATCGATCAGCTCCGCGACATCTTCTCCGGCAAGATCACCAACTGGAAGGAACTGGGCGGCAGCGACAATACCATCGTAGTCGTCAACCGCGACAACTCCTCCGGCACCTATGAATGCTGGAAGGAACTGGTCATGAAGGATGCCAAGGTCATGCCCAAGGCTCTCACTCAGGCCAGCAACGGCGGCGTTGCACAAAACGTGGCCACCAACCCCAACGCCATCGGTTATATCGGTATGGGTTATCTGAATGACAACGTCAAGGGGCTCTCCATCGGCGGCATTCAGGCCACTGCTGAAACCGCTCTTGCCAAAAAATGGCCTCTCTCCCGCGATCTCTACCTCTTCACCAACGGCAAGCCTGCCGGCAACACTGCCAAGTTCATGGATTTCATGCTTGATCCCCAGCTCGGTCAGCAGGATGTGCTGAAGGCAGGCTACATTCCGCTCGCCAAGTAGGCTTTTTCTCCACGGCAGACCGGGACGGATGAAAGCGCCCCGCCGTGCCTGAAACGCCTGCAACGTGATCAGGCTCCCGAAAGAAGCTCCGCCGAAGATCGAAGGTTCGGCGGACGCTTCAAGGAGCCGGCCCACCCCGGGGGACATTCCCCCACTTTTTTGTATTCCACGGATTTGGCATGAAAACTCGCAAGGAACGACTTACGGAATGGCTGCTGGCCGGCATATCCACTCTTTCCATTCTTTCAATGGCGGGCATAGTTCTCTTTCTTCTGCTGGACGGCCTCCCATTCTTCAAGGATTATCCGCTCACCGACTTTCTGTTCGGCCTGAACTGGTATCCCACCGATGATCCCATGGAATTCGGCATACTGCCGCTTATTGTGGGTTCTCTTACGGTCATGGCACTTGCTACCGTCATTGCCGTGCCGCTCGGCGTGGCCACGGCCATTTATCTTTCCGAAGTGGCAAAACCCGGCATGAGACGGATAGTCAAACCTTTTGTCGAACTTCTGGCCGCGCTGCCTTCGGTGGTCATAGGATTCTTCGGCATGGTCGTGGTGGCTCCCTTTCTTCAGGATTATCTCGGAGCATCCACCGGTCTCAACCTGCTCAATGCCGGTCTCATGCTGGCCTTCATGAGCGTTCCCATCATCTGTTCCGTTGCCGAAGACGCCATCTATTCCGTTCCAAGAGAACTGCGCGAAGCCTCTCTTTCCCTCGGAGCAACAAAATGGGAAACGCTGACCCGCGTGGTCCTGCCGGCGGCCAGCTCCGGCATAGGTACGGCCGTCATGCTCGGAATGTCACGTTCCATAGGTGAAACCATGGTCGTGCTCATGGTGGCAGGCGGTGCCGCCGTCATTCCCACCTCTCTCTTCGATTCCGTGCGTCCCATTCCCGCATCCATCGCCGCGGAAATGGCCGAAGCCCCCTTCCACAGCGAACATTACTACGCTCTGTTCGCCACCGGCATCGTTCTCATCATTTTTACCCTCATCTTCAACGCCACGGCCTTCCGCATCGCTGAAAAGAAAAACTCCGGCATCGGCTGCTGAACGTTCCGAAGCCGTCATGCAAAAGATTGAGAGAAAATACATGAATACCGCAACGCGCAACCAGTTCCGCATGCGCCTTCAGTCCCTGATGTTCGGACTGCTGCACGCCTCGGCCGCCATCAACGTACTGGCCCTTTCCGGTGTGTGCCTCTATCTTGCCGTCAACGGCTTTTCTGCCCTTTCCTGGGAATTTCTCACCGAATACCCCAGAAAAATGATGACGGAAGGCGGCATCATGCCCTGTATTGTGGGCACCTTTCTTCTGGCTTTCGGCTCCATGGTCATCGTCTTTCCCATAGGCGTGGCCACGGCCGTGTATCTGCATGAATACAGCCGTCATTCCCGACTCACCTACTATATACGTTTCGGCATCAACAATCTTGCCGGCGTCCCTTCCATCGTTTTCGGTCTGTTCGGCCTGTCGTTCTTCGTCACCTTCCTCGGACTCGGCGTAAGTCTCATTTCCGGCATTCTTACTCTGGCCATTCTCACTCTTCCCATCATCATCAACACCGCCGAAGAATCCCTGAGACGCGTTCCCGATTCCTGGAGAGAGGCCTCCTTCGCCATGGGAGCCACCAAGGTACAGACCATTCTGCGCGTGATCATTCCCGCAGCCTTTCCGGGCATGCTGACCGGATGCATTCTCGGCCTTGCCCGTGCCGCCGGCGAAACCGGCGCCATCATGTTCACTGCCGCCGTCTATTTCACTCCGCACATGCCCGATTCCTTCCTGAGTCCGGTCATGTCCCTGCCCTATCATATGTACATTCTGGCCACTTCCGGCACGGACATAGAAAAAACTCTTCCTCTGCAGTACGGCACGGCCCTCATGCTCATATTCCTGGTGGTGGGCATGAATCTTCTGGCCATCATTCTGCGCGATCGGCTTCAGAACAAAAACAAACAGTAACTCCTTTCTCTCCCCCGGATGAGAGAAAATTTATGGGTCCGGTCTGCTGCCTCCTCACAGAATACCGGACTCTTTGGGATCACGGTCAGAACCAAAGGGCCGTGATCCATTTTTTTTCTTGACATAAATTCGATATCAAACTAAATATGCCCTCATGAAACATCAACCCATACTGTACTACGCCAGCCGTCTGCGTGAAGCCGGAAACGCCTTCATCCTTGCCGAACTTGCCAAAGCCGGTCTGCACGACATAGCCCCGAGCCATGGAGATATTCTTGCCCAGCTCCTTGCCGAGGAAACACTCAACATGAGTGATCTGGCCCTGCATGCTCATCGCACAAAATCCACTGTGACCGCATTGGTAACGAAACTCGAAAAAAACGGCTATGTCGAACGCATTCCGGACCTTGGAGATTCACGGGGAGTCAAGGTTCGCCTTACCGAGAAGGGAAAAGCGCTCAAGCCCGCCTTCGACAACATTTCCGAAGGCCTGCAACGCCTCATTCTTTCCAAAATAACGGAAGAGGAAGCCCGGCTGCTGGAATGTCTCCTGAAAAAATGCGTGGAAGACGACTAATCTTTCCCCCTCTTCACACATCTGCACTGCCGTGCCAGGCTTTCGTACAACCGTACAACCGAAATGGAGAGTTTCGAGATGCAGCCAGGCATTATTTTTTGACACAATTAGTTCGATAACAAACTAAAAAGGAGTCTCAACCATGGCAAACTATAAACTTTCTTCCATCGATTTTTCCGCCGCCAGAACGGAACTGCATGATCTGCTCGGCCTCACCGGTGCGGAAATTTCCTGCAACGTGCTTCCTGCCGGGGTTTCCGTTCCGTTTGTTCATGCACACAAGGAGAACGAGGAAATTTACATTATTCTCGAAGGCACGGGAAATCTGTACATCGACGGCGAAGAAGTTCCGCTGAAAGCCGGGGACTGCTTCCGCATCGTCCCCAAAGGGGAACGGTGCATAAGCGCCTCCACAGACAGCTCCATCCGCTTCATCTGCGTACAGGTAAAAGCCGGAAGCCTCAACGCCTTCACCATGAACGACGCCTCTCTGTGCAACAAGAAACCGAGCTGGATGTAACGCGGCTTACCCAGTCGATTGTTCCAAAGAGACAGAGTAAACTCCTGCCCACCGAAGCCTCAGCAAAGCCCGACCGTACCAACGGCCGGGCTTAAATTATAACCAGCACACCTGTTCTTCCCTTCCTTGCTGACTTTTCCGCTGATGGAGCAAGCGTTTTTCTCCACCAGCGGCTTCCCCCCTCTTGTCTCTTCAACCTGTTCTTCACGCAGAATATTTGGCCCAACTGAATTTCCGAAAACTGTTGACAACGGTTCCAACTATGATACAGCTAAGCTATCATACTAATAAAACTGATATATTTCAAAATTAGAGGTAAAAATGACCACCAGACGCTCCTTTCTCAGCGTAATTGCCGCCATGATGACAGTCGGCATGACGGCCTCTCTTCTGTCCGGCTGCGTCGCTCCTCCGCCCCCGCCCAGGCATCACAAGCCTAAGCCGAGAAAACGCCCCAAGGGACACAGGCCGCCGCCCCCGCCGCCTCCACACAGATACTGGTAAATCCAACAATTCCAAGCATCGGATAACCAAGTCCTGTTAATTTTGCTTTTCCGTATCTTTTACCGGACATGCCTTTCCTGTGTAACTTTGTGTCCCATGTCTATTTTCCAAGACCTGGACCTTCATGCCTGTGAACAAGGACATAAAAAACACCTTTTCGAGTAACGGAAAATTGATCCGCATTACCGAAAAGGTGTTTTCAATTACATGGCAGTCGTGCGTTTCAAACTCTGGGACATTCCGCTTTCATGCTCCGCCCATGGCCGAAAACGACGGACTTTATCCACGTCAGAAAAAATTTTCCATTGTGGCCGATTCCGGGACACAGGCGTACAGCACGAAAAAAGGTCCAGAACTCCGCAGGGTACCCCTTTTTCATGCCGCCTCCACTGTGCCGACCTGCATGCCTCGTCAAAGCAGATACGGCTATGCCAGCAAGTGAAGCATGGAATCCTGAGGGGAAATTTTTCTTATGGGCTTTGCCGGAACGCCAAAGGCAAGCCAGCCTGCCGGAATGTCGCGCGTAACCACGCTTCCGGCCCCCACGACGGCCCCCTTCCCTATGGTAACTCCGTCAATGACGGATACGTTCGCCGCCAGCCAGACATCATCTTCAATATGAATTTCCCCGGCAAATTCCGACATGGATACATGCCCGTCAGGATACTGCATGCGTATTCTCTCATCTGCAACCAGTGGGTGATTAGTGGAAAGAAGGCTGACATTGGGACCGAACATGACGTTGTTTCCAATAACAATTTTCCCGTCATCCATGATCAGCAGGTTGAAATTGGCGAAAAAATTGTCTCCAATAAAAGTATGGCATCCGTAATTGAACTGAATCGGTCCCTGGAAATAGTAATTTTTTCCAATGCTACCAATAAAAGTTCGTATAATGGGCAAACGTTCGGGATCGTATTCATCCATGGCATTGAACTTTCTGCACGCCTCATGAGCCTTATGCTTTATGTCCTTTAGTTCTCTGCTTCTTGCATCAAACAGTTTGCCGGCAAAAATCTTTTCCTCTTCACGCATGACAGGCCCCTTTTATGCTTGCTCAATGTTTTTTGCTTAATAAGCAACTCTCTATCGGGACACACGTTCGCCTTGCTGCGCCCTGCTCGTTGTCAGGCTCAATAGGGGCGAATCGGTCTCATTGAGAACGTCCGGCCGAAATTCTCTTTCTGCCGATACCGCGCCGTGCAAAGGCTACGCGTTCTGTAAACACCTCGGACTAATGCGGCGCAGCTGAAAAAAAAAGCAGGTTGCATCCTGCCTGCCGCCCCACTCCGGGGGTACGGCCTTTTTTCCGGCGACAAGTCAATCCGAATGCGTTCGCCAGATTTCGACCTCGGCAGAGCACCCCTCATGGATGCCCCCTGCCGTTCCGTCAAAAACAACCATACGATTCCGCACAACGTTTGGCACCCCAGTCAACGGGAGAAAAGCAATGGCCAGATAAGAATAAAGCCTCATAAGGACTTGAAGACCTTATGAGGCTTTTTCTTTTTATCTGGTCGGGATGGCAGGATTTGAACCAGCGACCCCAGCGTCCCGAACGCTGTACTCTACCAAACTGAGCCACATCCCGACAACGAAGGGGAATATAGCCGGACCTTTTCCAAAAGGCAAGCATTTTCTTTCCCGTTTTCTCGGAAAAGCAACGAGCTTCCGATTCTTTCACCAAAAAAGGAAAACTCACTTCACTTTTTCCGTCTTCCCGCCCGGTAAAATCTCAAGCCAGACCAGGAGATGACGTATGGAAAAATCCGGTCACTTTCCCGACAATACATCAGGCATGAACGACTTTGTCGAGAATGCCCGTAAGTTTTGCCAGAGCTACGCCGTAATTGCATATGGGGACGCCCTGCTCCCGGGCCTTTTCAATGCGCGACATCATGTAGGTTCGGTTGAACATGCAGGCGCCGCAGTGAATGATCAGATCATACGGCGTAAGATCGACCGGAAAGTCCGTGCCGCTCACCACCTTGATTTCCAGGGTATCGCCGAAACGGGCTCTCAGTTTGCGCGGAATCTTTTCCCGCCCGATATCCTCGGCAAGAGGCACATGCGTGCAGGCTTCGGCAATGAGCACGCGGGAATGAGGCGTCAGGCGGTCAATGGCCTCAGCTCCACGAATAAATTCCTCAATGTCGCCCTTGTAGCCCGCCATGAGAATGGAAAAAGACGTCAGCAGACTCTGTGCTGGCTTGAGCTTCCAGACCTCTCCGAAAGCCTGAGAGTCGGTAATGATGAGATGGGGAGGCTGGGAAAGCGCGGCCAGGGTTTGAGCAATCTTGTCGGCCGTGCAGCTGGCAACGATGCACTTTTTGTCCAGGAGTTCACGGGTAACCTGCACCTGCGGCAGAATGAGACGACCCTGCGGAGCCTGTATGTCCTGAGGCATGACCAGCATGACCACGTCGCCTTCCTTGCATAGCCTGCCGGTCAAGTCCAGCTTGCCCCAGTCGGCAGGAACAAGCCGCAGCATGGCTTCGCGCAGCGTGGCCATGTTCTTTCCTTCCTTGGCGCTTACAAGCACAGGCTCCTGGCCGAGCACCTCCGCCGCATGGTAACGCATTTTTTCAAGCTCGGAGGAGTCATACTCATCCATTTTGTTGAGAACGACGATAAACGGCGTTTTTTTTGCCCGAAGAGAATCCGCCCACGCTTTTTCCGAGGAAAGATCGTCGTCTCCCGCCAAAACGAGCAATGCCATGTCCGTCTTGTCCAAAGCCTGACGCGTTTTTTCAACACGGAGCTTTCCCATGGGCCCGCTGTCGTCAAATCCGGCCGTATCAATGAGTACACAGGGGCCGAGTCCATGAATTTCCATGGACTTGTACACAGGATCGGTCGTCGTTCCCGCCGTATCGGAAACAATGGCCGTATCATGACCGGTAATGGCGTTGATGAGTGAAGATTTGCCCGCGTTGCGCCTGCCGTAAATGCCTATGTGCAGACGTCCCGACCGGGGAGTATCATTAATGGTGTCGGACATGACTATCTCCTTAAAACTGCCTGATTCAGCAGGCTCTGAAATCGCCCCGATCTACGACGATATCATACCCTATGGCCTGAATCCTTTTTCTTAGGTCCCTGATGTTGTCGGCGCATTCCGCACCTTCCGACAGCTTGTTGTTGTAAAGGCGGTAACGCTGCCTGGCTTCTTTCGGGGAAAGGTTGGGCATGAGCACGTTTGCTCCGGCAAGAATGCCTCGCTCCCGGCCGTTGCCTGCGGCCGTGCCCAGGGCCGTTGTGGAAGGAAGCATGGAAAAAGGCAACAGAAGCCTCACCATGGCGACCATGACAAGCGTTCTTTCCACGCTTCCGGCAGGAAAATGAGCAAAAGGCGTCTGTGCATGAGGAATGAAAGGGCCTATGCCCACCATTTCGGGCTGAAAGTCCCGCAAAAACAGCAAGTCTTTGACAAGACATTCTGTTGTCTGCCACGGAGACCCCACCATAAACCCCGCCCCGGTCTGATACCCGCAGGTCTTGAGCGCATGAAGGCAGTTCATGCGGTTCTGCCACGACTGTGAAGCAGGATGAAGCTTGGCATAATGAACGGGATCGGCCGTTTCGTGCCGCAGAAGAAAACGATCGGCCCCGGCCTCCCGAAGAAGGCGGTACGAAGCAAGAGATCGCTCCCCGACCGACAAAGTCACGGCACAGTCCGGCCAGGATGCCTTGATACTCTTCAGAAGTTCTGCCAATCTTTCGTCCGTGAACCAGGCATCCTCCCCACCCTGCAGAACAAAAGTGCGAAATCCCAGTTCATAACCATGGCTGCAGCATTCCAGAATCTGCTCCGGAGAAAGCCTGTAGCGCTCGGCCTGTCCGTTGCCTGCCCGTATGCCGCAATAACGGCAGTTCTGCCGACAACTGTTTGAAATTTCAATAAGTCCGCGTACGTATATGCTGTTGCCGAAGTGTTCTCTCGCTCTCGTGCGGGCACGCTCGAACAGCTCTTCACGCACACGGCCCGCCTCGTCGGAAGACAGGGACGACTCGATACGGCAAACCGGCTCGGCCGGCCGCGCTTCAAGACCGGCTTCGGCAAGGAACAACGACTCCATGTTCTTAGCCTCTGAAGGCACGGGACCGGAAAAGGCATCGGGGGCACACGCGTCTATAAAGGAGGCAAGCTCGGCCGCCTTGGGGAGATCCCCCTCAAAAAGCCTCTGAACGACATCCAGACAGTTCTGAAGATTCATGCTCACCGCCTGGAAATGGCAGCCTTGACGGAAACACCGGGCAGCTTGCCCAAGCGGCCCGTCATGCCGGAAATGGCGTCCATGCTTCCATCAACAACAAGAGCAATGACGGAAACACCGCGACTGCGGTACGGAATTCCCAGCCTGCCGACAATGATGTCGGCATACTGATGCAGAACGGCATTGATGAGGGACGTGCTTTCCGGGTCATCCACCACGATGCCCACCGTCCCGAGACGCGACTCACTCATGTTTTCTCCAGAAGGCGGCGCAACGCTTCCGCCCCTCAAAAAGAGCGGCCTTTCCGAAGAAAAGCCGCTCCATGTTTTCTTTTAGTGTTGCTTATGCCTCATCCGCACTCACTCGACGGCCCAAGGCAACGTAAAGGCAACGACGACACCGTTTTACCGGCACAGCTTCGGAACAGCCCGCATTTTCAGCCGATTCTGTACCTCCTGCCATGAAAAAAGGCAAGTCGGCCTCTTTTTGTGCCGCAGAGATTTCCGAAGAGTCTCACGAACACAAACTACACGCGGATGATATAGCCGTCCTTGCGCGGCTTGGCGGGAGCTTCACCGTTTTCTGCAGCATAGCCGAGAACACAGTGACCGATTCCGGCATAATCCCCCTCAATGCCCCAGCTTTTAAGCAAGGCCTTTCCTTCCTCCGTTTCAAACTCTTCCCTGGCCCGATGAATCCAGCAGGACCCCACTCCCAGAGCATGGGCGGCAAGCATGAGATTACCCATGACGAGAGCACCGTCTTCCCGGTAGGTGGGACGGGCCTTGTCGGCAAGCACAATGACCACCGTAGGCGCGCCGTAAAAAGGATCGCTGTTCACGCCGAGAATGGCGGCGTTCATTTTGGAAAGCTTTTCAATGGTGGCCTTGTCCTGCACGACCACCATGACGGGGGACTGCCATCCGTGACCGGTAGGCGCCCATGTTCCGGCTTCAAGAATGGCATTCAGCTCCTCATCGGCAATCTGACGGGACTGAAACTTGCGGCAGCTGCGACGTGTTTTGATATCCTGAAGAGTTTCTTTCATCTTTTTATCTCCTTAAAACAGGTTCGACGCGAACGAAATGTTCCTTGCGAACAACCTTTATTTTCCTCTCTTTTCAACTTTTAGGCAAGAAGGACAACAGGCCGAAAAATCGACGCTCCCCAAGACAGAAAAAAGGGAAACGGCTTTTTCTTGACAGGAGTGCCGGTTCCTCTACAATACCCAGACACCTTCCTTCAGGAATTGCCGAGGTCCCATGTTTCAAATCAATATGCTTGACACCGCCCTTCTGATCATTCTGCTTTTTTTCAGCATCAAAGGGCTGATACGGGGGCTCGTTCAGGAAGTTGCCGGCCTGCTGGGAGTTGCCGCCGGCATCGTGCTCGCCCGCACGTTCAGCGCAAAGTTCGCCCCCATGCTTACGCAGTACGGAGTTTCCGCCGGGTTTGCCCCCATGCTTTCCATGGCGCTGCTCTTCGTGGCGGGCATCCTTGTGGTGGGGCTTGCGGCTCATGCGCTCCACAACATGCTTGAATCCGCCTTCGCCGGCGGCATAGACCGTATGCTCGGTCTTCTTGCCGGTCTGGCCAAAGGCCTGCTTTTTGCCGGCGTCATCGGCTACATTGCCCTCAGACTGCTGCCCGATGTGGATGTCGTACGGCACTCACAGGTACTGCCCCCGCTCATGCGCTTCATTCAGGCCCTAGCGGGTTCTCTCGATCTTCACATTCCCCAACTGTAATCTTTCCGCGCACTGCGCCGTCATTTTCAAACGGAGTCCATCATGAACGAGCAGGAACAGCTTCTTCGTTTTCAGAACGTCGTCAACGAGCTCATCGATCCCGAAAAGGGCTGCCCCTGGGACAAGGAACAAACCCCTGTCTCCATGTGCGAATACCTTATAGAAGAATGTCATGAACTTGTGGATGCCATCCGCTCCGGCAAGCCCGGCCATGCCTGCGATGAAATGGGCGATCTGCTGTTTGTGGTGCTGCTCATGGCCCGTCGCTTCGAGCTGGCAGGTCAGTTTTCCCTCGGTGACGCTCTGAAAATGGGAGCGGACAAAATGACCCGCCGCCATCCCCATGTTTTCGGTGAAAAGCACTGTGAAAGCATGGACGATCTTATGAAGAACTGGGCGGCCATTAAAAAGGCGGAAAAAGAAGCCGAAGGCAACGAGACCAAAGGGGCGCTTTCCTCCGTACCTTCCGGTCTGCCGCCGCTCACCAAGGCCTACCGTCTGCATGCCAAAGCCGCGAATGCCGGCTTTACCTGGGACGACGACGAAGAAGTGGAACGTCAGGTGGAAGCGGAATGGCTGGAACTTCTCGATGCCAGGGCCTCGGGCAGTGATGCCGCCAAGGAACATGAACTCGGCGACATGATCTTCACTCTCGTTGAGCTGGGCCGTCGCATGGGGGTAAAGGCAGGATCCGCCGTGGATTTTGCCGCCAACCGGTTCAGAAACCGCTTTGAGGCCATGGAGGCGCTCGCCCGCGAACGCGGGCTGGACTTCAAAGCTCTCAGCCTCGATGAAAAGGATGAACTCTGGAACGAGGTAAAGGCGGCCGAACCAGGTGAAGAACTGGGCACTGCCGTAGATTTTGCCGCTCCCCGCGAAAATCCCGAGGCATAGCGTTCTGCCCCGCTGCAGCGGGGCTTTGCAAACGATGAAGTTCTTGTCTGCTTCCATTTTTTCTCGCGTCCACTGTCTCTTGCGCAGCATCTTCCTATGCGCCCTGACGGTGTCTTTATTTGTGCCCGTTGCCGAAGCCAGACAGAACAGTCAAAACATATACGCCGGTTATCGTACGCTCTCTTCAAGTCTGCCCGCCCAAAGGCTCATGATACACATGGGGGTCTGGTACCCCACACGCCGAAAGGCAGGCACGGTCAAAACCGGAGACTGGAGCTTCCGGGCCGCGCGTAATGCCCCTGTCATGGAAGGTCCGTGGCCCGTCATCATTCTCTCTCATGATGTTACGGGCGCAGCCTGGGCTCACTACGACATTGCGGCTGCTCTGGCCGCAAGAGGTTTTATTGTGGCTGCGCCCACGCATGACCACGACAACGGCGAAGACATGTCGCTGCTTTTTTCCGACAGGGAACTGCCGGTTCGCGCTCTGCAGCTCAGAGCGGCTCTGGACGTCGTGCTTGAGCATCCCCAGATAGGAAAGCAGGCGGACTTATCCCGCATAGCATTTCTCGGCTTCGGCATGCCGTCCTCGGCAGGACTGCTTCTTGCCGGAGGAGAAATGACACCCGACGCCTGGCCGGACTTCTGCCGAAAAAGGCTGGAGGAACTTCCCGAAGAACCGCTGGAGAATTCCGGCACCACCGTAGCTCCCGCGGCTTCCATGCCTTCCCTCTCCGACACTGTTCATCCTGATATACGACCGGATAATGCCGTTCCCCCTATTTCCGTTCCCCAGGTCGTTCCCCCCAGGCCGTCAGCTGAAAACGGAGAACAAATTTCTACCCGTGGAACGCTTCAGAATTTTCTTGTGGCTCCGGCCATGGCGGATGAAGGCCCTTCGCAGGACATTCAGGCTCTTCTGCATCCGACGGACAGTCCCTGGTGTGCCCCTTTCCTGGCGGGAAGGATGGATGAACTTGTCACCAGCATGAAGCATCGCACGCTGGAAAGGGAAGAAAAAACAGTGATGATGCATACCGCCGTGGCAGCCCGGGAACAACTTTTTCGTCGGCTGTCCGACTCCGTGGCGCGCAGTCATCAAAGACAGCTGCGTCTTGCCCGGGAGCGAGGCATTCCCGCACCTCCCGTAGCTCTGCCGCTTCTTCCTCCTCTTTCCCACAACACACCTGTGGCGGATGTACGATTCCGGGCCATGGCTTTCGTATCTCCAGGATTTTCCATGCTCTTCAACGAAAAGAGCCTTTCTTCCGTTCATATTCCCTGTCTTTTCATCGGTGCGGAAGCGGAACAATGGAACAAACCGTCGGAACAGGCGGAACGCTTTGTGGCAATGCTGAAAAACAAGCCGGAGTACATGCTGCTGCATCATGCAGATGCTCCGTCTCTTCAGGCCGCATGCCCGGACTCCGACCCTGCCGGCCCTCTTGCCGCACTGTGCAACAGCGTCGATGACGAAACTCGCGAGGCCATTCATACCCGCCTGGTTTCCGTACTGCAGGAATTCTTCAACCGTGTTCTGAATCGAAGCTCCTCTTCTTAGGTAGTGTTTACACGAGATTTATGTTATAAGAAGCGCATCAATTCTACAAGGATGTGCTTATGACGAATCCTCAACGCCGCCATGACATCTCAGATGCTGCATGGGCCTTATTGGAACCTCATTTACCTGGGCAAAGTGGGCAATGGGGAGGTGTAGCAAAGGATAATCGCCTCTTCATCAATGCCGTCTTCTGGATATTGCGTACTGGCGCGCCGTGGCGAGATTTGCCGCCGGAATATGGCA
>CALUPL010000012.1 GCA_944322635.1 uncultured Mailhella sp.
TCTGTGCCATGGAAGAACGTGATCTCAAGATTGTGGAACAGTACGGCGATACTGATCCTGAACTGAAGGCTCTCTGGGAAGAACATATGCTGTATGAAAAGCAGCTCGCCAAGTTTGAAGGCAAGAGTTATCTCTCTCCCAGCGAAGAGCAGGAAGTGAAGACTCTGAAGAAGCAGAAGCTGGACGGAAAGACCCGTCTGGCCGCTGCTCTCGATAAATATAAGAAGTAGGATGCCCGTTCCCTGTCGTTCGCGGCAGGGTTGTTTTTATTCCGCCCCGGGGAAGAGGCCGTGTCTTCTTCCCCGGGCGGATGTTTGCTCTTCGCCCAGCGTGGCGAACGTTTTTTGTGTTTCAGGCCGGGGCCATGGTTTGCCGTTCCATGTCGCGGGCCTATTTTTGGAGTTTTTCCTCAGAACAGGTACGAAAGAGAAAATGGCAAACGTACGATCCTCCTATACGGACAGTGTCAATTTTTATGGGCAGGAAGACCCCCGCGAACTGGTCTCCCGTTTCGGTTCTCCGCTGTATGTTTACAACGAGAACATTCTGCGCGAGCGCTGCCGCGATCTTCTGGGGCTCTCGTCGCTTCCCGGCTTTTGCGTGAACTATTCCGCCAAGGCCAACACCAATCCTGCGCTTCTTCGCATCATCCGTTCCGAAGGCTGCGTGGTGGACGCCATGAGTCCCGGTGAACTTCACATCAACGCCCTTGCCGGCTTTACCCCTGAAGAAATCACCTACGTCTGCAACAACGTCAGCGCCGAAGAGCTCAGAAACGCCGTTGATCACGGCTGTGTGGTGAGCGTGGACTCCCTGGCTCAGCTGGAGCTGTTCGGACAGACCTGTCCCGGCGCCCGCGTAATGGTCCGCTTCAATCCCGGCATCGGCGCCGGTCACAGCGAAAAGGTCGTTACCGGCGGCAAGAAGACCAAGTTCGGCGTTGATCCCGACATGCTGCCGCAGGTGCAGGATATCGTTGCCCGGTATGATCTCCGTCTTGTGGGCGTAAATCAGCACATCGGTTCGCTTTTCATGGAAGCCGGGCCTTACCTCGACGCCATGAAGATTCTGCTTTCCATGGCAGAACGCCTGCTCAAGCTCGGATATCCTCTGGAAATCATCGATTTCGGCGGCGGACTCGGCATGCCCTATCACAAATACGAAGGCCAGAGCCGTATGGACATGAAGGCGCTCGGTGAAGCCATTCACGGCTGTCTTTCGGAATGGGCCGCCGCCACGGGGTATAAAGGGCGCTTCTTCATCGAGCCCGGCCGCTACGTCGTTGCCGAGTGCGGCGTTGTGCTCGGCACCGTATATGCCACCAAGAACAACGGCCCGCATCTTTTTGCCGGCACCGACATAGGCTTTACCGTTCTGGCTCGTCCCATGCTTTACGGTTCCTTCCACGATGTGGAAATATACCGTGAGAACGGCGAACCCGATGAAGAAAGCGTAGAGCAGACCATTGTGGGCAACATCTGCGAGTCCGGCGATATTCTTGCCAAGGACCGGCAGTTGCCGCTCATCAGGCAGGGCGACGTCATTGCCATGCTTGATGCTGGTGCCTACGGCTGGGTCATGGCCTCCACCTACAATCAGCGTACGCGTCCTGCGGAAGTGCTTATCGGCTCGGACGGCAAGGCCCGTCTTATCCGCCGCAGAGAAACTCTGGACGATCTGACATCGACGCTGGTGCTGGATTAGTGCATTGCCGTGTCCGGCACTCTGCCGGACACGCAGAGAAGCCGGGAATCCTCTCTTTGCATGAAGAGAGGCGTTTCCGGTCTTTTTTGTCTCGAAGGCCGAACGGTGCTTTCCCGTTCAGGGGACCGGGGCGCGGCTTTAAAAACAGAGCCGTTTATGGAATATGACCAGCTTCTTACAGAAGAAGTCGTGGTGCTTTTTCATCCGGAGCCCCTCTGAAGTGATGCCGTCATACGTGTTCGGGGAGAACCGGTTGTGCTTTTGCGCCGTTTTTCCTTGAAGAGTTTTCCTGTCCTGAACATAAAACTGGCTTTTCCGTTACGGAAAAAGGCATTCGCCCGAAGCGTCCGCCGTTTTCCCGCCTGTCGTGCCGGAGGCTCGCTGGGGTATCCCCAAGCAAGAGAATGCCTGTTCAGATCCCAGGCCGGGCCGCCGGAGAAAGACAACGCCTCTGCGTCAACCGACCGAACCTCTGCCGATGCCGGGCAAGGGCAGGTCAGACGACGGAGAAGAAAACTTTTACGACGTCATGGCGTCTGCCGTACGTTGCTGCAACCCTCTTGCCAGCGCAGATAATTGCGTTATCTTCTGCCCATGTCCGCTTTGTTACGTATTTGTTCCGTCATCCGTTCCGGAGAGTGGCTTCGCGGTGTGCCTTTCGACACCATCTGGGGCCTTGTCTGGCCGCAGATGATGATGCTTCTTTGCAGTATCATCGTCAATCTTACCGACATCTGGGCCGCCGGACGCATTTCTTCCGACGTGCAGGCCGCCGTGGGGCTTTCCTTTCAGCTGCAGGTCTTTCTCATGGTCTTCGGCTGGGCTCTCGGCGCCGGAGGCATGGCTGCGGTGAGTCAGTCCATGGGGGCGGGGCACATGAGGCGCGCGCAGAATTACGTAGGCCTTGTGCTTTGCAGCTGCGTGGCTGTCGCCGTGCTTCTCGCTCTTTTGACGGGATTTCTGCGGCGGCCCGTGCTTGCTCTTTTGCAGACTCCGGACTCTCTTATGCCGGTGACGGAATACATGGTGGGCATCATGCTCATGGGGCTGCCTTCCTTTTACGTCATGCAGGTGGGCGGAACGCTGTTTCGTGCGGCAAGGCAGGTCATAGCCCCTCTTATCGTAGCCGTGGCGACCTGTATTCTCAATGTGTTCGGCGATCTTTGTTTCGGCCTCGGCTGGCTGGGCTTTCCCTCCTTCGGCATGGCGGGCATCGCCTGGGCCACTTTCTGTGCCAACACGCTTGCGGCCGTGCTTACGCTGTTTTTTCTGAAGCGCGGCGGTCTTGTCATTCATCACGCGCTGCCGCCTTTGCGCTGGCTCAGGCTCGGCGCTCCGTACCTTTTTCGTGTGGCTCTTCCGGCCTGCGGCAACAGTCTGCTCTGGCACATGGGGTACCTCGTCATGTACGGAATTACGGCTTCTCTGCCGGACGGCGTGGAGGCTCTTGCCGGACTTACGGCGGGCAATCGCATAGAATCGCTCCTCTACATGCCGGCCAACGCCTTCATGGTGACGGCCTCCATTCTTGTGGGTAATGCTCTCGGAGCAGGTGACAAGGCAGGGGCAAAGCGCATAGGCATAGTGCTTTTCATCATTTCCGGCGTTTCCATGAGTTCCGTGGCGGCCTGCATGTGGCCGTTCATTCCTGATCTGGCTGAATTCTTTTCCTCGGCTCCGGGCGTGCGCGAACAGATCATCAACTATCTTTTTTTCAATGTGCTGGTGGTTCCTTTCACCGTATCGGGCATGGTTCTGCACGGAGTGATGAACGGCGCGGGTGCCACGGTGTATCCTCTCGTGGTCAATACCGCCGCAATCTGGCTCATTCGCCTGCCGTTCGGCTGGGGGCTTTCCCATGTCGTATTCCATGATGCCTACGGCGTATATATGGCCATGTTTTTGTCCATGGCTCTTCAGACCTCGGCCATGGTATGGGTGTTTTTCCGTAAGGACTGGACACGTTTTTCCCTGAACGCCCATCTTTCTCAATCCAAACACAAGGAGAAGGCATGAACCTTCCTTCCGGTTACGTTCCGGTGACTCTCGATCTGTATGACGACTATCATCATCTGTTTGAACGCACTCCTCAGCCCACGGCCGATCTGACCTTTACCAATCTCTGGGGCTGGGCGGAATATTTCGGACTGGGGCTTTCCTTCCGTGACGGACTTTGCTGGATCTGCCAGACCAGACCCTGCCTTCGTTACTGGGCTCCTGTGGGAGACTGGGCATCTGCGGATTGGACGGCACAGCCTGAAATTCGTTCCGGCGTGGAGCTTTTTCGTGTGCCCGAGGCTTTGACTTCCTGTCTCTCTTCCGTGCTCGGAGGGCGCGTAACGGCCGTGGAGGACCGCGGACAGTGGGAATACCTGTACAACAGGGATGAACTTGCCGAACTCCCCGGTGCGAAATTTCATAAGAAAAAAACACATGTCAACGGCTATCGCCGTCGTTACGGAGAGGATTACAGGGCACTCGGCGACGCATCCAATCCCGACGGCATCGAGCATGTTCTGAAGCTTCAGGAAGAGTGGTGCAAATGGCGCGACTGTGAAAACAGTCCGTCGCTTCAGGCCGAAAACGAAGCCATTTTCCGCGTGGTGGGCAACTGGAGCCGCCTGCCAGGCCTTGTCGGCGGAGCGCTGTACGTGGAAGACAAGATAGGCGCCTTTGCCGTGGGTGAAAAAGTGGGCGACATGATGGTTGTGCATTTTGAAAAGGTGCAGGCGGAACTCAAGGGAGTGTATCAGGCCATCAACCAGGCTTTCGTCAGTCACTCCGCCTTGGGTGTCTCCCTCATAAACAGGGAACAGGATATGGACGAGCCCGGTCTCCGTCAGGCCAAGGAAACCTACAATCCCGTGGGTTTTCTGAAGAAAAGTCGGCTTGTCATAGCCGCGGATGCGGAGTAGTATCATTGGCGCCAACGGAAGCGGCGATAGTCCCTTTTGTTTCGCTTCCTTTTACATAACCTTCTGCTTATTCGGATGAGCATTATGAAAGTCGTTACGAGATTTGCTCCCAGCCCCACCGGTCATCTGCATATCGGCGGCGGCCGGACCGCCATTTTCTGCTGGCTGCTTGCCCGCCATTACGGCGGCGAGTTCCGCCTGCGCATTGAGGATACCGACGCTACGCGTTCCAAACAGGAATATACCGACTCCATTCTCGCTTCCATGAAGTGGCTCGGTCTGGACTGGGACGGCGATCTGACCTACCAGAGCAAGCGCCTTGACATTTACAACGCCCACATTGACAGGCTGCTGGAAACCGGCCACGCCTACTGGTGCGACTGCACTCCCGAAGAAGTGGAGGCCATGCGCGAAGTGGCCCGTGCCAGAGGGGAAAAGCCCCGCTACAACGGCAAGTGCCGCGATCGCGGACTCACGGCAGGCCCCGGCAGAGTGGTGCGTCTGCGCGTGCCGGATGAAGGCCGCATCGTATTCAATGACATGGTGAAAGGCACCATTTCCGTGGATGTTTCCGAACTCGACGACATGGTGCTGCGCCGTACCGACGGTATGCCCACCTACAATCTCGCCGTGGTGGTCGATGACCACGAAATGGGTGTGACCCACGTGCTTCGCGGCGACGACCACGTTTCCAATACCCCCAAGCAGATTCTGCTGTACCATGCCTTCGGTTTCGACGTTCCCACCTTCGGTCATGTGCCCATGATCTGCGGTCCCGATCATCAGAAGCTTTCCAAGCGTCACGGCGCCCGCGCCGTCATCGAATACGAGCACGACGGTCTTCTGCCCCAGGCTCTGGTGAACTATCTGGTTCGCCTGGGCTGGTCGCACGGCGATCAGGAAATATTTTCCCTCAAGGAGCTGGTGGAGCTTTTCGACGGCAACAATCTGAACAGCTCTCCCGCTGCCTTCGATCCCGAAAAGCTGAAGTGGCTCAACGCACACTACATGCGCAATACTCCGCTGCCTCAGCTTGCCGCCATGGTGCGTCCGTTCCTTGAAAAGCTGGGCTACGACGAGCCTGTGGAAAAAATCGAGCCGCTGCTGCCCATGTACATTGAACGTTCTTCCGATCTGGCAGGTCTGGCCCAGGCTCTGACCATCTACTTCAAGCCTGCCGAAGAGCTGGTGATTGAAGAGAAGGCCATGAAGGCTCTGAACGAGGACGGCAAGCATCAGCTCAACGTGCTGCATGACATGATTGCCGCCATGCCCGAATTCAACGGCGAGGCTCTGGACAAGCTGCTGCATGAGTACGTGGAAAAGGGCGGTCTCAAGTTCAAGCAGGTCGGGCCGCCTTTGCGTTCCGCGCTTACCGGTCTTGCCGGTGGGCCTTCCGTGCACGATGTCATGGCCGCGCTCGGCCGTGAAGAAAGCCTGAAGCGCATAGAACGCGCGGCGAAGTAATTCTACGGATGGAAGTGCTCCGCATTTCCATCCTTTTTTTGACCGCAGTCTTTTCCGAGGGGAAGGACGCGCGCCGCTTCGGGGGCGGAGCGGCGACGGCAGGCCTGCCGCAGAGGCGGAGCGTTTGGAACGCTGAACATTTTTCGTTTTCGCTTCCAGGCTTTGAAAGATAATGCCGGAAGAAAAGGCGTTTCGGCTTCTGGCCGGAAGAAAATGTCTTTTTTGTTCATCCGGCCCTGTCCTTGCACTGGACGGGACCGGATGAAGATTTATTTAATGATGGCATGCCTCTTCCTTTTCTCGCAAGAGGCGAAATGTCCGGAATTTCTTCGGGCACGCAAGAGAGACAGCAACACGGGAGACACCCATGCAGTTGTATAATACCATGACACGCCGCAAGGAAAACTTCGAGCCTCGCCGGGCCGGCAAGGTGGGCATGTACGCCTGCGGCATTACGGCCTACGATCTCAGTCACATCGGCCACGCCCGCTCCGCCGTGGTGTTCGACGTGCTGAACCGCTATCTGCGTCATCTCGGCTACGACGTGACCTTCGTGCGCAACTTTACCGACGTGGACGACAAAATCATTGCCCGTGCCAACCGCGAGGGCAAAACCTGCACCGAAATAGCCGAAACCTACATTGCCGCCTTCCACGAAGACATGGACAGACTCAACGTGCGCCGTGCCGACATAGAGCCTCGCGCCACCGAGTACATAGGCGAAATGCAGACGCTGATTCAAAAGCTCATCGACGGCGGACACGCCTATGCCGTGCCGTCGGGCGACGTGTATTTTCGTGTCCGTTCCTTCCCCGGCTACGGCAAGCTGTCCGGCAGAGACGTGGACGATCTGCGTTCCGGCGCGCGCATAGCCATAGGCGAGGAAAAGGAAGATCCGCTGGATTTCGCCCTCTGGAAGGCCGCCAAGCCCGGCGAACCCTTCTGGGAAAGCCCATGGGGCAAGGGACGTCCCGGCTGGCATCTGGAATGTTCCGCCATGAGCGAAAAGAATCTCGATCTGCCGCTTGACATTCACGGCGGCGGACAGGATCTCATTTTCCCTCATCATGAAAACGAAATAGCGCAGAGCGAGGCTTCCACGGGAAAGGAGCTCGCACGGTTCTGGGTGCATAACGGCTTTGTGCAGATAAACTCCGAAAAGATGTCCAAGTCGCTGAACAATTTCAAGACCATCCGCGACATTCTGGAACATCGCCAGCCCGAAACTCTGAGATTTTTCCTCCTGGGCAAGCATTATCGCAGTCCCATTGATTTTAGCTTTGAAGGACTCGACGATGCGGAGCGCGCGCTCAAGCGCGTGTATGAATGCCTTCGCGACGTGCAGACGGCAAGAGAGCGCGCATCGTGGAAAAAGGGCGAAACTCCCGCTTCCGTTCTCGATGAGTTCGAGATGCTGGAAAAGGGATTTTTTGAAGCCATGGACGACGATTTGAACACGGCCGGCGCTCTCGGTCATGTGTTCGGCATGGTTCGCCTCATGAACCGTATTCTGGAAGACAAGGGCCTGCGCAACAAGGAAGGCATACGCGATCTTCTGGCGAGATGTGTCAAGCTGGCCGGAGTGTGGTCCGACGTTCTCGGCGTGTTCGGGACGGAGCCTTCGGCTTTTCTGAAAGATCTGCGCGATACCCGCGCCAGGCGCGCGGGCATTGACGTGACCAAGGTTGAGGAACTCATGGCGGAACGCGCCGAAGCCCGCGCCGCCAAAGACTTTGCCAGATCCGACGCAACCCGTGACGCGCTTGCGGCCATGGGCATAGAAGTGCGCGATACGCCCTCGGGCGCGGTGTGGGATATCGCCTGACAGGCCGGAAGGCCGGGAAAACTATAATGCGACTTCGTTCCGTCATGGCCGCCTTGTGCATGGCAGGCGTGCTTTTTTCGCCCATGCAGGCAGAAGCGGCTCTTTTCGGGGACTTTACGCTTCAGGATGAAATGAAGATGGGCCGGGAATTTGAAGTCCTGGTCAAGTCCACCATGCCTATCATCGAAGATCCGGTGGTGCACGACTACGTGCAGGGCGTGGTGGACCGCATTGTCAAAACGCTTCCTCCGCAGCCGTACAAGTTCCCGGCCAACGTCGTTCTGCATAATTCGCTCAATGCCTTTGCCGCTCCCGGCGGGTTCGTGTTCGTCTTTTCCGGGCTCATCATGAACCTGAACCACGAATCCGAACTTGCCGGAGTGCTTTCTCACGAAATAGCGCACGTCACGCAGCGGCACATTGCCGGGCGCATGGAGCGCGGCAGGGTCATTTCCATGGCCTCGCTGCTCGGAGTTGTGGCGGGCGTTGCTGCCGGACTTGCCGGCGGTGGAAACGCCGGCGGCGCGGCCATGATGGGAAGCATGGCGGCCGGTTCTTCGGCCATGCTGAACTACAGCCGCCTTGACGAAGATGACGCCGACCGTTTCGGACTCAGGTATCTGGTGGCCGCGGGGTATAATCCCAAGGGCCTCGGCGGCGCTTTTGAGGTGATTAAGTCGCAGAACTGGGGCGGAGGCTCCGCCGTGCCCACCTACCTTTCCACTCATCCAGACTTGGATGTGCGCTTGTCTAGGCTTCGGGCCGACATACAGACCATGCCTGCGGAGCTTACGAAAAGAAAGGAGGACGACGGCCGTTTTCGCCGCGTGAAGGCGCTGCTCTGGGCCAGACACGGCGATGCCGCTCATGCCGAGCAGATTTTTGCCAAAGGCGGCGACAAAGATGCCGTGAGCCTCATGGGCCGCGGAATGCTTGCGGCACGGCAGAACCGCGTGAGAGATGCGGAAGGCTTTTTCCAGTCGGCGCTCAGGCTGGCTCCCGACGATGCTCTCATCTTACGGGAGGCGGGCATTTTCGAGTACACCAAGGGCGGCGACATGAGACGTGCCCGCACGTATTTGGAAAAGGCGTTGCGACTGTACCCCGGAGATTTTTACGGGCTTTTTTTCTATGCCCGCATTCTCGACGATTCGGGAGACAGGGCAGGCGCTCAGCAGCGTTACCGCGAAGTTTTGCGCTTTGTTCCGGAAGACAGCGAGGTGCATACCTATTACGGGCGTTCTCTCGGTGCCGTGAACAAGCTGAGCGAGGGCTATCTGCACTTGGCCTATGCCTCGCTTTACGGCAACGATGATCGACGGGCGAAGAATTGGCTGGAAAAGGCGAAAACTGCGGCCAGAACTCCGCAGGAAAAGAACGCCATAAAGGATTATGAGAAAAAGGCTGCGGAACGCGCCAAAATCATGAAAGAAGCCCGATAGGGCAGGAGATATCATGGAACTGAGAGGAACGACCATTCTTGCCGTGCGCAACGAACACGGCGTGGCCATAGGCGGCGACGGACAGGTGACCATGGGACAGAGCATGGTCATGAAGCATACGGCGAGAAAGGTGCGCCGTTTGTATCGCGGACAGGTGGTGGCGGGCTTTGCCGGGGCCACGGCCGATGCCTTCACGCTGTTTGAGCGATTTGAGGCCAAGCTGGAAGAGTCGGGCGGCAACCTTCTGCGCGCCGCCGTGGAAATGGCCAAGGACTGGCGTCAGGACAAGTTCCTGCGCAAGCTTGAAGCGCTTCTTCTTGTTGCCGATGCCGACAGAACTCTCATTCTCACCGGCACGGGCGACGTGGTGGAACCGGACGACGGTGTGGCCGCCATAGGTTCCGGCGGTCCTTATGCGCTTTCCGCCGCAAGGGCGCTGCTTCGGCACACGGCCATGACGCCCGCAGAAATCGTCAAGGAATCCATGGCTATTGCGGCCGACATTTGCGTGTTCACCAACACGCACCTCACCATGGAAACCATCGATAAGTAAGTAGAACCGTAAGGACATGAAAAAAACGGCGTTCCTTGGAAAGGAGCGCCGTTTTTTTCATACGTGAAGATTGCCGGAACGTGCGTGCATGATGCCCATTTTCGGCATGGCGCACGTTGCGCGCCGCGGCCGAGGGGCTTTGGGGCAGGCGGGCATGACGATGCCCGGTTGCTATTTGCGTGAATCGGAAGAGAGCAGAGTGCCGAGTTCCTCAACGCTGCCTGCCAGCCAGGAGGCCCCGGCCTGCAACAGTTCTTCCTTTGTGCCGAATCCGTAAAGCACGCCGAGCGTGGGAAAGCCGTGAGCCGCCGCGCCGAGAACGTCGAACTTTCTGTCGCCTATCATGAGACAGCCGCGCGAATCCTTCATTCCAAGCTTTTTCATGGCGTAGTCAATGACCATCTTTTTTTCCACGCGGGCCTCGGCGGCGTCGCCTCCCTCCATGAGCGTAAATGCTCCGGCCATGCCGAAACGTTCCAGAATGCGCACGGCAAACTCTTCCGGCTTGGACGTGGCCAGCACAAGTTTTCGTCCGTCACGCTGCCACGCATAGAGAAGTTCCCGTATGCCGGGATAGGGAACATTTTCGTACATGCCCTGCCGGGAGTAGTATTCCTGAAAATGTTCCACCGCCTTGCGGGCCGTGGGCAGATCGAAACCGTAATGCTGCATGAAGGAGTCGTACAGCGGCGGGCCTATGAAGGGATAGAGCTTTTGAGGATCGTCTTCATGAATGCCGAAGAATTCCAGGGAATACATGACGGCTTTCGTGATGCCTTCCGAAGGATCGGTAAGCGTGCCGTCGAGATCGAGAAACAGCACATCTGCTTCGCCCGGAGAGCTGAGAGAGGGAAAAGTATGATTCATGAAAGGGGGGTAGCAGAAGACAAAGGAAATGAAAAGGCGGAATTCAGCCAGATGGAACAATGCCGCAGAAGCACAGAGAAAGCAGTATGTTGCCTTTCGGCATTCAAGATGCGTTTTTGACGCATGGAGAAAGCCCGGAAAAGGGCGCGAAGAGAGGCGGAATCCGAGCGGCGCTAGGAGGCCAGCCAGGCCACGATGGACCAGCAGCAGAACCAGGAAAATATCTGAAGTATGAGAGGATTGACGGAGCGCCCCATCATGGCCAGCTGTATGTTGACGGCAAAGGTGATTACCCGGGCTATGCCGGCGAAGACCAGAAAGCCGATGCACGCCAGAAGTCCGAATTTCAGCCCCATGGCAAAGGCCAGCGCCAGGGTGATGATGCCCGTCTGGCAGGAAGGAAGAAGCTGACTGCCGTTTGACTGCATGAAGACGACACGCTGATGAAAACCGCCCTGCTGACGTTCGCTGTGGGGATGATCCACAAGTTCCGCATCCACGACCTCTCGAACGTGAATGACGGGCTGACCGCAGTTGGGGCAGGATTTGCTGTCGTCGGGAATGCTGGCGTGGCAGTTGGGGCAGTGCATGGAGAAAACCTCGTCAGGATGAAGTGTTGAACACCATGGTATTAATTCTAATCATCCTGCCCGACTTGGCAAGGGAAAACAGAGGGCGCAACTGTTACAAAGTGTGAATGGCGGGGGCTTTTTTGTGCAGGTGAGGCCGACCGGAGAATGTCGCGTCAGAAAAAATGCGGCGTCTTGTTAAGGCTGCCGAGCGAAGGGAGAAGGCCTCGGCACAAGCTTTTTTACAGGATGGAGGGGATGTTCAGAGAATGCCGGTAAGATCGGTTTCACCCTGTGCCGTCATGCGCACCGGGCCGCCCACCCATACGTGCCATCCGTTGTTTCGTTGTTCCATGCGTACGGAAAGAGCACATCCGCTGGGCTGAGTGATGCGGAAGTGCTCGGTTCCCGTAATGGCGTGAAGAAAAAGGGCCGAGGCAAGCGTGCCGGAACCGCAGGCACTTTCCCGACACAATGTTTGTGTGTCCCTTACCCAGACGACGGGGTGAAGTTCGGCCTCTCGGGTTGTTTCAGAAGCAGAACCTTCCTTCAGCCATAAATGACCGACGGCTTCCTCGGCAGCAACGGCGCAGCTCAGGCGCTGGTGCTCACAAAAGGAAGGCAGTGTTGTCGCCGGAGGGCATTCGCCTGACTGGATGATGTGGGCGATGCCGGGAACACGTACCAGAAATACATTTCCGGGGAAGCGTTCCGGTTCGGGAAGTGAGGAAAAATTCAGACAGGCTTCGGCAAAAGGAAGAGCGTGGTCGCGGAAAACGACGCGTACGGATACGGTATCGGGAACACCGGATACTTCCACAGATCCACAGAGGGCGTTGTCCTCCCCGCGATGAAGAAGTCCTTTTTCCGCAAGAAGCAAGGCAAAGCAGCGCGTGGCGTTGAGGCAGAATTCTCCACCCATCATGTCCAGACGAGGTGTTCCCTCAAAACGGACATAGCCCGTCTGTTCCCCCCCGATATGCTGATCACTCATAACAGCATTGGCTACCATGGCTCGGCTGGCGGGGAGGATATCCTCGGCTTTAAAAAGGATGGTGGGATTTCCACCGGGAGTCATTTTCCAGAATGGAAACATGGCGATTCTCCTTGAGTTGCCGTGACATGAAAAGGCCGTACCGATTTGTGAATGATTTTATTCGGTTAAAGCAGGGGCGGAATACGTAGGCCGGGAGGCCTTAAAATATGCGTAAAAGGAGCCTTCGAAGTGGCAAAAAGGCCGCCATGCCTGAAGCACGGCGGCCCGAATATGATCTCGAAACCAGTTCTTTCTCGCGTTATGATTCAACAGACATTACGCGTCGTTTGTCGTCAGGGACTTTGATTTCCGCAACATTTTTTGTTTTAAAACTTGCAACGGAAAGCCCGTTTGGCGACAACGCTTCGGAATCGCTGAGAGTTTTAGTGGTGACAGCCGCCACAGGTACCGGTACCGCAGCTGGAGCAGCCGCATCCTCCCCCCATGTTGGGCAGCGGAATTTCGGGAGTGACGAGGAAGCCCATGGGGCTTGCGTCAACAGTGGCTCCACCGATGGTGGCCCACAGTTCCTTCGTCGCACAGAAGGTGTAACCGTCCTGCTCGGTGACGAAATCCTGTTCATTGGGTTCGTCAAGCGCAAGGCCTATGCGGGGACCGCTGCATCCGCCGGGGGCGAGATACAGACGAATGGCAGATTTTTCCTTGTCGGCGAAGAAGGCGTCAAGTTCGGTGCGGGCGCTTTCGGTGAGAGTAAACACTTGGATGCTCCGTTGTGGTAAGGGTGGTATATGGGGAAGCAGGGCTTCCCTAAACCTCGAAGCGGACTCTTGTTAGTGACTGCCGCAGGAGCTGCCGCAGGAACCGCAGCTGCTCCCGCCCTGAAGCGGAAGCTCAGGTTCGACGATGAAGCCCATGTAGCTTACGTCGATTTTTACGCCGCCGATGCGTTCCAGCAGCGATTTTTCCAGACAGAACGTGAATCCGTTGACTTCGAAGGCCTGATCATTGTCGTTAGGCTCGTCCAGAGCCAGGGCAAGACGGGGACCGCTTCAGCCGCCGGGGGCCAGGTAGATGCGGATGCCGGTTCTGGGCTTGTCGGCGAAGAAAGCCTCAAGCTCCTGACGGGCAGCGTCGGAAAGATTGATCATGTATATCTCCAGAAAAGTGGTTTCGGTAAAAATAGGAACGGTTCTTGACTTTGTCAATGGACGGAAAAGGCTTTTTCCGTTTTTGTGCCGGGCCTGATTGTCTCGTACAAGCGGAATTTTCCGGGACAGCTCAGGCGAGAGCGGCCCGCAGTCTGACGAAGCCTTCTTCCAGGTCTGCCTTGAGGTCCTCCACGTCTTCCAGACCTACGGCATAGCGTACAAGAGTACAGTTGTCGTCGTTCCATGCGGGAGCAGTACGGTTCAGCGCCGTACGCTGCGGGTGGCAGTGCTCCACCAGACTGTCGTATCCGCCCCAGCTTGCGCCGATGCAGAACATTTTGTATCCGTTGAGCATGGCGGCCACGGCTTTTTTGTCCGTTTTGGGCAGAACTATGGAGAAAATCGAGCCTCCTCCCGTAAAGTCGCGTGCCCAAAGGTCGTGCCCCGGATCTCCTTCCAGCGGAGGATAGAGCACCTGAACCACTTCCGGGCGCGTTTTCAGCCAGCGCGCCAGTTCCAGTGCCTGCGCAAACTGTGTCTGCATGCGGACCTTCATGGTGCGTAGTCCGCGGAGGGCCATATAGCAGTCGTCGGGAGAGGCTATTTCTCCCATCTGCACGCAGAAGGAGCGCATGCGACGGTATAGCTCTTCCGTTCGTGCCGTGATGATGCCCATGACAAGATCGGAATGACCGGCAATGTACTTGGTTGCCGCTTCTACACATATGTCCACGCCTACAGAGAGGGGCTTGAAATAGAGCGGGCCCGCCCAGGTGTTGTCCATGATGACGATGGCACTGTGTGCGTGAGCGGCCTCCACTATGGCGGGAATGTCCTGCATTTCAAAGGTGAGGGATCCGGGAGCTTCCGTATAGACGACTCTCGTATTGGCCTTGATGAGAATGTCTATGTCTGCGCCGATGCGCGGATCGTAAAACGTTGTTTCCACGCCGTAGCGGCGCAGAATGGTTTCACAGAACATTCTCTGAGGCCCATAGACGCTGTCGGGCATGAGCACATGATCGCCCGCCCCGACGAAGGCGAGAAGCGACTGCGTGCACGCGGCCAGGCCCGAACTCGTCACCATGGATCCGGCTCCCTGTTCCAGCTCATTGACGGCCTCGCACAGAGCAAAGGCGTTTTCCGTGCCCAAGGCTCCGTAGCAGACGTTGCGGAATTTGGCGTCTCCGGCCTCGTTGGCGTCGAATTCCTCCAGCGTGGGGGAAACTATGGTGGAGGCCCTGTGCACCGGCATGTTGACGGGGCCGCCGACTCGCAGAGGCGCGCGCCCGGCATGAATGAGAATGGTGGAGTCCTTCATGTTACTTCTTCTCCGCCGGAGGCATGATGAGCGGGATTCCCGTACCGGTCTTCACGTTTTTTTCAGGCATGGTGACCTCGGTATTTCTCTGGGAGGGAGGCATGATGAGAGGCATTCCGCCTTCCGGGGACATGCCTGTTCCACGGTCGCCGGCACCACGCATGCCCTTCATCATTTCACTCATGTCGGGCATGGAGCCGCCGTGTCCTGCGGAAAAGGCCTTCCATTCGTCAAGGCAGATGCTGCCGTCATGTTTGGTGTCTATGATGTCGAAGGCGTTGCGGCTCAAGTTCGGTCGTGCGGCGGAAAGTTCTTCCCAGGAAAGATTGCCGTCATGGTTCGTGTCCATCTGATTGAAGCGCTCCGCAGGATCGGAGGCATGGACCGTCGAGTTTCCCCCGGCTCCGGGCATGGCGGATGCGGGAAGGGCAGAGAAGGAAAGTGTAAGAATGAGGGCCGCGGCCCCGGAAGCAACGATATTCATGAATGCACCTCGTATGAGCGTTGTCGGGAAAAGTTCATTTCCTTTTTTAGTTCATTTCCTTTTTTAATGATGCGCAAATGGCAGCCCGGAAGCCGACTGACGGTTCGGGGCGTTGTGCCGTGACCGGTTCCCGCAGTCCCTGTCGGCAAGAAAGATTTCGGGAAGGCGGAGTGCGGCAGAGGCAAAGCCTTGTGCGGAACAGCATGCCGTATTCCGACCTGTGCTCTTCCGCGTCGCGAGGGCAGAATGACACGAGCGAAGGGCTAGTGCAAGCGGGACACGTGTGCAGTGCCTTGCCTTTCCGGGGGTTATGTTACAATATCGGCGCGGAGGCAGCATGATACGTTCTTTCCGCAATGACGATACGGAAGAAGTGGTGCGCGTGTGGTTTGAGGCTTCCGTGGAGGCTCACAAGTTTATTCCCCGGGCCTTCTGGGAGGCTTCGGTTGAAGACATGCGCACTCTGTATCTTCCCGTAAGCGATGAAATTGTTCTTCATATAGATGATGCAACCGGAGAGATAGATGCTTTCCTTGCCTTTGTGGATACGTTTCTTGCCGCTCTCTTTGTTTCCCCACGTGCCCAGGGAAAGGGACTCGGGAGCAGAATGTTCCGCATTGCGAAAAGAATGCATCCCGATCTGACACTCAGCGTGTATCGTGACAACGAGCGGGCCGTGTCCTTTTATCGGAAAAGAGGTCTGATCGTGATTGGAGAGAGGGTGGATGAGAAAACGGGCTGCGTGGAACTTGTCATGGGGCCGTCTGCGGAAGCGTGATGCGTTCCTGTCTGATGCGGCCGATGCCGAAAGGCAGAGCGGGCAGGAGAAGGTCGGAGAGAAACGGCGTTTGACGAGGCCCGTAACTGTGAACCAACAACGACTCGGGTTTTGATTATGGAATATCAGTTGGACAGTGAGGACGGCGGCCTGCGCCGGTTGAAAATTACCTTTTCATCGCAGGAAGTGCTTGCAGAGTGGAAAAAGGCTGCGCTGCCGTTCGGAGGGGCTTTCCGCATGGCCGGTTTTCGTCCGGGTAAGGCACCGCTTGAAATTCTGGAAAAGCGTTTCTTTCAGCAGATATCCGATGCCGCTACGGATGCCCTGGTCAGCCGGGGCATAGACAGGGCTCTTGCCGAAGAGTCTCTGGTGCCTGCGGCCGGACTCAGGTATGAGGGGGACAGGGCCAGACGCGGACAGGATTTTGCTTTCAGCGTGGAGTTCTGTGTGCTGGAGGAAGGGAATCTGCCGGATCTGGAGGCCATTCATGTTCTCGAAGAGGCGCCGCAGGCGGATCCCGTGCAGGAATCTCTTTTTATGCGCGATATTCTCGGGCGGGCGGCAGAGAGAGTTGCCGTGACCGAAGGTCACCCTCAGGACGGCGACATCGTGCAGATAGAGGTAACGGGAAAGATGGACGGACGAGTTGTGGCAGGCATGAACACGGGTTCCTGTCGTATGCGCCTCATGCCGCCTCGGCCCGGAGAAAAAACGCCTGATCTTGATCCCGTGGTCCGCGGTCTTCTGGTCGGAGAAACCGGCACGGGCACAACGGTTTGTCCCGATAATTACCCCGACCCTTCCATGCGGGGGAGGGACATCGACCTTGTTGTAACCCTTCGAGGGATCGAGCGGGAAACACTGCCCGTTCTTACGGACGACGTGGCGAAGAAACTCGGTTTTCGTGATGCCGGGGCACTTTCTGCCTCCGCACATGCCCGTGCGCTGGAAATGGACAGGGTGCATAAGTATTCGGAGGGAAAGAAGTCGCTTCAGAACAGACTGGAGAATCTGGAAGGCTTTGAGGCTCCTCGGGCGCTCGTTCAGCAGTGTCAGCGCGAGGCTCTGCATCGCTCCCGCCAGTACCTGCAGCATCAGTTTGATTCTGTGGACAAGTTGAAGGAGACTCTGGCCGTCATGAAGTCGGAAGCCGGAGAAACGGCCCGGGGCAAGGCCAGAGCCCGTGCGCTTCTTCTGGGGTGGGCGCGAGTTGCGGGAATAAGTGTTCCTGAGGAAGAGTATGAAAGAGTGCTTTCCGTGCGCGCGGCGAGAAAGAACATGGACGTGGAGAGCTACAGGCAGGGACTTGCCCGTACGGGTGAGCTGTTTGAGCTGCGTGCGGCCATGTTGGAAGAGCGTGCGCTGAATGAGCTCATGAAAAAGGTTTTTCGTCCCTGAGGAACCGAAAAGAGGAGTTTTTCATGGAATACAGTATAGAAAAAACGTCTCAAACGTCGGTCAGACTTGCCGTGACCTGCAGCGCCGACGAAGTGAAGAAAGCGTTTGAACGCGCCGCAAAGGCCATCGGCAAGGGCATGAATCTTCCTGGGTTCCGCGTGGGCAAGATTCCCGTGAATGTTATCAAGAGTCGTTTCGGTTCCCGCGTGGCGGCCGATGCCACGGAAATTCTGGCCGACGACAACATGATGGAAATTCTTAAAAAGGAAGGTATCCGTCCGCTGTGTCCTTCACAGTATCACGGCAAGCCTGCCGTGGAGGGGGAGAGCTTTTCGTTTTCTTCCTCCTTTGACGTGTTGCCGGAGGTGAAACTGCCGGATCTCGAAACGCTTTCCGTGACGGTTCCCGATCCCGCTCCCTCGGAAGATGCGCTGAATGCCATGCTTGATCAGGCCCTGCGGCGTCTTGCCCGATATGTGGACATTACCGACCGCAAGCCCGAAGACCATGACCTTCTTACCGTGGATGTGCGGGGAACTGTGGACGGCAAGGCTCTGCCCGGCATGACGGCTGACAACTTCCGCATGCAGCTGATTCCCGTGAAGCCCGGAGAAAAGGTGCCGGAAATGGATCCCATCGTTCGTGCGCTGAATGTGGGAGAAGAGGGGCAAGGCGTCATGATCTGTCCTGACAATTATCCCGACCCTGTTCTTCGAGGGCGGGAAGTTCAGCTTGACGTCGTGCTGAGGCGCATACAGCGCGAGGTCCTGCCTCCGCTTACCGACGAAACGGCGCAGAAGCTCGGTTTTGCCACGTTCGATGCCCTGAAGCAGGAGGTATGGCAGCAGACCTTTGCCACTCATATGCGTCGTATTCAGAGCGAAGGGAAGTCCGTGCTTATGGAAGAACAGCTTGCCGGACAGGATTTTCCGCTGCCGGAGAGCCTTGTCATGCGTTTTTACCGCGAGCATCAGAGAGATGCCGAGCATTATTTGAAAAAGCAGCACGCCGATGAGCAGACCATCCGCGAGACTCTGGAGCATATGCGTGAAGAATCCATGGAGTTCGCGCGCAAGAAAGCCAAGGGACATACCTTTCTTCTGGCTCTGGCCGAGCGCGAGGGAATTCATGTGAGCGGCAGGGAAGCCGAGGATGCCGTGCGTGCCATGACCAGGGGCACGGGGCAGAATTACGAGGATCTGCGCAAGACCATATGGGAAGCGGGCGTGATTACCGCCATGCAGGAACGCATGATTGCCGAGAAAGCCCTGGACAGACTGTACGGCGCGGCCCGCAAGGTCATGGCGGAGTCAACGGTTCTCAGACCTTTTTCCGAAGTAAAGAAGGAATCTCTGTAACTTCTTCTCTGTCGTGAAAAAAGCGCTGTCGGACATACTCCGGCAGCGCTTTTTTCGTGCAGCAGTGGCAGAAGAAGCCGAGAAAGCGACCTTCTTACCCTGCCGACAGTTTCAGCATGATCTTCTTTTTTGTGGTTCCATGGTACTGGTTCGGTGAGAACGGGCCTGTCAATTGAGCCTGCGTATGGATTTTGCCAGTGCCAGTATGGTGTGGGCGTAAATGTCCATCGCGTTGTAGGAGCGCAGAACTCTGGTCTGCTGGGATACGCTCATGCCGGATTTCCAGCCGTTGCGGTGCAAGTAGTTGCTCAGGCTGGCCACGGCATCGTCAACGGTAAACAGGTCGATGACTCCGTCGGCGTTGCCGTCCACGCCGTAGCGGGAAATGTTGCTCGGCATGAACTGACACAGACCCACGGCACCATAAACGGATCCCTTGACCTTGAGCGGATCAATGCCGTTGGCATAGCAGTATGTGAGGAGAGCCTTGAGTTCCTTATAGGCCCAGTCTGCCTTGACGGCCATCTTTTCCCGTATCCAGGGAATCTGCCGTTCGGCACCCGGAAGTTTTGCCATGTATTCCGGAATGTCGGCGGGATCTCTGGTGACGGACATGCTGGCGAGCATGTAAAAGGCGTTGTGCTTGCCGAGATAGCCGCCGAGACGGGTTTCGACAAAAAGCAGGGCCGCTGCCACTTCCGAGGGAACACCGTAGTTCAGTTCCGCTCTGGCAAAGGCTACGGCATGTTCGTCGATGAAATCCCTGCATTTTTTTGCGTTGGCCGTGGTGACGACTCCCTTGAACCACGGACCGGGAATTCCGAGTTTTGTTTGAAAGGCCTTTTGGGGGCGCGTCTTGGGGCGGGGAAGAAATTTGTTCGTGTAAAGTTCCCTGACCTTGATGCCCATGGGAACGGAAGAAGGAGGCAAGTCAAGGCCGGCGAACAGAGCGTTTGTTCTGGCGGCGTCCAGTCCGTCCCGCTGAAGCTTTGCGGAAAGACTCTGCCAGATGTCGTGCCTTGACGGGGACGGACTGGAATATCCGATTGTGGAAGCGGAACGGTCAGCTGCGACCACGGATGGAGAGCGATGTGTGCCGGTTGCGCATCCGGAAAGGGTAAGGGCCAGAAATCCAAAAAGAAAAATTACGTTTCGAGAACAACGCATGAAAGAATCCTTTTCCTGCCGTTATAGAGGCTTGCGTGAAAGGAAGGTCATTAAAGTCGGCAGATGTGCTTCTGTCAACCCCGGCGTTTTCCGATGTGAGGGCCGGCAGTGAACGAAGATGAGCCTTCGAAGGCTGCCGACTCGCAGAATGGGACATTTTTGCTTTCATCTTGTCGGCATGGCTGATTTGCGTTATAGAGGAAACATCTATCATGCCAGTCCGGGTTTTTTATGAAAAGCATATGCGTTGTTGTGTTTGTTCTTGTCTCTCTTTTGGGGCCGACCCTTTTCGTTCCATGGGAGGCGCGGGCTACGGCCCAAGCGTCGGGCGTTCGCAATGCCGCGGGAGCCGACTGGGAGGAGCGCTACGTCAAAGAGGCCCGCATCACCATAGAAAAGGGTGTGATCGGCGTCATGAGCGGACTGCATTCGCCTGAGCAGCTTAGAGAGTCCGTAGATTCCTTTTGCCGTACATGGTCGAACTGGGAGGATTCCCGGCTTTTCATTCTTCAGGATGAAAGAGACATTGATGTTTACGGCAATCTGTATTCGCTTAGAGTGCTGTGCAGAACGCTGCGTCTTGCCGCCGGAGACTGGCACGAGATGGAGCAAAGCTCCCGATCGGAAGCAACACTGGAAAAAGCGCTCTGGCTGGAGAAGGAGAGTAACCTTCTGGCTTCTCCCGTGGCGGAAATCATCAGGCATCAGAGCTACAGCGACTATCTGCCCCGCAGGGTGGAAATCATGCAGGAGCAGTTTGCCTATGTTGATGAGTTTTACAAACTTCACTCATTTCGTTCCGTATTGCGCTGATGCTGCAGAATCGGAGGGGGCGAAAACATGAAGGGTATGCGACTGCATCATGTGGCCATGGCCGTGACCGATCGTGACATTTACGAAAGAACGGTAAGTTTTTATAGAAATGTTCTGGAGTTGCCGCTTGTGCGGACATGGAGCAGCGGGCCCAGGCATATTACCATGCTGGACTTCGGAAACAGCATTCTCGAAATAGTGTACGGCGCTGAAGGTGCCGGAACAGGCACTTTTTCCCACATTGCCGTCGGTCTGGAGCATCCTGAAGACGTTGACGATGTGCTGGAGCGCTGCGTGAAGGCCGGATGCAGGCTCGTTCGCCCGGCTGCCGATGTCGATGCCGAAGAGGATGGACAGAACGGCCGTCATTTCCGTTTCCGCAACGGATTCTGCTGCGGGCCTGCCGGAGAAAGTCTGGAATTTTTCTGTGAGCTTTGAACATGTATGAAAAAGGTATGAAAAAGGCCGCCCTGCATGAAGCGGGGCGGCCTTTTTCAATCTGCGGAAACGCTCGATGAGAGTTTCCGCCTGCCTTTTATTGCCGGAATCGAGTCCGGCTCAGAAAAGACATTTAGGCAATGCGCTTGATCCAGCCTTCGGGAGCTTCGATGCGGCCCATCTGAATGCCGGTGAGGGTGTCGTACAGCTTGGTGAGCACGGGGCCCATGGTGTCCATGCCGGAAGGTACGCAGATTTCTTCGTCGTGGTTGACGATTTTGCCCACGGGAGAAATGACGGCGGCGGTGCCGCAGAGACCGACTTCCGCGAAGGAGGGTACTTCGGTCAGAGGAACTTCACGTTCTTCCACTTCCATGTTCAGATAGTGCTGGGCAACGTAGAGCAGAGAACGGCGGGTAATGGAAGGCAGAATGCTGTCGCTCTTGGGAGTGACCAGCTTGCCGTCCTTTGTGATGAAGATGAAGTTGGCGCCGCCGGTTTCCTCAACCTTGGTGCGGGTGGCAGGATCGAGGTACATGTTTTCGGCATAACCCTGACGATGGGCGTCCATGATGGGATGGAGGCTCATGGCGTAGTTGAGGCCGGCCTTGATGTTGCCGGTGCCGCGAGGCGCGGCGCGGTCGAAGTCGCTCACGCGAATGGTGATGGGCTTGGCGCCGCCCTTGAAGTAGGGGCCGACGGGAGTGACGAGAATGCGGAACTGATATTCGTCGGCAGGCTTCACGCCGATGACTGCGGAGCTGGCGAACATGTAGGGGCGGATGTACAGCGTGGCACCGGAGCCGTAGGGGGGAACCCAGGCGAGGTTGGCGCGCACGGTTTCCACAACGGCCTCAACAAAGCGGTCGGCAGGGAACACCGGCATTTCCAGACGACGGCAGGAGTCTTCCATGCGCTGACCGTTGAGATCGGGGCGGAAGCAGACCACATGGCCGTCTTCTGTGGTATAGGCCTTCAGGCCTTCAAAGCAGGACTGAGAATACTGGAGCACGCCGGCGCATTCGGTAATGACGACCTTATCGTCATCGGTAAGCTGACCTTCATCCCAGGCTCCGTTCTTGTAGTTGGCCACGAAGCGTTTATCGGTCTTGATGTAGCTAAAGCTCAGATTGGCCCAGTCCAGATTTTTCTTTTCCATGGTACACATCTCCTGACAGCGTACACGATTTGAATTTCGTGTATATGGGGCCGGCCCTCAGGTCGGGAGCCCTCATACCTGCCGGATGTCTTTTCAGCAGGAACGCATACACTTTCGGCAAACTCTGGCATTGTACGGCCTTATCGTCAAGCCCCGACAAGGGGGAAAACGTGCATTTTTTAGCGGTTTTTTCCTGCTGTTTATGAAAAAAGACTTGTGACAAACATGTAAAACAAAGATGCATGAAAGGACTTTTTCGCTGAACAGGTGCAGAATTTGTACTTTTTTCTGAAAAAGAAACAAAACAGGCTTTGTCCGGGGAAACATGCGCCGGAGGAAAGGCAAGCAGGGTGTCGGGAACAGAACATGGCGAAAATTCTGGAGTCGGTGAGGCTGATTTTTCTCTCCGGGAGTGTCGGTTCGGGAGCCAAGAGGAAGGTTTTTTCTTGTGTTCCATGGGTATTCGGTCTATGTTGATATTGTTATGAGCGCGGTTCTTTTTTCGTTTGCCGCGAGTATCCACACTGTAAAGAGGATTCTTTTCCATGCTGAATAAAGTCATGATCATAGGTCATCTCGGCGCTGACCCTGAACTGCGCTATACTCAGAGCGGTTCTCCCGTGGCCACGCTGCGCGTCGCGACGGATGAATCGTACACCGACAGGGACGGCAACCGTGTGGAGCGCACGGAGTGGCATCGCGTTGTGGTGTTCCAGCGTGCTGCGGAGAACTGCAATCAGTATCTGCGCAAGGGCAGTCTGGTATATGTGGAGGGCAAGCTTTCTACGCGCAAGTGGCAGGATCAGAACGGTCAGGATCGCTACACCACGGAAATCCGTGCCGATCGCGTACAGTTTCTTGACCGTCGCAACGGAGGCGCTCCGGCCGACGGCGACGGTATGGGATATGCTCCCCGCCAGTCTGCGCCGCGTCCCGCTCAGGCCCCCCGACAGGCGGCCCCGAAGAGTCGCGCTCCCCAGCAGCAGGACAACTATGAGGATCTGGGACCGGCCTTCCCTTCGGAAGCGAGCACCATGGATGACATTCCCTTCTAAAGATATCCAGCTCTCGGTATGAGAGAGCGTTTTATGAAAAGCGGCATGGCCTTCGGTCACGTCGCTTTTTATTTTAAGGCTTCTTTTCAAACGCGACTTAAACAAAAAGAGCCCCGTGAAATTCACGGGACTCATCATGTCAAATGGTGTCACCAACGGGATATTTTTTAAATTATAACATACTAAAATTAAAAATATTTTTATCTGTATAGAAAGATAATACCTACAAAAATACCTAAAAAATTAAAATAGTTCAAAAAATTTCTTAGGACGCCGTTGAACGCTGAAGTATCAGCATTAAGCAAAGTTACTCTTCCTCAAAGCCAAAGTCTTTGATTTTTAATGTCCGACAATTCTCGGACACTACGCGGATTGTCTCTTGTGAGAAGCCTTTTGAGGCACTGGCTTCCACTTCAAGCCGCAGGCTCAACGTAACCCCATTGTCTGCTGTAAGCTGAGAAATAACTTCTTCGAGAATACGTTGTACGTCTCGATTAACGCGGGTATCGTCCAAGGGTGCGGAGAGGAAAAATCGCATACTTTTGGGCGTAGACAGGGGCGATGGAGAGGTGGAGGGCTCTGTGCCCGTCCGCTCCGCAGTCAAAGGTGTCCCGCCTTCCCGTTGCACGGAAGGATGAGGATTCGAAACTCCCGCATCAGTAACAGATCCAGAAGGTGATGGATTATTTTGTATATGTTCCAGTTCGAGTTGCTTCTTTGCTGCACTTTTACGAACTATGAAGCCACTGCGATCTATAGACGCCTTTTGGGCATATTTCAAATCTATAAACCGCCCTTCACTTACGCCAGCTGCATAGGCAAAGTAATCTTCTTCCTGCACACCTTCATGGATGGCCTTTTCAAGTACGCTGTAATCGGAAAGACGCGGCAGATAGCAGTAGGTGCAGAGATACTCCCATAATTTTTTTATTTGCAGGCTGTCTGCATCTTTCCAAAGTAGGCTGTCCAACTCCATCAGTAGAAGCGCAGGAGCCCACTTGTCTATTACAGTTTCATTTTCCAGCAGCTTTTTGCCGGCCCGGCTTATAATTCCCTCTATAGCGCCGCTGAGCCTTGTTTTTTCCCATTCCACATTTTTCATGTCAGAGCGAGTAATGGCCGGAGTCAGAAGCCAGCACCATGTTTCGTTCAATCGTAGATCAACAGTCTCATCACTGCGCTTGAGGCTGTTTTCCGTCTCTCTGTTTTGTGCAGCATCAAGGTTTAAGTCCTGACTGTCATTTTTAATGGACTGCCACGCCAGATAGCGACGGGTTTCCTGTTCCAATGCCGACATGGATGTTTGGTCAGGAGCAAGAAAGACCAGCATATTGCGGAAAATTCGAGGAGAATTCCCCCTTCCTTCCCAAATTTTTTCAGCAACGTCCAAGGCTGGGCAGGCATGAGATGAAGTCGTCACTGTCTCGCTGGGGCTGAGTATTACTAAGCGGACTGTCTGGTCGTCAGGCACGTCCAATGAGGAAGCAGGGCAAATATGTATGCCTTTAAATGGAGGTTCCAGCCGCAATTTTTTCATGCGGCGTTCTATCTCATATTCCACTTCAGAAGCCGAGAACTGTGTCGCACGATCCTCTACCGTCTTTCGTAGCGTCGGCCTGGTATCATACCAAAACCGATCCCCTGAAGGGTTCGTGTACAGGTAAGCAAGGCTGTTTTGCAAAGAACCGAGCGCATCATTGAACACGGCAATCTGCTCGCCGGGCTGCACCACACCGAGTCGTATGCGTGAGGCTTCTATGCCGCGCACGTTCTGTTGCCTCACTGTAGGGGCGCTGCCCAACATGATGGTTCTGGCTACTCGCCGTGAGGCCAGAGTCTTGCCGTAGCGAAGAACATTTTTATCTTGCTGCCAGGGAATGGAGCGCTTGCCGTCTACTTCTCTGTCCACAAGGCTGTTCCAGCCTTCCGGCAGATGACGCGTCAGCTCGTCGCGCACGGCTGACACGTCCAGAGGCAGGGAACCGGGCATGATTAACAGCCCCGCATCGCTGCCCATCCACAATTCATGAATGACGGCGGCCATCAGGCGCAGCACGCCGCGTGTGCGCTGAAAACGCTCCAGCGTGGCCCAGTCTTCATACAAACGGTCAAATACTTCCGGGTGGATGGGATAACAGGCCAGCAGGCGGTTCCTGTACTCCACTTCTCTGACTTCCAGAGGAAAATCAGTTGGATTTTCCCGGTACATGGCGCTGAAATGGCTGCATACCATTTCGCGTGCGGAAGGATTTTTGCAATCCAAAAAAAGCCTGCGGCGAACCACTTCAAAACCTTCGTTGGCAGCCACGGGCTTCCAGATGGCTTCCATGCGCCCAAAGGTATGCTCAATGGCTTCCAGAGCGGTTTTACCAGCTTCCCCACCCACCTCGATATCTGATTCCGGGATGGAGGCCACCACCAGACTGTTGCGGCTGGCGCGGGCGGCTTCTGTTATTTCCTGAATAAAGGTAATGAAATTGTCGAAAGATCCGGCTGGCAGACCGTTCACGCCATAAATGCGCTTGGCGTAAGCCACGAGTTCGTCCATGAGGATGAGGCAGGGGCCGCAGGCGTCGAAAAGATTTTTGAGCGATTCCGAGCCGGGCGAGATGCCCTTCTTGTCGGCCTCTTTCACGAAGTCGTACAGTTTTGGGTCGCCGACGGAAAGTGCGAGCTGGGCGGCCATTTCGCCCCACAGCGTATTAATGGTGACGCCGGGCAGATTCTGAGGACGCTTGCTGCGGCTGGGGTCGAGGGCCGTGCCGACCAGTACGGCGGCGTGGACTTTCGGTAGGCTGGCGAGTCCGGCCCGTTCCAGCACGGGCCGCACGGTGGGAATCTTGTCCAGCGAGACCATGCCGCGCAGAAGATGATACAGCGCGAGCATGCTATGGGTCTTGCCTCCGCCGAAGGCCGTTTTGAGCTGGATGACGGGCTCGCCGTCCTTGCCGGAAACACGCTTTAAAGCCTGTACCAGCAGGCCGGACATGCCTTCGGTAACGTAGGTACGGGCGAAAAATTCCACTGGGTCGCGGTATTCAAAGGATCCTTCGCCACGTGACACCTGCGCTAGGTCGGCGGCGAACTCTGCATTGCGGTAGCGGCCCTGCGCCACGTCGGGATGCGGTTCGATAACGTCGCGCCAGCAGGGAAGCCCGGACGGCGACACAGTGAGCATCCCCTCTGCTTTGACAGGGCTGGGTGCGGCCTGTACAGCCTGCGCTGTGACCGTGGTGGAACCAGCAGAAGAGCCGTAGCGGGACTCGCGGAGTAGGGAGCGTATCTCTTCCGTGAGCTCCGGGTCTATCTGTTCGCAGAGGCGCGACATGGTATCGAGTGCGCGCCACGTATCACTGTCGTTGAAGTCCTGCGCGCCGATGTGGGCCAGCTTGTTGCGCACGCCCACAAGTTCCTTGGCCCAAGTACGGTGGTCAATGGAGAGGCGTTTGCGGAACACTTCGCCCCAGTACAGGTCAAACAGGATAAGACAACGCTGGATGTCCAGCGAGTCGACAAGCTTTTGTTCAGGGCCGTCTTCGGGGAGGTCGCGTTTCTGCTCATCCCAGAGTTTGCCCATGACCGCAACACGCCACCAGTCTGTCCCGTACTCAATTTTGAGTATTGCACAGATATAGGGAGCAAAAGCCTTCAGGAGATGGCGGAAACCTTTGAAAACGAGTTCGTTATTGTTAGACATATCTCACTCTCAGGCGTTTGTCAGATAAGAGAACCCTGCTTGGCTGTACGACGGGCGGCGCGCAGTTCGGCGGCTTTCTGCTGGATGTCGGGCCATGCGACCACAAAGGAATTATAGGCATAAGCCTCGGCATTCCAGCCTTTGCGTTCGGCAAGGGAGAAGAGGCGGTAGGCGAGGTCGCGGGCACGCTCGGCAGAGGCGGAAAATTCTACCACGAGCCGGGCGCATGCTTCGATGCCTCCAGTATCCATGCTTTGAATAAGGTACTGCGTGATCATCCACAGACAGCGATCCGCCGTAAGGCGCGAGACTTTGAGTTCCGGTAGTTCGGTGCGTTCCAGCAGATGAACGACGCCCTTTTCGGCATAGACGAGGCCCATGGACGCCAGCTTCTCCACAGAAGTGTTCTTGGCGCGAGCCAGCACGTCGGCCTCGCCGAACTTCATATGATTGAAGGCGAACTGTGTGTAGAGATCGACGCAGAAGCGGCTTTCGGCATCCAGCGCGCCGTCCTGTTCGCTAAAGTAGGCGTCGAGCTCGGCGTTAATGACCTGCAGAGCGGTACGGACGCCCATGGCAGAGCCGTCGGCCTCCATCACCTTGGCGTAGCGGGAATACACGCCCATACCCGGACCGATGGCGGCCTGCGCCATATCCACTGGGGCGATGTTGCTGGTTTGCAGCTTCTTCAGGGCTGCGCGGAGTTCGCGCTTGAGCTCAGCAATAAAGGAACGTCGTGAGCAGGAAGGGGTCTCTTCCGGCCGTTTGCGGCAGACCAGCACGATGGATGAAGCAAGAGCGTTTGTTTCCAGCGCGTTGGAACGATTACTTCTTTCTGTCCGCATGGGCCAAGTGCCGGTAATGGCAAAGCCTGCTTTAATGATGGCAGAAAGCATGGTTTCCCAGCCGGTAGAAGCCTGCGAAGCATTATCGTCTTCGCCGCTTTCGCTCTGTTTGTAGGCATAATAAATGGTAACGGGCACGTCTTCCCTCGCATAGCGGTAGAACTGTCGGCAAGCCTGAACCATACCGCCCTCAAAAAAATCTCGAGCCTTTTCCTTACTCCCCTCAAAGCGATAAGGGCTGGCCACCAGTTCTTCCGCCTTGGGCACCAACATGGTGCGGAAAAGACGAGGATAGGTACTCTTCAACGAACGCCGCATCCAGATATAGAAATAATCGGCAAGGTCGGCATAGCCGATATTGTCATAATACGGCGGATCGGAAGAAATAACGAGGTTTCGCAGACCGCAGTCCGTTTGTGCATCATGCTGAATGGCTGTTCCTGTTATAGCTGCTGGAAATTCTACGAGACTCTTGAAAACCCAGCTTAACATATTATCAAAACATCCCGAGGAATGGCTGAAAGGATTACCTTCAGCGAAATCCCATACCATAGGAATAGCTTGCCGAGTAAATGTATGTGCTATTGCCCCAATAGTAGGTAACCAAGAAGCTATTGATGATAAAATATCTGCTTCTTTATCTACAGCAAATGCCAAGTATACACCCACGGCCTGGCCGTAGGCTGTTGCGCCGCATCCGCGTTCATCCAGTCCCTTGCCGTCGTCTTGCATACCTGAGTCTAGGGCGTCCTGTGTAGCTTTTGCCTGTGCTTCAGCCACCAGATCACTGAATGTTGTCAGGGCCGTAAGCTGGCGGGAAGTGAAAAGGTCGGCAAATGTACGTAGTCCGTAATTGGGAGTCTTGAAGTCCCGAGGATTTTTGGGAAGGAGCGCATCAGGGTATTTTTCAGGCCCTATTATCGCAGCTACATTCTCCTGTATGTTATCTGACGACAGATAAATTCTCTCGTTTTTTCCTTCCGCCACCACAGCCATCATCTGGGCTGACATGGCCCCTGCCTTGCCCTGCTCCCTGATATAGCTGAAAGGTACGGCAGTACCACAGCATGGACACACCGCTCCTTGGCGGTTAACGGTCCCTTCTATTTTCGGTTTACCTTCAAGATGTACGACATATGTTACTTTTCCGCCTTCAAATTGCGGCTCTACCCACGCTTCCTTCCCCTTCTTTTTCGACAGCACAAAAGATCTGGCCAGCGGCATTTCACAGCCGCAGGCAGGGTTCGGACATTTCACGGTACGCGCCCAGATCCAGGCGATAACGGCAGCCTCGCCGCCCCCTTGTTCGGTAGGAATCTGCACTTTGGGGTAAAGGTGACCAATACGGCGAAAAGCTTCCTGCTTCATCCATTCGCCGTAATAGCGCACGTCTTCGGCAAGGCCTATGGCCCCGCGCCACGAACGGTCACTGCCCAGTTTGGTTTGGGCATCAGGATTCACCGGAGACTGCCCGGCAAAACGCGGGGGAATCTCTATCATCGCCTTGTTTATCATCACGGCCACGGGGTTCAGGTCGTGGGCGTGCGCTTCCAGCCCAAGGCGCTGTGCCTCCAAGGGAATCGCGCCTCCGCCCGCAAACGGGTCAAGGAAGGTCAACGGCTCTTCGCCCATATATTTCCTTATTTCGGCGCGGGCTTCGTTCAGCAGGTCTTCGTCGTTGGAATTCTCCCATTTCACCAGGCGGGCAAGTAAGGCATGCAGGCGCTGACGCTCTGCATCCTGCGCTTCTTCTGTGGGAAAAAGTTCCGGGTGCGAAGACGGGTCATCCACCAATGAAGCCCAAAGTACTGCTCGAGCTGCCGCCAGAGGACGACGAGCCCACCATAAATGCAGAGTAGAAGGGTGCCCGTGGCGGATGGATTTTTCCCGAGCGGATTCGGCGTTGATGGCGTCCAGCGGAAGCGCGACTTCAATGAGTTTTTTTATCTGAGCCATGCTACTTACTATCCCTCGTATATCTTTTCCGCATTCTCGATAAGAGCGGCGATGTTGAACTTCGAGCTTTCCACCGAAAAATCCGGGGGATTGTGGAAAGGCTTTTTCAGGTAGATCGTGCGGGTGTGCGGGCCGTCCACTGCAACGATAGCCAGAATGAACTGCTCCGGCTGGTTCAAAGCTGTGCGTATCTCGTTGAAGGTCATGTTGATGCTGGTGGCTCCGGCGGTGCGCCCTTTCACCTCGATAAAGCGCAGACTGGATTCCCCTTTACCGAGTGCATCCGGTACGGCGGATTCGATGTCGTAGCCGCACTTGTCGGCGCTCACGTCGCGTGGGGCGAATCCGAGGCGTTTTTCGATGTCCATCACAGCCTGCATGGCGGCCTTCTCTACAGCCTTGCGGGCAAGCACATCCGCACCGGGGCCAGAATATGCATCAAGAAGCGGACGACCCGTGAGTTTAGCCAGCAGTCCGGCAGGAATGACCAGCGCGCCGCCGATGACCACGGGCGGCTGAGCCGAAATCAGGCGTTCTGCCGCTAATTCGTCCGTACGCTGCTTCAGGCGGGCGGCCAGTTCTTCGGCGCGGCGGGCGGCCTTTTGGGAGTTCAGGTTGTTGCTGATCTTCCCGGCCTGTTCTTGTTGTTTCAGCTCTCCGGCGCGGTAATCCCAGTAGCGAATCTCGGTGGTAAGACGTTCGCGCACGGCCTTTTCCGTCTTGTCGATCATGATTTCGCGGCGTTCGCGCACGTCTTTCAGATGTTTGGGGATAAGATGGCCCAGGGCATAGCCGATGGCCGCATCTTCCACGCCGCGCGTCAGCCATGGCTGCTTGTGGGCGTGGGCAAGAACGGCGTCCAGCTCTTCAGGTGTGGCTGGGCGGTAGTCGAGGTACGGCGCATAGCCTGCGTTTGCGGCTGTGCCGTGTTCGTCCATCTCTACAAAATGGATATTGCGCGAGATGACGCGGCGGCTACCATCGGGCAGGGCAGTGCCGTCCTGAATAGCGTGCTCAATGTAGAAGAGGAGGCGCATGGAATCTCCGGGATCGCTGTCGTCGATAAGGACGGCGCCGCGTTTAAGCAGATCGCCAGAGCGTTCGCGGATGGTGTCGATCATGGCTTCAAGCAGAGGATGCCCGGGACAGATGAGCGCGGCAGGTACAGAGCCGGGCAGATTGCGATAGGCCTTGTCGAAGCAGATGCGCTCGTAGCGGTTGAGCACCGGTTCGATATGACCTATCTGCCGGTCTCGATTGCGGATGGCGAAGGGAACGGAGAGTATCTCCCAGCGACCTTTCTCGCGGGCCGACATGCGGCCGCCCAGTTCGCGGAACGCTTCTTTAAAGAATGCCTCGATGAAATACGGCTGGAGGCGGCGGGCCTCCATGCGCTCCATTTCCTCGCGGATGACGCTGACCGTGCGGATGTTCATCACGTCTTCGGTAAGGGCGCGTTCCTTCAGCAGCTGAAGCAGTGCTTGCGGGTCGAAGGCAATATCCATGTCGTGATTGAGTCGGGCCTGCACGTCGGGGTCACTGCCGTGGCGCACGGCTTCGATAAGCAGTTCGCGTAGGGGACGGTTGTTGAACGAGACTTTACCGAGAATGTCGAAGACCTTGCCACCCAGTGCCTCTTTTTCCTGCTCCAGCTTTTCAAAAAGCCGCTGGAACACCGCGCCTTCGCGTGTTTCGGAAGCCACTAGGTTCCAGAGCCAGCAGGTTTTCGTCTGGCCGATACGGTGGATACGGCCGAAACGTTGTTCAAGACGGTTGGGGTTCCACGGCAGGTCGTAGTTCACCATGAGATGGGCACGCTGAAGGTTGAGGCCTTCGCCTGCAGCATCCGTAGCGATAAGAATACGAACTTCCTTATCTTGCTTGAAGCGTTCTTCCACTTTGCGGCGCTCGTCGCGCAGCATTCCACCATAGATGACCACCACGGCGTCGTCATTGCCGAGCAGAGAGCGTATCTTGTCCGTGAGGTAACGGAGCGTGTCGCGGTGTTCGGTAAAAATGATCAGCTTTTCTCGGAACCCCTCTGCGTCGAACATTCCTTTTTCGTCTTGCAGCAGGCAGGAAAGCTCTTCCCATTTGCGGTCTCTGCCGCTGGTGCGGACGGCGTTGGCCTTGGCTTCCAGCGTTTTGAGCGTGGCAATTTCCGCTTCCAGTTCCGTGATGGTAGTCGCGGCACTTGCCTTGTCAGCTACGCGTTCTTCGGCGTCTTCCAGCTCGGCGGAAGTCAGGTCGTCATCGTCGAATTCGTCCGTAAGGTTCAGATTACGCAGTTCGTTCCAGTCGCGGGCACGCTGGCCGAGCCGCTCTTCACTGAGACGGTTTTCCAGTCTTTCGCGGCGGCGGTGCAGAGACTGATAGATGGCCTCGGGAGAAGACGCGAGACGCCGTTGGAGCACGGTGAGCGCGAAGCCCACGGTGGTGCGGCGTTCGTTGTTCAGATTGTCGGCGCGATTGAATTCGTTCTGAACGTAGGCGGTCACAGCCTCGTAGAGTTCGGCTTCTTCGGGGGAAAGGCTGTAGTTCACCGTGACGGCGTGGCGTTCAGGGAAGAGGGGCGAACCGTCGAACTTGAGTAGTTCTTCTTTGACAAGGCGGCGCATGACATCGGAGATGTCGATAGCCTGCGAGCCGGTACGGGCCACGCCGCCGAAGCGATCCTGATCCACCAGCGAGAGGAAGAGCTGAAAATCTTCTTCCTTGCCGTTGTGCGGGGTTGCCGTAAGTAGAAGCATATGTCGCGTGATGCCGGAAAGCAGGCGGCCAAGCTGGAAGCGGCGCGTCATTTTGACTTCGCCGCCCCAGACCGTGGCTGACATTTTGTGGGCTTCGTCGCAGACGATAAGATCCCAGTCCGTAGCCTTCAGTTTTTCCTGAATGGCTTCGTTACGGGCCAGTTTGTCGAGCCGGGCGATGGCCAGCGGCGTTTCGTTAAAGGCGTTCCCCGTAACGGCGGATTCAAAACGGTCATTGGTGAGGATCTCGAAGCGCAGATGGAATTTCTGGAAGAGTTCGTCCTGCCACTGTTCCGCAAGACTGCCGGGGCTGACGATAAGACAGCGTCTAAGGTCACCACGTGCAAGGAGTTCCTTGACGAAGAGGCCGGTCATGATGGTTTTGCCCGCGCCGGGATCGTCCGCAAGAACGTAGCGCAGGGGCAGTCGGCCCAGCATTTCCTGATAAACGGCGGAAATCTGATGCGGAAGAGGCTCCACATCAGAGGTATGGACGGCGAGATACGGGTCGAAGAGATGGGCGTAGTGTATACGCCATGCTTCCGAAGCGAGGCGGAGCTTTGCACCGTCTGCGTCGAAACTCCACGGTAAGGATGCGTCCTGAAGCGATAGTTGCCCTTCATCCTCACGATAGAGGATACGATTGCCAAGATCGCCCCGGCTGTTTTTGTAGGTAAGATTCAGAACGGCGTTGCCGTACCACTGGACTGCCACAATGGTGACTGCCTCATGTGGATCAATGCCAAGAATAAGACTTCCGCTTGTAATATCTTCGAGTCGCACCACTTCCTGCCACCCCGGAGGAGGTGGCGGTTAAGTGTACCTGGTCGCCAGGATGCCTTTTGCTGGTTAATTTTCTCCAAAGAGATTTGACCAGGTGTTTTTTATAGCTTACAAGCATCTTGATGATAATCAACGCGCAGGTGGCGGTCAGGTACACTTTATCGACATATTATGGACATTTTTTTTTGAATGACTTCGCACGAATGCGGAATGTGGAACGAGCCATGCCGGAGCGTTTTGCCGCTTCCGATGTCGAGATAGCTCCCTCTGTCCATAAGGTATATGTTTCCGGAAAATTGGGGGGAAGCGGCCGGGGGGCGTGCCCGAACCGCACACCGCTTTGCTTGGCTGCCGCAATCCCCTGAGCCTGCCTGCTGCGAATATTCTCCCGTTCGTTCTGAGCCACAAAGGAAAGCACCTGCAAGACAAGATCGGCAATGAAGGTGCCGAGCAGGTTTTTGTCGCGCCGGGTATCCAGCAGGGGCATATCTAGCACAAGGATGTCTACGCGTTTTTCCTTGGTAATTATCCGCCACTGTTCCAGAATCTCCTCGTAATTCCTGCCAAGCCGATCAATGCTCGTAATACAGAGTTGGTCGCCCGGCCCGAGTTTTTTTAGCATGGCCTGATACTGTGGACGCTGAAAATTCTTGCCCGACAGTTTGTCCATGAAAATGTGGTCTGACGGGATGGCTTGCCGCTCAAGGGCGATGCGCTGACGGCTTTCGTTCTGATCTGTACTGGATACGCGAATATATCCGTAAGTTTCTGCCATAAGGTTGTCTCCTCTCAGTGGATTTATGTTCAGAGTTCATCATCGGGTATATCAGGAGTAATGAAGCTGGAGCGCTGTTCGTATTTCGGAGGCAGGGAGGATTGTTTCTTTGCTTTTAGTCCTTCCCGTTGCCCTCGGACTTCGGTCTGATACTTGGTCGGGGGCACATCAATGCCTTTTACATGCAGACGCTCGACAATTTTCTGTGCGCCGAAACCGCGCTCCTTCATCCGCGCTAGCGTCGGAACAAGGGCAAAAACAGCCTCATTCATGGACATGGTTCGTTTTACGTCAGTGTGACGGCTGCGGGCTTGAGTCTGGTGAAATTTTGTCTGATTTCCTTCAACTGTGTAGAGGGGATGAGCATGATGGTTCTCCTGTGTTTCGTCGGGGCCATGCCCGAGTTGGTCTTTTGCCTTTCCGGTCGAGCGGGACGGTCGCCCACGCTTCACGAAGTGAAGCATAGTGGGCTATATCTTCGGCCTGTGCGAAGATTTCTCCCCGACGCCTTAGCGCATCCTCGTGCCACGGCCGATCATTGCCTGCTGACGCTCGCTGTCCCGCGCTTCCTGCTCCTGCCGCTGCCGTTCTTCTTCCTGGAGCTGAAGCTGTTCGGCACGCTTGCGCTCCACAAACTCAAGATGCAGCGGTCTGATTTCCGGCAGAAGCAAAAATTCCCGATAGCCAGCCATGACTCTCTTCATTTTCTTCAATTGAGATTCCAGCGCCTCTTGTTCCTCATGGCTTTGTTTCCTGTGGGACGTGTATTCCGCTTCAAGGCGTGTCTGTTTTTTGCGCAGCAAGTCCACTTCCCGTTTCAGGATTTCCTTCTCTGTCTGGACAAGATGCTTGACGGCCAGCGCTTTTTTCAGCTCCTCAATAATAAAGGAGGCTTTTTCCAGCACAGACGGAAAATTGAAAAGTGAGACTTTCGGCAAGGAAGAGTCCTGGCGAAGGACTTTTTCCGCCTCCTCGGCCTGCCGCTCATACGCTTCGATGCTCTTTTTCAATTCCTCTTCGCGTTGCCCCAGAATCCCAAGTGACCGCAGAGAATCCCGCATCAGCACAGCAGCTTCCTGCGCCAGACGTGCCAGTTCCTCTTTCTGCTGTTTGAACTCTCGGGTATCCAGATGCTTTTTGGCGGAACCGGGCGTCTGCTCCACTCCTCGTTCAATGGCAAAACCTCGGCTTTGCAGATAGGCGGGAAGTTCGGATTGCAGTTTTCGCAGACTCTGACGCGTATAAATTTTGTTGGCGTTGAGTCTCCCGTCCTGCGTGACCGGCACATGGA